>NZ_MEHJ01000001.1:4292500-4592500 GCF_001746415.1 Streptomyces agglomeratus
AAGGCGAGGCCGACAGGCGTAGTCGATGGACAACCGGTTGATATTCCGGTACCCGCTTTGAAACGCCCAGTATCGAATCCATTGATGCTAAGGCCGTGAAGCCGTCCTGGAGCCTTCGGGCAAAGGGAAGTGGTGGAGCCGCCGGTCCAAGGTGGTAGTAGGTAAGCGATGGGGTGACGCAGGAAGGTAGTCCAGCCCGGGCGGTGGTTGTCCCGGGGTAAGGGTGTAGGCCGAGGGGTAGGTAAATCCGTCCCTCGTTAAGGCTGAGACCTGATGCCGAGCCGATTGTGGTGAAGTGGATGATCCTATGCTGTCGAGAAAAGCCTCTAGCGAGTTTCATGGCGGCCCGTACCCTAAACCGACTCAGGTGGTCAGGTAGAGAATACCGAGGCGTTCGGGTGAACTATGGTTAAGGAACTCGGCAAAATGCCCCCGTAACTTCGGGAGAAGGGGGGCCATCACTGGTGATCGGATTTACTCCGTGAGCTGGGGGTGGCCGCAGAGACCAGCGAGAAGCGACTGTTTACTAAAAACACAGGTCCGTGCGAAGCCGTAAGGCGATGTATACGGACTGACGCCTGCCCGGTGCTGGAACGTTAAGGGGACCGGTTAGTGCGCTTTCGGGCGTGCGAAGCTGAGAACTTAAGCGCCAGTAAACGGCGGTGGTAACTATAACCATCCTAAGGTAGCGAAATTCCTTGTCGGGTAAGTTCCGACCTGCACGAATGGCGTAACGACTTCTCGACTGTCTCAACCATAGGCCCGGTGAAATTGCACTACGAGTAAAGATGCTCGTTTCGCGCAGAAGGACGGAAAGACCCCGGGACCTTTACTACAGTTTGATATTGGTGTTCGGTTCGGCTTGTGTAGGATAGGTGGGAGACTTTGAAGCATGCACGCCAGTGTGTGTGGAGTCAATCTTGAAATACCACTCTGGTCGTGCTGGATGTCTAACCTCGGTCCGTGATCCGGATCAGGGACAGTGTCTGATGGGTAGTTTAACTGGGGCGGTTGCCTCCTAAAGAGTAACGGAGGCGCCCAAAGGTTCCCTCAGCCTGGTTGGCAATCAGGTGTTGAGTGTAAGTGCACAAGGGAGCTTGACTGTGAGACCGACGGGTCGAGCAGGGACGAAAGTCGGGACTAGTGATCCGGCAGTGGCTTGTGGAAGCGCTGTCGCTCAACGGATAAAAGGTACCCCGGGGATAACAGGCTGATCTTCCCCAAGAGTCCATATCGACGGGATGGTTTGGCACCTCGATGTCGGCTCGTCGCATCCTGGGGCTGGAGTCGGTCCCAAGGGTTGGGCTGTTCGCCCATTAAAGCGGTACGCGAGCTGGGTTTAGAACGTCGTGAGACAGTTCGGTCCCTATCCTCTGCGCGCGTAGGAATATTGAGAAGGGCTGTCCCTAGTACGAGAGGACCGGGACGGACGAACCTCTGGTGTGCCAGTTGTCCTGCCAAGGGCATGGCTGGTTGGCTACGTTCGGAAAGGATAACCGCTGAAAGCATCTAAGCGGGAAGCCTGCTTCGAGATGAGTATTCCCACCCCCTTTGAGGGGTTAAGGCTCCCAGTAGACGACTGGGTTGATAGGCCAGATGTGGAAGCCCGGTAACGGGTGGAGCTGACTGGTACTAATAGGCCGAGGGCTTGTCCTCAGTTGCTCGCGTCCACTGTGTTAGTTCTGAAGTAACGAACTGTGCCGTTTCCGGTTTGTTCAACTTCATAGAGTTTCGGTGGTCATAGCGTTAGGGAAACGCCCGGTTACATTCCGAACCCGGAAGCTAAGCCTTTCAGCGCCGATGGTACTGCAGGGGGGACCCTGTGGGAGAGTAGGACGCCGCCGAACAATTATTGTGGGAAAGCCCCGCACCTTATGGTGCGGGGCTTTTCTGTGTTCTGGGGCCGTCGGGCGGCCGGCAAAACTGTTTGGTTTGGCGGCCGGGGACGGGTGAGCATCAGGGCATGGACTATGTGATTCGACCTGTACGTGACGCCGGCGAGTGGCCCCGGGTGAAAGAGCTGCGGCTTGCCGCGCTCCAGGACCCGGCGGCGGACATCGCGTTCCTGGATACGTACGAGAAGGCCCTGACCCAGCCTGACTCTTTCTGGCAGGAGCGTACGGACGGGGCGGTCGCGGGCGGTCACGTGCGGCAGTTCGTGGCGGAGACGCCGGACGGGCGGTGGGTGGGGTCCGTCACCGGCATCGTCGAACGGGCTGGTGCGGAAGCCCACTTCGCCCCTTCGCCCGAGGTCGACCAGGTCCATGTGGTCGGAGTCTTCGTACGGCCCGAGGCGCGGGGCACCGGTGTGGCGCAGGAGCTTCTCGGAGCGGCGTTGGACTGGGCGTGGTCGCTCACGGAGCCCCGTGCGGAGCAGGTGCGGTTGTTCGTGCACGAGCGCAACGGGCGGGCCGAGGCGCTTTACACCAAGGCCGGGTTCGTACGGAGCGGGGTGACGATGGCGCCGCCGGGGGACCCGGCGGCGAAGGAGTACGAGATGGTGGCGGTGCGGTCGCCGGCTTCCGGGGGCCCGCGCTAACCGGCGGCCAGGGTGTGGTCCGGCCAGCGGGCACGGCCCTGCTCCTGGGAGCGGAGCAGGACCAGGGTCGGCAGGCCCTGGTCCTGACCGGTCGACAGCAGCTCCGGAAGCTGGGGAAGCGGAGCCACGGCCGCGACGTCGTCCAGGACGAACGTCATTGGTGGGTCGAGCCGACCGTCGGATGACCGTGCGGCCATGCGGCGGCCGTGCTCGACCACGCTTGAGGTGAGTGCGGTGAGCAGAGGCATCGCCCCGGGACGCGACTTCGGGTCCTCGATTGCTTCACCCACCACATAAAGGGTGCCCCCTTCGTCCGCGAATGATTCCAAGGTGACCGAATCGTTTCGATTGGGTGTGCAGACCTCGCGAATATGAACCGAGGAGAGCGCGGCGAGCGCCCGTACGGTCAACTCCTGTGCGATTTCGCGACGTTCCGGGTACGCCGTGAGGGCGGACTCCAGGAGGCCCGCGGCGCCGCTCGACGCCTCGGGGTGGGTGCGGAGGATACGTACCGGCTCGTGCGCACTGTGGCCCTGCGCCCAGCGGTGCACCTGCCGGAAGGGGCGGCCGTCGACGGCGGCGGCGTGCAGCCAACTGCTCAGCAGCGTCTCCGCGGTGTCGGCCATCGCGGCGTCGAGCCGCGCCTGGGGCCGTATGGGCGCCAGCAGGGCCACCGCTCGCGCGGCGGCGATATCGGAGCGGTCGCAGCCGGTGGTGGGCGACCAGTGGAGGCGGGCCGGGGTGTCGCACAGGTGCCCGGGGTCGTACACGAGGACCGGGCCGAGCTTGGCCCGCGCGCCCTTGGTCTCGGCCCAGAGGCTGGGGTCGGAAGTGACGACGAGCGCCGGACCCTCGGCGTCGAGGACGGCCTGCACGGCGGTGGGTCGGCGGGCCTCAGGGCTGCCGTAGAGCAGACGGGGCGTACGGGGGGCCGGGACGGCGGAGGCGGACCGAGTGGGGAGGTACGGGCTCGTGGCGGCCTGGCTCCCTGGCGGGTGGGTACCGGGGTGGGTACCGGGGTGGACGCCGGGGTGCGGGCCGGGGGCAGTGGCGGCGGCGTGGAGGGGTGCGGCGGCGGACACGCTTGAGGCGGATTCGGTGCCCGGGGTGTGGGCGGCGGCCGGCTCGGGCCTTGCCGCGGATTCGTGACCGGGTCCGTGGACACCTGTCCTGGCGCTGCCGCCGGCATGATCAGGGTGCGGCAGAGCGGCGGATTCGTGACCCGCGTAGTCCGCGTAATCCTTGTAATCCGCGTAGGCCGCACCCGCGCCGGTGTGGGGCACAGCCGCGGGTACGTGGCCGGCGCCCGTGCCTTCCGCGTCACCCGGACGGGTACCGGCGCCGGCGTGCGGCGGGGCGGCGGGGCGGTTGTAGTGCGGCTCCGCCCCGGTTTGCTTCGCCGTCGTCGCCGCCGCTCTCGCCGTTTCGCGCTGTGCCTTCAGACGGGCCAGTACGCCGATCACGAAGATCGTCAGTACGCACGCCACCATCAGCTCGCCGATGAGCAGGCCCCAGAACAGTCCGTACCCCGACAACTGGTCCGGCGGTGTGTCCGGCCATGCGGCCGCGATGTCCTGCGGGGCGCCCAACAGGCGGCGCAGGGCCAGCGGCGTACGGGCGAAGGTGACGCCGTCCGGCCACGCGCCGCGGGCGAACAGGCCCGCGAGGCCCGTCGCCAGCCATGCCAGGATCGTCAGGCCGAGCAGGAACGCCAGCAGGCCGACCAGCAGGGAGTCGGGGATGCCGCGTTCCCCCGGCTGCTGGTGGCCGTGCCGCCCGTCGTGGTGCTGTCTCATGTCAGGCGACCGTCGATTCCGAGGACGAGGACTCGTTCATCTGCTGCTCGATGAGCGCCGCCCGCTGCTCCGCCTCCAACTCCGCGGCTCGCAGGTCGTCGGCGATCATGTCCGCCGAGGTCTCCGTCATCGCGCGGTCCGTGAAGACGAGGGGGCGTTCCGCTTCCGTGATCAGGTGTTTGACGACCTGGACATTGCCGTTCACGTCCCATACGGCGATGCCCGGGGTCAGCGTCGGAATGATCTCGACCGCCCAGCGCGGCAGGCCGAGCACCCGCCCGGTGGCCCGGGCCTCGTCCGCCTTCTGGGCGTAGATCGTCCGTGTCGAGGCCATCTTCAGGATCGCTGCTGCCTCCCGCGCCGCCGCGCCGTCCACCACGTCGGACAGGTGGTGGACGACCGCCACGAAGGACAGGCCCAGACGGCGGCCGAACTTCAGCAGCCGCTGGAAGAGCTGGGCGACGAACGGGCTGTTGATGATGTGCCACGCCTCCTCCACCAGGAAGATGCGCTTCTTGCGGTCGGGCCGGATCCAGGTGTGTTCCAGCCACACGCCGACGATCGCCATCAGGATCGGCATCGCGATCGAGTTCCGGTCGATGTGGGAGAGGTCGAAGACGATCAGCGGCGCGTCGAGGTCGATGCCGACCGTCGTCGGGCCGTCGAACATGCCGCGCAGGTCACCGTCGACGAGGCGGTCCAGGACGAGGGCGACGTCCAGGCCCCAGGCCCGTACGTCGTCCAGGTCGACGTTCATCGCCTCGGCCGACTCCGGTTCCGGGTGGCGCAGTTGTTCGACGATGTCCGTCAGGACCGGCTGGCGGTCGATGATCGTCTCGTTCACGTACGCGTGGGCGACCTTGAGCGCGAAGCCGGAGCGCTCGTCGAGGCCGTGCCCCATCGCGACCTCGATGATCGTACGGAGCAGCGCGAGCTGTCCCGTGGTCGTGATCGACGGGTCGAGGGGGTTGAGGCGGATGCCGCCGTTGAGGGCCGCCGTCGGGTCGAGCCGGATGGGGGTTATCCCCAGCTCCTGGGCGATGAGGTTCCACTCGCCCATGCCGTCCTCGCCCTGGGCGTCGAGGACCACGACCTGGCGGTCCTTGAAGCGCAGCTGGCGCAGTACGTACGTCTTCTCCAGCGCGGACTTGCCGTTGCCGGACTCGCCGAGGACCAGCCAGTGCGGCGCCGGGAGCTGCTGTCCGTACAGCTGGAAGGGGTCGTAGATGTATCCCTTGCCGCTGTAGACCTCACGGCCGATGATCACGCCCGAGTCGCCGAGGCCCGGAGCGGCGGTGGGCAGGTACACGGCCTGGGCCTGCCCCGTCGACGTACGGACGGGAAGTCTGGTCGTCTCGACCTTTCCGAAGAGGAAGCTGGTGAAGGCATCCGTGACGGCGGACAGCGGATCTCGCATGGCGGGTCTGCCCTCTCGGCTAACGACGGATACCGGTGGCGAACGGCAGGGTGTTGACGAACGCCCGGTGGTGCTCGCGGTCGCACCACTCCAGCTTCAGATAGGACTTGCCTGCCGAGGCCCGGATGGTCCGCTTGTCGCGGGCCAGCGCCTCGGGTGAACGCGACGACACAGTGATGTACCCGACGAGGTTGACCCCCGCCGCGCCGCTCGCGAGATCTTCACCCCGCTGGTCGAGCCGGCCGTGCGCGGCGATGTCGCGCGGGTCGACGGTGCGGTTCATCTTGGCCTGACGGCTGGCTTCCGCCTCGTCGTTGGTCTTCTCCGTCAGCATCCGCTCGATGGCGATCTCGGTGGGTTCGAGGTCCATGGTGACGGCGACGGTACGGATCACGTCGGGGGTGTGGACGAGCAGCGGGGCGAGGAAGTTGACGCCGACCGGCGTCATCGGCCACTCCTTGACCCAGGCGGTGGCGTGGCACCAGGGGGCGCGGGTGGACGACTCGCGCGTCTTGGCCTGGAGGTACGTCGCCTCCATGGCGTCCAGCTCGGCCGGCCAGGCGTTGCGCTTCGTCATGGCCTGGATGTGGTCGATGGGGTGGTCGGGGTCGTACATCGAGTGCACGAGGGACGCGAGGCGGCCCTGGCCGAGGGGCTGGCGCACCCGGATGTCCGCCTCCGCGAGCCGCGCGCAGATGTCGGTGAGCTCGCGCGCCATGACGACGGCGAGGCCGGAGTCGCGGTCGAGCCTG
Organism: Streptomyces agglomeratus; assembly: GCF_001746415.1. NCBI lineage: Bacteria > Bacillati > Actinomycetota > Actinomycetes > Kitasatosporales > Streptomycetaceae > Streptomyces > Streptomyces agglomeratus. The sequence goes on from NZ_MEHJ01000001.1 coordinate 4,299,005, forward strand.
CGGCCGCCGTGCGGGCGGGCGGCGCGGGCCATGGCGTTGGCCTCGGCGGCGAGCTCGCGGGAGTAGTGCATGCAGGCGACGAGGTAGGCGCGGTGCTGCTCGCTGGACGTTGAGACCATGGACTGGAGCTGGTCGTACGAGTCCTTCAGCCAGCCGGGAGCGTGCGTGTCGCCGCGCTGGGCGACGTCCTTGGCGTGGGCGTCGGGGTCGGCGGGGAGGGTGCGGGCGAGCATCTGGAGGCGGGTCACGAAGCCGTCGCCGTTGGCGACGTGCTTGAGCAGCGTGCCGAAACGGTCCACCAGGGCTTCCTGGTCCTCGCTGTCGCGCAGGCCGACGCCGGGGCCCTCGATCTCGATGGCGGCGGTGACCGTCCGCCGGTCGGCGTGCAGGAGTACGGCGATCTCGTCGGGGCCGAAGGGGGCGGCGAGCCAGTTGATACGCCCGATGCCCGGCGGCGGGCCGACCTCCACCTCACGGCCGTCGCTGCGGACACCGGCCTCCATGGCGCCGCTGCGGTACGTCGTGCCGTTGCGCAGGGTGCGTTTGTAACTGCGGTTGATCTCGAACCATTTGTAGAAGGTGCGGTGCTTGTACGGGACGTACACCGCCATCAGGGCCACCATCGGGAAGCCCATGAGCAGCACGATCCGCAGGGACAGGACGGGGACCAGCAGCCCGCTCATCATGCCGAGGAACGCGCCGGCGATGATCAGCGCGATCTCGCCGGTCTCGCGGTTCTTGCCGACGATCGCGCTCGGCCGGGCGCGGCCGATGAGATACGTACGGCGGGGCGTGATCGGTTGGGACTGCGTCGTCAACGCCCTGCACCTCCTGTGCTGTTGTTGCCGGTACTCGTGCTTCCGGTACCGCGGTTCGTGTGAGTGCTGTTGCTACGGGGCGAGGGTGCGGCGGAGGGGACGACTCCGCCGCCTCCGCCCGTGGGGGCGCCGCCGGACCCGCCGCCGGAGCCGCGGGCGCTGTGGGCGGCCACGCCGCCGCTGACGGCGTTGGCCTGACGGGACGGCGAACTGTTGCCGCCCCGGTCGCCGCCGCCTCCGCCACGGCTGCTGTGCGCCTTGATGCCCTGCGAGACGAGGGCGGCGGGGGAACTGATGACGGCGGCCGCCTGGGCGCCGTCGGTGGCCTTGTTGCGGTTGCTGCGGGCGGCGGCGATCTCGTCGCCGAAGCCGGGGACGAAGCGGTAGATCATGCCGGAGGCGAAGATCGCCAGCAGGATGATGGCCAGACCGGAGACGACGGCGGAGAAGGCGTTCGGTCCGTCGTCGGCGGAGAGGGCCCCGGCGAGGCCGAGGACGATCACGATGACGGGCTTGACCATGATGACGGCGATCATGATGCCGGCCCAGCGGCGTACGTGGCCCCACATGTTCTTGTCGACGAGCCCGGCGTAGACGACGACGCCGAGGAGCGCGCCGACGTAGAGGAGCAGGGCGCGGATGAACAGCTCCAGGAAGAGGATTCCCGCCGCGAGGATCGTCACGAGGGACACGACGATCAGCATGATCGGGCCGCCGCCGATGTCGTCGCCCTTCTTGAGCGCCTCGGCGAACGATCCGAAGAACACGTCGGTCTGCCCGCCGGTGCCGGCGGCGATGACCTCGGTGACACCGTCGGTGGCGGAGACGATCGTGTAGAGGACCAGCGGGGTGAAGGCGGACGCGAGGACGGTGAGCCAGAGGAACCCGATGGCCTCGGACAGCGCGGTCGCGAGCGGCACGCCGCGGATGGCGCGCTTGGCGACGGCGAGCAGCCAGAGGACGAGGGTGAGGATGGCGGAGGCGGCGAAGACGATGGCGTACTGCTTGAGGAAAGTGGGGTTGGTGAAATCGACGTCGGCGGTCGACTTCACGGCCTCGGAGAGCTTCCCCACGATCCAGGCGGCTGCGTCGGCGCACCCCTTGGCCAGGGAGGCGAGGGGGTCGAGCGCCTCGGCGGGCTCGGTGGGCGCGCGAAGACGCGAACCACCGCCGTCACCGCCTTCGCAGTAGTCCTTTGCCGGCCCGACGATGAGGTCGCAGTTGTCTTTGGCGGAGGGAGTCGGCGTCGGCGTCGGTGCGGCCAAGGCGCGGCCTGCCAGAAGCACAAACATCGTCTGTACGAAGGTGAAGGCGGCGGCCAGTTTCAGCGCCAGGCGTGAGCTACCGGGCATAAGTGAACCCTCCGTACTCGTCGACTGCCTTGGCGATCTCATCTGCACCGGAGGCCGCACGGTCGGCGTTCACGGGGGCCGGCCCCTCCTTCTGGGAGAAGCTCGCGACCTTCCAGTCGCCGCCTGCCCACTGGATCTCGAGCGTCATGGTGAACCAGTCATTGGTTACCGGGTTGGTCGAGCCGACACCTGCCGTACCGAACACGCCTGTGCACCAGACTTCGACGGTTGCGGTGCTGTCCGTGTAGGCGGTGACCTTGGTGCCGACGGGCGCTGTGCGCGAGACGTACGTCATTCCCTCGGCGGCATTGCCGTTCTTGTCGAGTCCGACCTTGTCGAGGAAGTCCTGGTTGTACGCCTTGTCGAACTTGGCCTCGAGCTCCGGGACCTTCACCGGAACGAAGATCTGACCCACGATCTCCTGCCGACGGTCGGGATTGAGAATCTCGGCTGAGACGAGAGCAACGGCGAAATTCGCCGCAGCGGACTGCGCTCCCTGCTCGTCGCGTGCGAAGCCGGACGGGATCGTCCCGTTCTTGCCCGCGACCGGCTTCACGCCCGTCGCGGACGTGGGCTCCGCCCCAGCCCCTCGCTTGGCCTCGTCGACCGGGCCGGTCTCTCCACCACCGCGATTCGCGAACGCGATAGCCGCGATCAGCAGCACTACGACGCCCACCACAGTGATGAGGGAGCGTGAGGTCCGTACGGGCCGTCGGGCGCCCCCGTACACATCACTCCCGCCACCCTCTGGCAGGCGTGTGCGCGTCTGACCGGAGCCGCCGACACGGTCCGAACGACCGCTGTCGTTGCCGTAGCCGTGCTCGTCCCCGAGATTCATGCCGCGTGCGCCCCCTCAACCGTTAGCAGTTCCGCGTAGTACGACGGTAGCCGTGCTGCTTCCCGCGCGGACGCGGTGTGGTGACTCGACATCAGGGAGACGCAACCTCAGCCAATGGGCACGACGGACGGGTGGGATGGGGGGAGTGGGGCCGGGAACGCCCGGTGCCGGCTGACGGTGGGTTAAACAGCCATCCCGTACACGATGGTGAAGAGCGTGCCGAGCGAGCCGATGATGAAGACGCCGGTGAGGCCGGCGACGATCAGGCCCTTGCCCTGCTCCGCGCTGAACGTGTCCCTCAGAGCCGTCGCGCCGATCCGCTGTTTTGCTGCTCCCCAGATGGCGATTCCGAGGCAGAGGAGGATGGCGACAGCCATCACGACCTCGATCATGACGCGGGCTTCGTTCCCCAGGGTCCCGAACGGACCCCAGTTCGGGGCGATTCCACCGATGATGGTGGTGATGTCGCCCTTTTCGGCTGCCAGGTTCATGTAAGTCACCGCCCCTGTCGGGTAGTTCGTCGCCCCCGCCACGCGGCAGGGGTCACGCTCTATCTTCGCTGATGAAACCGCACTGGTATGTCGACTTGGCGCCTGTCTTTACCCGACCTCCGCACGCATGGCTGGAAGCACCGCGTTGACCTGCGGTGCCAGCCGGTTGAATTCGGAAACGCGTATGGTCACTCTGTGTATCACGCTGGGTGACTCCGGGCAATGACTGGCGTTATGCACCTTTGGTCGGCCGTGGCGCGGCGGAAGGTATTGGTCGCTCCAGGGGGTCAGGGGCGGACGAATTAGTTGTTTCTGGGAGTTTTGGGCTGCCCCTGGGCGCTTGAGTGTCGGTGGGCCGGGGTGGTGCGTCAAGGGCGCTCCCGCGTCGCGTCGCTGCGCGGGTGGCTTGCGGGTTGGTGGGTGGGGTGCGCGTCGACTTTTGGGGTGGTGCGGCCCCTGGTCGGCGGGTGCGGGGACGGTTGTTGGTGCGGCGTTCCCATTCCGGACGTACGCGGGCACCGGGGCCGGTGGGTGACCGGGCGTCTCGGTGGGCGTCGTGGGAGCGGTTTGGTTCACGTGAGGGTCTGGCGCGGGCTTCAGCGTGCCCCAAGCCGGTGCGGCGAGCTGCCTGACGTCTCGTAAGTCCCTGCTGTCGCTGTCGCCACTGGGCGGGATGCATCCCATGCGTGTCACTCGCATGGGTTGTTCTCCTGGCATATGCGCATAGTCCGACATTCGGCGGACACGGACATCTCCGGCACTGCAACCGCGTTCCTCAGCCTGAGAAGGGGAGTTCCTCATGCTCGTACGCCACCGGGCCGCCCTGGCGTCGGCCGCCGTACTCGGCGCGCTCGCCCTGTCCGTCGCGCCCGCCGCCGCGTACACCGCCCCGCCTGCCGCCGTCGTCGTCACGGCCGTGCCCGTCGCGGAGTCTGCCGCGCCCGCCTACTGCGGCTACTACGACGGCAACGCCACCGCCCGGCGCGGCCAGTCCGGTGCCGCTGTGCGGGAGGTGCAGTGCCTCATCAACCACTGGTCCGGCGGGCAGCCGCTCGCCGTCGACGGCATCTTCGGGGCGCGTACGGAGAGCTGGGTCGTCCACTTCCAGGACGTGAAGGGCCTGCGGGTCGACGGCATCGTCGGGCCGCAGACCTGGGCGGCTCTGCGACGCGGCGTCTGATCGGCCGTCCGGCCCGAGGGGGGCTTCGGAACGCCGTGTCCTCGTTCCGCGGCGTGGCGTTTCGGACGTGTTCTACGCCGCATCGGACGCGCGCGCGAAAACTGCTGTGAACCCGTCCCGGATGGGGGAGGGTTGAGGGGTGCGCAAAGTCTGGGTGGCCACTGGGATCGGGATCGGGCTCTGCCTGAGCTTCGTCGCGCTGCTCGTCGTCGGGACCTTCTCGGCGGCCGCGGGGCTGGCCGGCGGTGCCGGCGGGGGACGGGCGGTCGGGCTGGCCAAAGGCGCCGTGCCCGCGCTGTACCAGCCGCTCGTGCAGAAGTGGGGCAACCTCTGCCCGGCCATCAATCCCGCGCTGCTCGCGGCGCAGTTGTACCAGGAGAGCGGCTGGAACCCGCAGGCGCAGAGCCCGGCCAACGCGCGCGGTATCGCTCAGTTCATCCCCGGCACCTGGGCGTCCCACGGCGTCGACGGTGACAAAGACGGCGACCGGGACATCTGGGATCCGGCCGACGCGATTCCGTCGGCGGCGACGTACGACTGTGAATTGGCCGGATACGTCAAGAAGGTGCCGGGGGATCAGACCAAGAACATGCTCGCCGCCTACAACGCGGGCGCGTACGCCGTCATCAAGTACGGGGGCGTTCCGCCGTACCGCGAGACGCAGAACTACGTGAAGATCATCACCAGCCTGGAGCAGAGCTTCGCCCGGCCCGTCGGGCGGGTCGAGCCGTCGCGGCAGGCCGCCGGGGCCATCTACTTCGCCCAGAAGAAGCTGGGGACCAAGTACCTGTGGGGCGGCAACGGAACTCCGGAGCAGGGCGGGCGTTTCGACTGCTCCGGACTCACTCAGGCGGCGTACCGGACCGTTGGGATCGAGCTGCCGCGCGTGGCCAACGACCAGTACAACGCGGGTCCGCACCCCTCGCGGGACGAGCTGTTGCCCGGCGATCTGGTGTTCTTCTCGGACGACCTCACCAACTCGCGTGCGATCCGGCACGTAGGGCTTTACGTGGGTGGCGGGTACATGATCAACGCTCCGTTCACCGGGGCCGTGATCCGCTTCGACAAGATCGATACGCCGGATTACTTTGGTGCGACCCGGGTGACCGAGGACGGTGCGAAGGCGCTTCCCACGGACCTGCCGGGGACTCGCGGCGGCGCGTGACATGGCTTGAACTCTCCGTTATCGCCGCCCTCTGAGCTGCGACGACGTGTCTCTCTTCGATAACGTGATCGTGATCATTCGGTGGAGAGTGGAACGGTGGGGGCCGACCGGGCGTTCCCTGGACTGGGGAAGTGGGACAGTCGCGCTGACCACGCGACGCGGCCGACCTCGGCACTGCAGGGCAGACCAAGCACGGCACGGCAGAGCACGGCATCGCATCGCATGAACCACGGGGGTTCGCAGGAGCGGCACGCAGACACGTGTGCCGCGCAGCAGGCAACAAGGCAAGGGGCCGCGGCAGATGGCTGGACTCGCACTGGATGGGGCGAACCCCGACGTCAGTCTGCTCTACGACATCAACGGACTGGCGGCGGATGCGCCGGGCTGGTTCGACCGGGTCATGGAGTTCGTCGGTGAGTACGGGACCATGCTCGGCATCGTCCTGCTGGGGCTCTGGTGCTGGTGGAGGGTGCGCAGGCACGACGACGCGGTCACCTCGGTGGCCGGACTCGTCTGGGCCCCGCTGGCGGCAGCGATCGCGCTGCTGATCAACATTCCGATCCGCGGGTTCGTGGAACGGCCTAGACCCTTCAATGACCACAAGGGACTCGAAGTCCTGATCGCCGGCAAGACGGACTACTCGTTCGTCAGCGACCACGCGACGCTCGCGATGGCCATCGCCGTCGGAGTCTTCGTCGCCAACCGCAAGTTCGGGCTCGCCGCGATCGGGCTGGCGGTCGTGGCCGGCTTCTGCCGCGTCTACATGGGCGTGCACTACCCGACCGACGTCATCGGCGGATTCGCCCTCGGGACGGCGGTCGCACTGCTGCTCGCGCCGGTCGCGATGGCGCTGCTGACGCCGCTCATGGCGGCGATCTCGCGTTCGCAGAAGGTCGGTTGGCTCGTACGGGCGAAGGGCTCGGCGCAGCGTGCCGGGTCGGTCGCCGGTGCGGGGCCGGCGCTCGGCTCCGGTCTGGGCCCGGGCGACGGCGGCGGTGGGCCGGCCGTGGTCCCCGCACCGCGCGGCGCGGACAGCACGCGCAACGACCTGGCTGCCTGAGGACGGGGCGTAGGAGGCCAGGCCGGGGCGCAGGGCCCTGGAGTGCTCGGCCGCGCTCGTAGGGCCTGGGCGGCCGGTGCAGGGCCGTAGGCGGCCCGTTCAGGGGCACGGGCGGCCCGCTCAGAGGTCTGGGCGGCCCGCCCGCGAGGTCTGGGTGGCCTCAGGTGCTCGGGGCCGTGCTCACAGGGCCTGGGGGAAGTCGAAGAGCCTGTCCGGGTCGTAACGCTTCTTCAGAGTCGTCAGACGGTCGGCGGCCGCCCCGTAGTACGCCTTCCGCCAGTCCGTCAGGGTCGCGTCCGTGTAGTTCTGGTACGCCGCCCCCGAGGCGTACCGGCGCATCGCACCATGGGCGTTTTTCAGCCACGCCTGCTGAGCGGTGCCGGCGGTGCCCGCGCGCCACGCGCCGATGTACTGGGCGAGCATCCGCTGCCGGCGGTGCACGAACGCCGTCGCCAGTGGGTCCACCCGGTTCACCGCTCCGCCGAGCGCGGTCAGCGCGATGCTTCCGCCGCCGCCCTGGGACACGGGCAGGCGGGTGAACGCTTCGGTCCGGGCGAGTAGCTCCCGTACGCCCGACGGGGAGAGCGAGCGGTCGAAGAAGTCGCTGCGGGCCGCGTACGTTTCGCGGCCGAGCGCGCCCTGGGCGGTGCGGCCGGGGGTGGTGCCGGGCAGATGGCACTGGTCGTCGCTGAAACCGGCGCAGCCGGCGTACACGAGCATCGACTCCTGGTAGCTGCGGCGGCGCAGCGAGACCGACCGGGCGGGGGAGCCGATCCGGTCGGCGAGGCGGTCGACGGCGTTCTGGAGATCGCCGTACGTACCGAGCGAGAACGCGGCGACGGAGACGTTGGGCGTGGTGCCGCCAGGGCCTGCGGCAAGGTGCGCGGACGACCAGATCTCGTCGGGCTGGGACGGGCCCCACTCCTGCCACGCGGTGATGACGGCCTGGGCCTTCGACCAGGGCCAGGACATGTACGCGGTGACGGCGGCCGGGGCCGGGTGGGTGCGGAAGGTCAGCTCGGTCACGACGCCGAAGTTGCCGTTGCCCGCACCGCGCAGGGCCCAGAAGAGGTCCGCGTTCTCGGTGGGGGTGCAGCGCAGGCTTTTACCGGCGGCGGTGACGAGCGTGGCGGAGGTGAGGCTGTCGCAGGTCAGGCCGTACGCACGCGAGACGACGCCGTGGCCGCCGCCGAGGGTCAGCCCCGAGATGCCGACGGTGGGGCAGGAGCCGGCGGGGATGGTGCGCCGGCCCTGACGGGCGAGGCCCTGGTAGACGTCGATGAGCTTGGCGCCGGCGCCGACCGTGGCCGTGGTGCCGCTCGCCCTGACCTGAGCGAGCTTCGATACGTCGATGACGAGACGCCCGGTGCCGGAGGACCAGCCGGCGTAGGAGTGGCCGCCGTTGCGGATGGCCACGGGGGTGCGGTGGGCCTTGGCGAACGCCAGGCACTCCTTGACGTCTGCCTTGTTCGCCACGTACGCGACAGCCGCGGGCTTCAGGGTGTCGAAGCGGGTGTTGTAGAGCTGGCGGGCGGTTTTGTAGGCGGCGTCCCCGGGCCGGACGAGCGGGCCTTCGAGACCTCGGGCGAGAGCGGCCCAGGTCGGGGTGGCGGACGGAGGTGGGGTTCGGCCGGTGGTGGTGGCCGAGGCCGCTGTGCGGGTGGCCGGTCCGGGGCCGTTGCCGGTGCCTGTGCCTGTGCCTGTGCCTCTGCCGGTGGTGGTGCCGGTGCAGGCGGCTGCCGCGACAGTGGCCGCGAGGGCCGAGGCCGAGGTGAGAAGTGTGCGCCGTTCCATGTGTGTTGCCTCCCGGAGGCCAGACGGCTTTGCGGCGGCACGGGTTCCTGCGGGGCCGGGTTTTCTGCCGGGGCGTCGTGGTGGGGCTGTGCGTGGCTGTGCGTGGCTGTGCGTGGCTGTGCGTGGCGCGGAAGGTTCCCCAGCTGGGCCTCCCGGAAACCGGGAGTGAGCCTCTGGGCCGACAGCCGCGGGCGGTGGGGCCGCGTCCGGGCGTGGCCGTGCGTGTGCGGCGGGGCGGCCGACGGCTCCGGGTACGAGCGCCGGGCCCGTACGAGAGTCGATCGCGTACGAGCGTCGGTGCGGGTGCGGGTACGGCGGTTCGGCCCGTGACGTCCCGTGTACCGCGCCGGGCGCGCACGAGCGCGGGCCAGTGGCGGCGAGTGGGAGCGGCGCGGCGGTGCTGGCTGCCTCGGGGTGGGGTCAGGCCGTTGTCGCGTGCAGCTCCGCGTCCGTGCGGGCTCGTTCGCGGGAGCGGCGGGCCGGTCCGCGCCAGCCGCAGGAGCAGTGCGCGAAGCAGAAGGAGCCGCGTTCGGTGGTGCCGGTGCGGTGGGTGGTGGCGTCCTGAGTGGCCTCTTGAAGCACGCGTCCACCGTACCGGGGTACTTGGCGGCCGTGGTCGGCGGTCGCCCGACTCCGTACTCGCCGAAGCCGTGCCACCCGGGCGCCCCCCTCCCGGGCGGTCTGGCCCCGGTGGGCGTGACCGGGGTGGTGGGGGGTCGTTAGGCGGGGCGGGTGGGATCGGACACCGGGTGGCAGGGCGTTGGGGGTTGGCGGCGATGGTGGTGCAGCAGCACAGGGTCAAGGGCGGCGCGGTCGCCGTGGCCGTCGCGGCGGGGCTGATCGCCTCCGCCGGTTGTTCCGGTGACGGTGCCGTCGCCGAGGACCAGCAGGGCAGTGACCCCCTGGTCACGGTGCGGGGCGCGGCGGACGCGCTGGTGGCCGCGGGGAGCTCGGAGGCCCGTACGTCCATGGTCATGGCCACCGGCGGCACGCGTGTCACCATCCGGGGCGAAGGGACGTACGACTTCAGGAAGCGCATGGGGCAGCTCAAGGTGATGCTGCCGCCCGACCCCGACGGCGCGGACAAGCACCGTCCCATCACCGAGCTGCTCGCGCCCGGTGCGCTGTACATGAAGAACCGGGGCGCGGGCGTGCCCGCCGACAAGTGGGTGCGGATCGACACGACCACCCTGGACGACGGGAATCTCGTCACCGGCGGGGCCACGGACCCGCTGACCGCCGCCGAGCTGCTGCGCGGGACGAAGCACGCGACGTACGTGGGCCGGACCGATGTGGCCGGGACCGGTGTCCGGCACTACCGCGGGGTCACCGACATCGCCCGCGCCGCCCGCGTCGCCTCGCCGCACGTCCGCGGTGCGCTCGCCGCGGCGGCGAAAGGGTTCGCCAAGGACGCCGTTCCGTTCGACGCGTACCTCGACGACCAGGGGCGGCTGCGCAAGGTCCGCCACCGGTTCGATTTCGCCAATGCGGGACGTACCGTGGCCGTCGCCTCCACGACCTTGCTCTACGCGTTCGGAGTGCCCGTGGAGGTGCGGCTGCCGGCAGCCCGTGACATCTACGCCGGGAAGATCCAGGCGTGAGTCCGGGCGCGGGGTGGGGGACGCGCCGCCCCGCCCCGGGTGGCGGGGAAATGGTCCGTCCGTGCCATGCGCGGTCTGTGCCGCTCTGCCTACGCTAGGAAGCCGACGACGGCTGAAGACGGCTGAAAGAGGTGATGAATGTGGCTCCGCTCGGCAGTAGTACGCCCGTCCAGGACCACGTCGCCCTCGCCGAGATCGAGCTGTGCGGTGAGTTGATGATCGCGGCGTCCGCCGCCGACGGGGACCGGCTCAGCCCGGACCGTATCGACGAGGTGCTGAAGGTGGGGGCCACGGCCGGGACGGTCGAAGCCGCCGAGAAGTGAGGCCCCGGCCCGGGGGGTGAAGGCCCCGGCCCGGGGGCCCGCTCAGAAGCGCGGCGTCTCAGAAGTGCGGCGTCTAAGAAGTGCGGCGTCTAAGAAGTGCGGCGTCGGTACTCGGCCTCGGTCAGGTGCGCAGCAGGCGGGCGATCGCCTTGGTGGCCTCTTCGACCTTCTCGTCGATCTCCCCGCCGCCCTTGACCGCGGCGTCCGCCACGCAGTGCCGCAGGTGCTCCTCCAGGAGCTGGAGGGCGAAGGACTGGAGCGCCTTCGTCGACGCCGAGACCTGGGTGAGTATGTCGATGCAGTAGACGTCCTCGTCGACCAGCCGCTGGAGGCCGCGGATCTGGCCCTCGATCCGGCGCAGTCGCTTGAGGTGCTCGTCCTTCTGCTTGTGGTATCCGTGCACACCCAGGTCGTGGTCGGTCACCACGGCTTCGGAAGCTCCGGAGGGCGCGTCGCTCGTCGTCGCGCCGGCCGCCTCGGTGGTCGTCATCGCGTCCTCCCGTTGTCCTGAAAGGGGCTGTATACCCCTCGTGGGTATATGGTAGCGAATTTTGTGGGTAGGGGCTCGGGGGCCCGTACAGAGCACTGTGCCTGATGGGCGACACTGAAGAACGCCGGTTAGCCGTGGCCGGATGATGCGCCTAGCATCACCCTGACCGAATCCAATGCACCCCGAGGACCCCACGTGCGCTTTCGTCTGACCCCCAGGGAGACGAGCTTCTACGACATGTTCTCCGCATCTGCGGACAACATCGTCACGGGCTCGAAGCTCCTGATGGAACTGCTCGGAGCGGACTCCTCCGCCCGAGTCGAGATCGCGGAGCGGATGAGGGCAGCGGAGCACGCGGGGGACGACGCGACCCACGCGATCTTCCACCAGCTGAACTCCTCGTTCATCACGCCGTTCGACCGCGAGGACATCTACAACCTCGCGTCGCAGCTCGACGACATCATGGATTACATGGAGGAGGCCGTCGACCTGGTCGTGCTGTACCAGATCGAGGAGCTGCCGAAGGGTGTCGAGCAGCAGATCGAGGTGCTGGCCCGGGCCGCCGAGCTGACCGCCGAGGCCATGCCGCACCTGCGGACCATGACGAACCTCACCGAGTACTGGATCGAGGTCAACCGCCTCGAGAACCAGGCCGACCAGATCCACCGGAAGCTGCTCGCGCACCTGTTCAACGGCAAGTACGACGCCATGGACGTGCTGAAGCTGAAGCAGATCGTGGACGTGCTGGAGGAGGCGGCCGACGCCTTCGAGCACGTCGCCAACACGGTCGAGACGATCGCCGTCAAGGAGTCCTGACCTCCGGTGGACACCTTTGCGCTCATCGTGACCATCGGGGTCGCGCTCGGATTCACGTATACAAACGGCTTTCACGACTCCGCGAACGCCATCGCGACTTCGGTTTCCACGCGGGCGCTGACCCCGCGCGCGGCCCTCGCCATGGCCGCCGTGATGAACCTCGCCGGTGCCTTCCTGGGCAGCGGCGTCGCCAAGACCGTCAGTGAAGGGCTCATCGCGACCCCGCACGGCGACAAGGGGATGGGAATCCTCTTCGCCGCGCTGGTCGGTGCGATCGTCTGGAACCTCGTCACCTGGTACTTCGGTCTGCCGTCGTCCTCCTCGCACGCGCTCTTCGGCGGCATGGTGGGCGCGGCGCTCGCGGGCGGCACCGAGGTTATCTGGTCGGGGGTGCTGGAGAAGGTCGTCATCCCGATGTTCATCTCACCGTTCGTCGGGCTGCTGCTCGGCTACCTGGTGATGGTCGTCATCCTGTGGATGTTCCGGAAGGCCAACCCGCACAAGGCGAAGCGGGGCTTCCGTATCGCCCAGACCGTGTCCGCGGCCGGCATGGCGCTTGGCCACGGTCTCCAGGACGCGCAGAAGACCATGGGCATCGTGGTGATGGCGCTGGTCATCGCCGATGTCGAGGGTCAGGGCGACGCGATCCCGATGTGGGTCAAGATCGCCTGTGCGCTGACGCTCTCGCTCGGTACGTACGCGGGCGGCTGGCGGATCATGCGGACGCTCGGCCGGCGGATCATCGAGCTGGACCCGCCGCAGGGCTTCGCGGCGGAGACGACGGCCGCGTCCGTGATGTACACGGCGTCGTTCATGTTCCACGCGCCGATCTCCACCACCCACGTCATCACCTCCGCGATCATGGGCGTCGGCTCCACCAAGGGGTCGCGTGCGGTGCGCTGGGGTGTAGCCAAGAACATCGTGCTGGGCTGGTTCATCACGATGCCGGCCGCCGCACTGGTGGCCGCGACGTGCTACTGGGTCGTACTGCTGGCCTTCGGCTAGCGGTCCGGCGTACGGACGAAGACGGGCCCGCCCCCCACTCCTCAAGAGGAGTGGGGGGCGGGCCCTTTGCCTTGCGGTGGCACCGCCATGCAGCACCGCAGGACAGGTGTGGCGGCCGGCTTCTAGCCGAAGCGGCCGGAGATGTAGTCCTCGGTGGCCTGGACGGACGGGTTGGAGAAGATCCGCTCGGTGTCGTCTATCTCGACGAGCTTGCCGGGCTGGCCGACCGCCGCGAGGTTGAAGAACGCCGTACGGTCCGAGACGCGCGCCGCCTGCTGCATGTTGTGCGTCACGATGACGATCGTGAAGCGCGACTTCAGCTCGCCGATCAGGTCCTCGATGGCGAGGGTCGAGATCGGGTCCAGGGCCGAGCACGGCTCGTCCATCAGCAGCACCTGCGGCTCCACCGCGATCGCGCGGGCGATGCACAGACGCTGCTGCTGGCCGCCGGAGAGACCGGAGCCGGGCTTGTTCAGGCGGTCCTTGACCTCGTTCCAGAGGTTGGCGCCGCGCAGGGACTTCTCGACGACCTCGGCCAGCTTGTTCTTCTTGTACGAGCCGTTGAGGCGCAGGCCCGCCGCCACGTTGTCGAAGATCGACATGGTGGGGAAGGGGTTCGGGCGCTGGAAGACCATGCCGACCGTGCGGCGTACGGCGACGGGGTCGACGTCCTTGCCGTACAGGTTCTCGTCGTCCAGGAGGACCTTGCCCTCCACGCGGCCACCGGGGGTGACCTCGTGCATGCGGTTGAGGGTGCGCAGGAAGGTGGACTTGCCGCAGCCGGACGGCCCGATGAAGGCCGTCACCGAGCGGGGCTCGACGGTCATCGAGATGTCGTCGATCGCCTTGTGGGTGCCGTAGTAGGCCGACAGGCCGCTGATGTCGATTCGCTTGGCCATCTGAATCACTGCTTTCTGCTGGCCTTAGCGGCCGGTGCTCGGGGCCTTCCAGCGGGCGATGCCGCGGGCCACCAGATTGAGGATCATGACGAAGGCGATCAGGACCAGGGCGGCGGCCCAGGCGCGGTCGTACGACGCCTCACTGCCGACCCGGTACTGCTCCCAGATGTAGAAGGGGAGCGAGGACTGGGCGCCTTCGAAGGGGTTGGAGTTGATCAGCTGGCTGCCGAAGACGAGCAGCATGATCGGCGCGGTCTCACCGGCGATACGGGCGATCGCGAGCATGACGCCCGTGGTGATGCCGCCGACCGCCGTGGGGAGGACGACCTTGAGGATCGTGCGCCACTTCGGTACGCCGAGGGCCAGGGACGCCTCGCGCAGCTCGTTCGGTACGAGCTTGAGCATCTCCTCGGTGGAGCGGACCACGACCGGGACCATCAGGATGGTCAGGGCCAGGGCGCCCATCAGGCCGGAGGGCTGGAGGCCGGCGATCAGCATGATCGAGAGGATGAACAGACCCGCGACGATCGACGGGATGCCCGTCATGACGTCCACGAAGAAGGTCACGGCCCTGGCCAGCTGGCCCCTGCCGTACTCCACCAGGTAGATCGCGGTGAGCAGGCCCAGCGGGGCGGCGATGACGGTGGCGAGGCCGACCTGCTCCAGGGTGCCGATGAGGGCGTGGTAGACGCCGCCGCCTGCTTCGAAGCCGGGGACGCCCGCCATGGAGTGGGTCAGGAAATAGGCGTCCATGACCTTCATGCCGCGGCTGACCGTGACCCAGATCAGGGACAGGAGCGGAACGATCGCCAGGATGAAGCAGACCCAGACGACGCTGGTCGCGACGCGGTCCTTGGCCTGGCGCTTGCCCTCGACCGCCGTGGCGGTGCAGTACGTGATGAGGACGAAGAACAGCGCCGAGAGCAGACCCCACTGGATGCGGCTCTCCCAGCCGGCCACCAGGCCGAGGCCGCAGCCGAGCGCGATCGAGACGACCGCGAAGGCGGACGGGGCCCAGCGGGGCAGGCCCTTGCGGGACAGGCTCTGCGGACGGACGGAGGGCGAGGGCCGCTTGTCCTGTACGGCGGTGTTGCTCATGCGTTGGCCCCCGAGTACTCCTTGCGGCGGGCGATGATGAGGCGTGCCGCGCCGTTGACCAGCAGGGTGAGGACGAAGAGGACCAGGCCCGAGGCGATCAGGGCGTCGCGCCCGAACTCGTTGGCCTCGTCGAACTTCGCCGCGATGTTCTGGGCGAACGTGCCGCCGCCCGGGTCCAGCAGATGGCCGGAGATGAGGAAGCTCGGGGAGAGGACGGTGGCGACGGCCATCGTCTCGCCCAGCGCGCGGCCCAGGCCCAGCATCGAGGCGCTGATGACGCCCGAGCGGCCGAAGGGAAGCACCGACATGCGGATGACTTCCCAGCGGGTCGCGCCGAGCGCGAGTGCGGCTTCTTCGTTCATCTTGGGGACCTGGAGGAAGACCTCACGGCTGACACTGGTGACGATCGGCAGAATCATGATCGCCAGCAGGATGCCGACGGTGAAGAGGTTCCGGGCTGCGCCCATTTCCGTCTTGTCGAAAATGTACGTCCAGCCCATGTACTCGTCGAGCCAGGAGTTCAGCCCGGCCAGGTACGGGACGAGGAAGAGGGCGCCCCAGATGCCGTAGATGATGCTCGGCACGGCTGCCAGCAGGTCCACTACGTACGCGAGGGGCGAGGCCAGCTTGCGCGGCGCGTAGTGGGAGATGAAGAGGGCGATGCCGACAGCGATCGGTACCGCGATGACCATCGCGATGATCGAGCTGACGACGGTGCCGTAGAGCAGGACCGCGATGCCGAACACCGGCGGGTCGCCGGCCGGGTTCCAGTCGAAGGTCGTGAGGAAGTTGCCCTCGTCCTTCGAGATGGCCAGTACGGCGCGGTAGGTCAGGAAGGCGGCGATCGACGCCATGACCACCAGGAGCAGGATGCCGGACCCGCGGGACAGGCCGACGAAGACCTTGTCTCCCGCGCGGCCGGTGGACGTGCCGCTCGGTTCTATGACTGGTGGGGCCTGTGGTGAGGGTGACGAGGTAATAGCCATGGTCTTTCCGGTCTGTGTGGGGGAGCGGGCTCCCCTGGCGGCGGTGCACCGGATGGGTGGTGGCTGCCGGCCCGTGCGCCGGGCCGGCAGCCGCTGTGCCGTGCTGCTCGGGTGTTACGAGAGGGTGGCGACCGTCTCGCGGACCTTCGCGTTGATCTCCGCCGGGATCGGCGCGTAGCCGGCCTCGGAGAGGACCTTCTGGCCGTCCTCACTGGCGGTGTACGTCAGGAAGGACTTGACGGTGCCGAGGGTCTCGGCGTTGTTGCCCTTGTCGCAGACGATCTCGTAGGTCACCAGGACGATCGGGTACGCGCCGTCGGCCTTGGTGGCGTAGTCGAGCTTCAGGGCGAGGTCCTTGCCCTGGCCCTCGATCTTCGCGGCGGCGATGGCCGTCGAGGCGTTCTCGGAGGTCGCGGCGACCGGCTCGGCCGCACCCGTGTCGATCTTGACGGTGGAGATGTTCTGCGAGCTGGCGTACGAGAGCTCGAAGTAACCGATCGCCCCGTCCTCCTGCTTGACCTGCGCGGCGACACCGGAGGAGCCGGACGCGGCCTGGCCGCCGGGCGCGGGCCACTTCTTCTCGGCCTCGTACGGCCAGTCCTTCTTGGCGGTGGCGCCGAGGTACTTGCCGAGGTTCTGCGTGGTGCCGGAGTCCTCGGAGCGGTGGTACGGCTGGATCGCCTTGGCGGGGAGCTTGGCGCCCGGGTTGAGCTTGGCGATCGCCGGGTCGTTCCACTTCTTGATCTTGCTGTTGAAGATCTTGGCCACGGTGGCGGCGTCGAGGTTCAGGTCGTCGACGCCCTCCAGGTTGTAGCCGAGCGCGATCGGGCCGCCGACCATCGGGAGGTTGATGCCCTGGCCGCCCTTGCAGATCTTCTTCGACTCGGCGACCTCTTCGGGCTTGAGCGCCGAGTCGGAGCCGGCGAAGCCGACCGTGCCCTGGTTGAACGCGACGATGCCCTCACCGGAGGACGAGGACTTGTAGTTGACCTCGACGCCGGTGCAGGCGGCCATGTAGTTCCTGACCCAGAGGTCCATGGCGTTCTTCTGCGCGCTCGACCCGGACGCGAGGAGCTTGCCCTTGGCGTCGTCGCACTTGATGTTGCTGGCGGCCTTGGTGTTCTCACCGGCCCCACCGGTGGAAGCAGTGTTGTCGTCCGAGCCGCACGCCGTGAGGACCAGGGCGCCGGAGACGGCGAGGGCGCCGAGCGCGGTGGCGCGAAGCCGGTTCTTGCGCTGAAGCTTCACTTTCGGGTGTTCCTTCCAGGAGCCGCCGGTCCTGTGTGGTGGCGGCGTGCGAAGAGGTATGAGTTCTCGGGTCCCAGCTACCCAGTGGGGCGGACATCTCGCGATGTGCCTCGCACTGTGTACGTCCGAAATTAGGCAGAACAGGTGAAGCCGTCGACGGGGGAGAGTGAACGGGAGGTGAACCGTGCCGAACGGTGTGGTGTGCGGTCCGCACCGCGGCCGGCGGCGGGGGCGGGGGTGCGGCGGGTCTGGGCGGGTGTGGGGCGGGGCATGCGGCCGGGCGGGCGGCCGGGGCCGTGGCCGGGGGAGGCTCCCCGTACGGAAGGTGCCCGAAACGCGGGGGTCTGCACCGCGGTGCGTCTTTCCTTTGCGGTACTACGGGCGGTTACGCGCGGTGGAGGGAGTCCAGCAGGGCGTCCACCAGGTCGCGGTCGCGGGGCTGCGTCAGGCGGTTTCTGGCCGCCGTGGGCGAGAGCCAGAGGATCCGGTCCACCTCGTCGCCCGGGGTGAAGTCACCCTCCGTGGCTTCCGCCGCCCAGTAGGACACGCGCTTGGGGCGGCCGTTCGCGACGTACCGCATCGTGGGCAGTTCGGCGCCCGGCGCGCAGTGGTGGCCGGTTTCCTCCAGGACCTCGCGCAGCGCGCCAGCCAGTGCGTCCTCGCCGCGCTTGAGCTTGCCCTTGGGATGCGACCAGTCGTCGTATTTCGGCCGGTGCACGAGGCAGATCTCCAGGCCGCCGTCGAACGGCGACCGGCGCCAGAGCACGCAGCCGGCGGCGAGGACCGTGTCCTCGGGGCCGGTCACGGCGCCGCCGCCGGCAGGGGCTGCCACGCCTGCTGGAAGGCGAACCGGGCCGCCTCGACCTCGTGGCGCTGGTCGGCGTGCAGGACGCCGAGGGCGTACGCCGTCGCCGGGGCGATGCGCGGGGTGCGGGCCGCCGACGCCGCCGCGGTGGCCGCCTCGGCCGCGTCCCGGTGGCGGTCCAGGGCCCGGGCCGCGGTGAGCGTGTCGGCGGGGGCGGCGATGACCTCCCGCGCGTAGCGGTGCAGGCGCAGGAGCAGGCGTACGTGGTGCCAGGGGGCGTCCTGCGCCTCGCTGCTCGGCGCCGGGGCCAGGCCGTGGACGAGGGCCTCGGCGTTGTACGGGTGCGCGGCGCGTCCCAGCGGCAGCGCCGCCACCGCCTCCCTGAGCCGCTGCTCGGCGCCCGTCGCCAGCGGCGCGAGCACCTCGGCGGCAGGGGCGGCGGCGGCCGGGCCGAGCGGAACGTCCGAGGCGAGTAAGGCCACGGCGTCGGCGACCGCGTGGAACCGCGAGGAACCCAGCGCCTGGAGCGCCGCCGAGTGCGCCCGGGTCCGGGCCAGGGTCAGCTGCCGCTCCAGCAGCGCACCGGCCCGCGCCGCGCCCACCGTCAGCGAACTGCCCGGCTCCGACTTCCCGCCGCCGCGCGCCGGGGACACCGGAACCGGACCGGCGCCCGCTCCCGAGAGCCGGTTCAGGGCCTCCAGCAGCCGGTTCAGGCGGGCGGCGTAGGCGTGCTCGCGGGCCAGGACGCCGGAGAGCCAGGCCAGCTCCGACCGCAGGGTGTCCGCCCAGCCGGTGTCGGTCAGCGGCCGGAACGTGTGCAGCGTCGCGCTGATCCGGCGGGCCGAGCCGCGCAGCGCGCGCGCCGCCCCGGCCGCGTCCGCTGCGCCCTGCGGGTCCTGGCCGCTCTCGCGGTGCACGCGCAGGCTGCGCAGGAAGTCCGTGGCCTGGTCGTGCAGGTACGGCGCCAGCAGCTCGCGGGTGAGGACGTCCGGGTGGAGGTCGCGGCGGGGCGCCGCGGTCGGCGGCAGGTGCCCGCTGTCCGGGGGCGGGACGGCGGGATCGCCGCTCACGCGGGTGCGGGGGCGTGATGCGGTGTCATGGTTTCGCACGCCGGCGCCTCCGGGCGTCAATGAGCATCTCCTGTACGTGCCGCAGCGGCTGGCCGTCGGCGTCGGCCGCGTGCCGCGTCCAGTTGCCGTCGGGGCCGAGGTGCCAGGAGGCCGTCGAGTCGGACATTCCGGTTTCCAGCAGCCGGCTGAGGGACGCGCGGTGCGCCGGGTCGGTGACCCGTACAAGCGCCTCTATGCGGCGGTCGAGGTTGCGGTGCATCATGTCGGCGCTGCCGAACCAGACCTCGGGCTCGCCGCCGTTGCCGAAGGCGAAGATCCGCGAGTGTTCGAGGAAGCGGCCGAGTATCGAGCGGACCCGGACGTTCTCCGAGAGGCCGGAGACTCCGGGGCGGATGGCGCAGATGCCGCGTACCCAGATGTCGACCGGAACGCCCGCCTTCGCCGCCCGGTAGCAGGCGTCGATGATCGCTTCGTCGACCATCGAGTTGACCTTGATCCGGACGTACGCGGGACGGCCCGCCTGGTGGTGCGCGGCTTCCTTGTTGATACGGGCGACCAGTCCGTCCCGCAGCGACTTGGGCGCGACGAGCAGCCGTCGGTAGGTCTCGCGGCGCGAGTAGCCGGACAGCCGGTTGAACAGGTCGGAGAGGTCGGCGCCGACCTGTGGATCGGCCGTCAGCAGTCCCAGGTCCTCGTACAGGCGGGCCGTCTTCGGGTGGTAGTTGCCCGTACCGACGTGGGAGTAGCGGCGCAGCAGGTCGCCCTCCTGCCGGACGACGAGGGACAGCTTGCAGTGGGTCTTGAGCCCGACGAGCCCGTACACGACGTGGCAGCCGGACTCCTCCAGCTTGCGGGCCCACTTGATGTTGGCCTGCTCGTCGAAGCGGGCCTTGATCTCGACGAGGACGAGGACCTGCTTGCCGGACTCGGCGGCGTCGATCAGCGCGTCCACTATCGGGGAGTCGCCCGAGGTCCGGTACAGCGTCTGCTTGATCGCCAGCACGTCCGGGTCGGCCGCCGCCTGCTCCAGGAACGCCTGCACGGAGGTCGAGAAGGAGTCGTACGGGTGGTGCAGCAGCACGTCGCGCTCCCGCAGGGCGGCGAAGACGTCCGGCGCGGACGCCGACTCGACCTCCGCGAGGTCCCGGTGGGTGCCCGCGATGTACTTCGGGAACTTCAGCTCCGGCCGGTCCAGCGCCGCGATGCCGAAGAGTCCAGTGAGGTCCAGCGGGCCGGGCAGCGGGTACACCTCGGCGTCGGACATCTTCAGTTCGCGTACGAGCAGGTCCAGGACGTACGGGTCGATGGACTCCTCGACCTCCAGGCGCACCGGCGGCCCGAAGCGGCGGCGCATGAGCTCCTTCTCCAGCGCCTGGAGGAGGTTCTCGGTGTCGTCCTCCTCGACTTCGAGGTCCTCGTTCCTGGTCACCCGGAACATGTGGTGCGCGAGGACCTCCATGCCGGGGAAGAGCTCTTCCAGGTGCGCCGCGATGACGTCCTCGAGGGGTACGTACCGCTGCGGGGACGCCTCCAGGAAGCGGGACAGCAGCGGCGGCACCTTGACACGGGCGAAGTGGCGGTGGCCGCTGACCGGATTGCGTACGACCACGGCGAGGTTGAGGGACAGCCCCGAGATGTACGGGAAGGGGTGCGCGGGGTCCACGGCCAGCGGGGTGAGCACCGGGAAGATCTGCTGGCGGAAGAGGGTGAAGAGGCGCGCCTGTTCCTTCTCGGTCAGGTCCGGCCAGCGGATGAGGTGCACGCCCTCGTCGGAGAGGGCGGGGGCGATGTCCTGCTGGTAGCAGGCGGCGTGCCGGGCCATGAGCTCGCGCGAGCGGGTCCAGATCAGCTCCAGCACCTCGCGGGGCTGGAGGCCGGACGCGGACCGGGTGGCGACACCGGTCGCGATGCGGCGCTTCAGGCCCGCCACCCGGACCATGAAGAACTCGTCCAGGTTCGAGGCGAAGATCGCGAGGAAGTTCGCTCGTTCGAGCAGGGGCGTGGCCGGGTCCTCGGCGAGTTCGAGCACCCGCTCGTTGAAGGCCAGCCAGCTGCGCTCCCGGTCGAGGAAGCGGCCCTGCGGCAGCTCGGTGTCGGCCGCGGGTCCCTCCGCGTACTCGGCGTACGCGTCCAGATCGGCGTCGATGTCGGGATCCAGATTGGTCACCGGGGAGCCCGCCAGGGTGTGCGGGCGGTGCACGGCGATGGAACCGACGGACGGCTGAGCATGCTGGACAGGGACATCGGCGCTCGGCTGCTGGCTCATGACCCCATTGTTCCGCGCCTGGGGGGTGCCGGGCGCGCCGAGGAGGGGTGATGTGCGGGAGGCTCTCCCGTTCGGGGAGGGTGGCACAGCGGGCTGCATTCCGAGAGCGTCGCAAGCGTGTCTGAATACGCGGTAACGGAGACATGACATACAGGCTGCGGTGCCGGGTCCGCGCCTGGGCCGCAGGGCCCCGCCCACCCCCGTGGGACGGGGCCCCGCGGCCGTCCGGCCGTGCGGGCCGGTCAGCCGTGCAGGCGGCGCAGGACGCGGTGGGCGGCGTACACGGCCAGTGCGGTCAGGGCCAGCAGGATGCCGGTCTCGATCAGCTGTACGTACCAGAAGTGCTCGTGCGGGTGGTAGTCCAGGTACCAGCCGGTGATCTTCACGTCGGTCGGGCAGGAGGCGCCGGGCAGCCGCTCGGGGACGCACTCGCGGGCCCGGAAGCGTTCGCCGGCGGCGTTGTGCACGCCCAGGTCGGTCATGAAGGAGTTGACGGGCATGTGGGCGGGCGGCGTGAAGTCGGCGGTGGAGGCGACACCGGTCATCGTACGGACCGGCACCAGGTCCCACCGCACGCTGCCGAGGGTGACCAGGACCGCGCCCACGACCGCGCCGGTGGCGGCCATGGCCGCCACGGTGCGGCGTACCAGCAGGCCGGCGAGCGCGCCCACGGCGACGGCGAGCAGGCAGTACGCGACGAGGGCCGGGCCGGTGGCCTCGTAGACGCCTCGGTCGGGCCAGTTCAGGTTCCAGGTGCCGAACAGGTTCCACGCGCCGAGCCGGAGGACGCCCATGAGGGCCAGCGCGCCGCCCGCGGCGAGCGCCGCGGCGGCGCCGAGCTTCGCGGCGAGCCAGCGGGCGGGAGGGACCGACTGGGTCCAGACGAGGCGGTGCAGCCCGGTCTCCAGTTCCCGGGCGACGACCGGCCCCGCGACGAAGGCGCCGACCACCAGGGGCAGCAGCAGGAGGAGCAGGGAGCCGTTCTTCACGTACTCGGTCAGCAGCGTCTGCGCGTCGGCGAAGCCGAGGAAGGTGTCGCACTGGGGGTCGCAGTTGCCCGGCTCCTCCGGGTAGGCCCATGCCGCCCAGCGCAGGAAGGCCGTCACCGTGGTGGCGAGTGCGACGACGCCGAGGGCCCACCACAGGGCCGTGCGGTGGATGCGCAGGAGTACCCGGAGTGGTCCGCGCGCGGCGCCCGGCCGGGTGGCTTCCGGGGTCTCGGGGCGGGTTTCCGGGGCGGTGAGGGTGCTCACGCGGCCACCCCCCGCTCCGGGCGGGCCGTCGTGCCCGGGGCGAGCAGCGGCGGCGCGTCCGGGGAGCGCAGGTGGGCGAGCAACAGTTCCTCCAGGGAGGGCTCTTCGGCGTCCCAGTCGCCGCCGACCGGGCCTTCGCGGCGGATCAGGGCAGTGGTTCCGCGCCCGGTGGCGCGCGCTTCGACGACGGTGTGCGGGGCCAGGTCCGATGCCGGGCCCAGGCCCATCACCAGGGTGTGTGCCGCGACCAGGTCGTCGATGGGACCGCCGAGACGGATGCCCCCGCCGGAGACGAGGAGCAGGTGGTCGCAGGCGTCGGCGAGTTCGCCGATGATGTGCGACGACATCACGACGGTCGTGCCGTGTTCGACGGCCGTCGCCATGAGGGTGCCCATGAGCTGGTGCCGGGCGAGCGGGTCGAGGTCGGCCATCGGCTCGTCCAGCAGCATGAGTTCGGGCCGCTTGCCGAGCGCGAGAGCCAGAGCCACGCGGGTGCGCTGGCCGCCCGAGAGCGTGCGGACGCGTGCGCCGAGGTCGAGTCCGCCCTCCTGTACGACCCGGTCGGCGGTACGGGCGTCCCAACGGCCCGGGTTCAGTTCGGCGCCGAGGCGTAGGGTGTCGCCCACGGTGAGCTGCGGGTAGAGCGGCTTGTCCTGGGCGACGTGGGCGATGCGGTCGCGGGCGCTCGCCGGGTCGGTGCCCAGCACGGTGAGCGAACCCTCGGTGGGGCGGAGCAGTCCGGCCGCGAGGGCGAGGAGGGTCGACTTGCCGGCGCCGTTGGGGCCTACGACCGCGCAGACGCGTCCTGCGGGCAGCCGGAAGGAGCACGCGCGCAGGGCCTGGCCCCGCCGCCCGTAGCTCTTGCCCAGCGCGACCGCCTCGATGGCGGTATCGGTCATGCGTGATCTCCCTCGAACAGGTCGTCCAGTACGGATGTGAAGAGCGCGGCCACGTCGTCCCTGTCCAGCCCCGCCTCGCGCGCCCGAGCCGCCCACGCGGTGAGCTCGGCGTGCAGCGGGGTTTGGGCGGGGGCGCCGCCGAGGGACCTGCGGACGAAGGTGCCGAGCCCCCGCCGCGCCTCGACCAGCCCTTCGCGTTCCAGCTCGCGGTAGGCCTTGAGCACGGTGTTGGGGTTGATGGCGGTGGCTTCGACGACCTCGCGGGCGGTCGGCAGCTTGTCGCCGGGCTCCAACAGGCCCAGGCGCAGGGCCTGTTTGGTCTGGTGCACGATCTGGAGGTAGGTGGCGACGCCGGATCGCCGGTCGATGCGGTATTCGACCATGCGCCTGAACCTCCTTTCACTATTTAAGTAGTGGAAGGGTGATGCAAAAGAGGGGGCGGTGTCAACCACCCCCTCCGAAAACCGTGTTGGTCACGACTCCGTGCGGTACATCAGGTCCGTCTCGTGCGTGGTGAAACCGAGCCGCTCGTACACCGTCACCGCCGCCGTGTTGTCGGCGTCGACGTACAGCATCGCGGTCGGCACGCCCTCGGCCGCCAGGTGCCGCAGCCCCGTCGAGGTCAGGGCCTTGCCGAGGCCGCCGCCCTGCGCGTCGGGGCGGATGCCGACGACGTACACCTCGCCGAGCTGCTCCTCCGCGTGCACCTTCGTCCAGTGGAAACCGACGAGTTCCCCGTTGCGCTCCGCCAGGAAGAAGCCCTTGGGGTCGAACCACGGCTCGGCCTTGCGGTCGTCCAGGTCGCGCTGCGTCATGCCGCCCTGCTCGGGGTGGTGCGCGAACGCCGCCGCGTTGACGGACAGCCAGGCGGCGTCGTCCTGCCCCGGTACGAACGTCCGCACGCTCACGCCGGCCGGGTACACCGGCTCGGGGATGTCCAGCGGGGCCAACGGCCGCCGCATCTGCCGCAGTTCGCGGAAGAGCGTGAGCCCGAGCACCTGCGCGAGGTGCCGCGCCGCCGCCTTCCCGCCGTGCGCCCAGACCCGCAGCCGCTTGCCCGACGCGTCCAGCACGGTCGACCCGAGCGTGCGGCCGTGCCCGTGACCGCGGTGCGAGGGGTGTACGACCAGCTCGGCGGCGGGGGCCTCGACGGGATCGGTGTCCTCCAGTTGGGCGTAACCGAGGAGGGGCCCGTCTCCGACGTACAGCAGGAAGTGCCGGATGCCTTCCCGGTGTCCGCCGCGCAGCTGAAGCCGGCCCTGCTCGGACACGGCCTGCACACCGTCCACGCGGGCGGCCTCGTCGAGCAGCCCGAGGACCTGCCGGGCCTGCTCCTCGTCGAGCGCGTCGAGGGTCTGGATCTTCCTGAGGGAGGCGGGGGTCGTGGGGTCAGTCGTCATGAGTACGAGCGTACGGCCGCCGTACGGCAACCAGCTTGTAACCCGTCACCCCCTGTTGCGCTACGCGCGTTGACTTTAGGCTGCAGTTCGTCGATCACGCTGAACTCACAAGGGGACAGATGTCAGCGAACCCTCGTACCACCCGCAAGCACCGAGCGGCCCGGCGCATACTCGCCTCCGCCGCGGGTCTCGCCACCCTCGGTGCCCTCGTCGCCGCCATGCCGGCTTCCGGTGCCGAGGAGGGCGACCTGGCCGGCGACGCGCGGCACACGTACAAGCCCTCGCGGACCGTGGACGTGCAGCTGCTGTCCTTCAACGACCTGCACGGAAACCTGGAGCCCCCGGCGGGCTCGGCCGGCACGGTCAGCGAGACGCAGCCCGACGGCACCGTGAAGGCGATCCCGGCCGGTGGCGTCGAACACCTGGCCACCTCGCTGCGCAAGGCGCGCCAGGGTGAGCGGTACTCCGTCACCGCCGCCGGCGGCGACATGATCGGCGCCAGCCCGCTCATGTCCGGCCTCTTCCACGACGAGCCGACGATCGAGGCGCTGAACAAGCTCGACCTCGACGTGTCGGCCGTGGGCAACCACGAGTTCGACGAGGGCGCCACCGAGCTGGCCCGCATGCAGAACGGCGGCTGCCACCCGGTCGAGGGCTGCTTCGAGAAGGACAAGGAGTTCGAGGGCGCGGACTTCCCCTACCTGGCCGCCAACGTCACGAACGAGAAGACCGGCAGGCCGATCCTCAAGCCGTACACGGTGTGGAAGAAGAACGGCGTCAAGATCGGCTTCATCGGCGTGACCCTCGAAGGCACTCCGAACATCGTCACCGAGAACGGCATCAAGGGCCTCAAGTTCCACGACGAGATCGAGACGGTCAACAAGTACGCCAGGGAACTCGACCGCCGGGGCGTCAAGTCGATCGTCGCGCTCATCCACGAGGGCGGCTCGCCGGCCTCCTCGTCGTACAACTACGACTGCGACTCGCCGGGCGCCGGCGACGGCATCTCCGGCCCGATCGTCGACATCGCCAAGGGCATCACGCCGAAGGTCGACGCGCTGGTCACCGGCCACACGCACCAGGCGTACGTCTGCACCGTCCCCGACCCGGCGGGCAAGCCGCGCATGGTCACCTCGGCGTCCTCGTACGGCAAGCTCTACACGGACACCACGCTCACCTACGACCGCCGCACCCAGGACATCGTGCGCACGGGCGTCAAGAGCGCGAACCACATCGTCGTCCGCGACCAGGAGCAGGCCAAGATCTGGGCGCCGGACATGACCTCGCTCATCGGCCGCTGGAACGCGCTCGCCGCCCCGATCGCCGGCAAGCCCCAGGGCTTCATCTCCGCCGACATCAACGGACGCGGCTCGACGGCCCCCGAGAAGCCGCTCGGCGACCTCATCGCGGACGCGCAGCTGGAGGGCCTGGCCCCGGCCGACAAGGGCGGCGCGCAGATCGCCTTCATGAATCCCGGCGGCATCCGCTCCGACCTCGTCTTCAAGGCGAGCGGCAGTGAGGGCGACGGCGTTGTGACGTACGGCGAGGCGTTCACCGTCCAGCCGTTCACCAACATGATGAACGTCGTCGACCTGACCGGCGCCCAGCTCATCACCGCGCTCCAGCAGCAGGTCAGCGGCGCCAACGAGGCGTCGCCGAAGATCCTTCAGGTCTCGAAGGGCTTCACCTACACCCTGGACATGACGAAGACGGGCGCCGCGCGCGTCGACGTGGCCTCGGTGAAGCTGAACGGCGTCGCGCTCGACCCGGCCAAGACGTACCGCGTCGCGATGAACGAGTTCCTCGCGGGCGGCGGCGACGGCTTCCCGGTCTTCAAGGAGCACAAGAACAAGCTGGTCGGCGCCTCCGACCTGGACGTCTTCAACGCCTACCTGGCGCAGAACTCCAGCGCGGCCGGCCCGATCACGCCTCCGGCGGCCGACCGGATCACGGTGCTGAAGTAGACACCGCCGAGGCAGTCATTGCGTGAAAGTGGTCCTGCGGGGCGGCATTCCCACCGGATGCCGCCCCGCAGTGCTGTTTCTCGGCCGCGGTCACAGCAAGTGATCGCCCCTTCGGCGGACATGGCCGAGCACGGAGTGTTGTGTCGTGGCACGTTGGCGGCATGGAACCAGACGCGAAGACGCTGCCTGGAGCACCCCGTCGGCCACGGAAGGCACGTGGACGGCATTGCATAGCCATAGCGGTCACCCTGGCCATGGGCACGGCCTGCACTTCGGCTTTGTCACAGGGTTCGCAGGAGACCGGGCCGCCCGACAAGGAGGCCGCGACGGCGACGCTCAGAGAGCGCTTGGCGTCCTTTGAGGAACGGCTGCCGGAAGATGGGGCGCAGCGTGCCTACCAGGAGCTTGCGGATGCCATGGCCGCCGCGAGTGATGCCGGGATGGGGCAGGAAGCCATGCTCGGTGAAGTGCTGGCCTCGCAGGCTCGCCAGTGGAAGGAGCCTGGCGGCATGGAGGCGTTCCAGGCGAACAACGCGACGCTGAACGGGCACGCGGCGACGCTGCCTCCTCCTCCGTCAGGCAGTGGTGACCAGAAGCGCGGGAGCGCCGACGGCCCGCAGCCGGCTCGATACGGAGTGCCGGCTCAAAAGGCCCAGGCCCCGGAGAAGAACTTCTTCGTCAACGGTGTCTACAACAACAGCGGTCCGGACATCAGCCAAGCAGGGGCGGCCTTGCGGGACACGCTGGGGGTAGGTATGGACCCCGTCTACAACCGCAGCTTCACGGAGGCCAACTGGAGCGTGAAAGCCGGCCAGGCGAACGCACGGTCTCCGGAGATCAATAAGGACAAGGACGAGGCCACGCAGACGCTGCTGGGGAGCCTGAGCGGACCCTTCTTCCGCGGGGCGGTGGGGGTGGTGGCCGCCGGAGACCTCCTGCGCAATTCCATACCGGGAACGATCGACAGGTGGCGTACGCCGGAAGCGGCCAGAGAGTCTCCCGCCTACGCCACGCTGAAGAAGCAGGCGACGGAGCAGCTGAACACCGGCACCCGCGTCGTATTCCTCTGCCACAGTGAAGGCTGCTTCATCGGCCGCCAGGTCAAGGACGACCTGGACGCGCAGATGAAGGTCGCTCCTGGCCGCTCACCCATCGGTGCGGTCTACATCGCACCCCCCTTCAAGCCCGACGATCCGAACAGCGCCGCTCGCTCCCTGAACAGCAATGACACCCGGTACGTTCTGCTCAAGGACGATGTCCTCTCGGTCACGGGTGCGACGAACCTCCCCCACACCGTGGAGTCGACGGCGGGTCAGCCCGAGGGCAAGGCCGACGCGGTCAACATTCACCTCCTCGGCAACTACACGCGGCAGGGCACGACCTCCCGCCAGCAGATCATCGACGCCTACAAAGGCGTGCGGGACTACATCCGCACCTGTCCGGTCCCGGGTGGTCTGAAGCGCAGGCCGGGCCGGCAGCAGGAGTGCGAGCCGCCGCCGGTCGACGTGCCCGAGCAGCCTCGGGAACGTCCGCCCGGTGAGCAGCCGCCCGGTGAGCAGCCTCCCGAAGAGCCGCCGCCCGAGCGGCCGCCTGCCGAGCCTCCCGCGGAGACGACCACCCGGACCGAGCAGCCGCCGGCTGAGCCTCCCGCCCAGCCGGAGGAGCCTCCCGCGCAGCCGCCTGCGGAGCCTCCCGCGGAGTCGCCTCACCAGCCGGAGCAGCCACCCGAGCCGCCGCCGGTGGAGCCGCCGCCGCCGCCTCCGCCGCCTCCGCCGCCTCCGCCGCCTCCGCCGCCTCCGCCACCACCGCCCCACCAGCCCTGAAGCCGCGTCACGCCGTTGCGTCCGGCGGCGGTGGGGTCGGCGCGCCCGGCAGGCGGATCAGCGCCTCCGTGCCGCCGGCCCCGTCCCGTGGCCGGCGCAGGGTGACCGTGCCGCCCGCCTGCTGGACCGTGCGGGCCACGATGGACAGGCCCAGACCCGATCCCGGCAGGGCGCGGGCGGACGGGGAGCGCCAGAAGCGTTCGAAGACGTGGGGGAGTTCCGCGTCCGGGACGCCGGGACCGTGGTCGCGTACCGTCAGCTCGCCCTGCTGGTTCAGGGCCACATCGACCGTGCCGCCCGCCGGGCTGAACTTCACCGCGTTGTCCAGGACGTTGACCAGCGCCCGCTCCAGCGCCGCCGGTTCGGCCCGTACGTACCAGGGCCGGAGATCCGCGTTGATGGTCAGCTCCGGGCCGCGCAGCCGGGCGCGCTCCAGCGCGGCGGTCGCGATCTCGTGCAGCGCGATCACGCGCAGCGGACCGCCCTGGCCGGCCGTGTCGGGCCGTGCGAGCTCCTGCAAGTCGCCGATGAGCGCGGCCAGTTCCGTCATCTGTGCCTTGACGGACGCCATGAGCGCGGCCCGGTCGGCGGGTGGGATCGCCCGCCCGGTCTCGTCGCTGCGGACGAGCAGCTCGACGTTCGTACGCAACGACGTCAGCGGCGTGCGCAGCTCGTGGCCCGCGTCGGCGATCAGCTGGGCCTGGCGGTCGCGGGACGAGGCCAGGGCGCCGGTCATCGCGTTGAAGGAACGCGAGAGGCGGGCGATCTCGTCCTCGCCGTCGACCGGGATACGTACGGTCAGGTCCTCCGTGCGCGCCACGTGCTCGACCGTGTCGGCCAGCTTGTCCACGGGGCGCAGCCCCGCGCGGGCGACCAGGAGCCCGGTCGCCCCGGCGCCCAGCACCCCGATGCCGGAGAGCGCGAGCAGCACCCAGGCGAGGGAGCCGAGCGGTTCGTCGACCTCGCTCATGGGGCGGGCGATGGAGACCGCGAACGGGGGGCCGGGGAGCAGGTTCTGCCGGGCGTCGCGGAAGTGGTACGTGTAGACCCGCATGTCCCGGCCGTCCGCGTCCGGCGTGGTGTGCAGGGCGAACGGCTGCTCGCCCCGGGCCACGGCGGTGTCGACGGGCCGCACCGGAATCGCCGGGGCCCCGGGCGATGTGCACGGCTCGCCGGAGACCGGGACGAACTGCACGACGTACATGCCGAGCGCCTGCCCGGCCGCCTGGCGGCTGGCGCAGCCCACGCGCAGCTGCTGCACGTAGTCCTGCCCGACCTCGACGCTGCGCAGCGAGTCGTCGAGCTGCTCCTCCAGCTGCGCCCGCGTCACGAACCAGCACGCCGCCGCGACCGCCGCCACCGCGATCGCCACCGCCGTCGCGGTCAGCAGCGCCAGCCGGGACCGCAGCGGCAGCGCGCGGAATCTGCCCAGCGCACCGCTCACGCCTCACCGCCCCGCAGGGCGTACCCCACACCCCGCACCGTGTGCACCAGGCGCGGTTCGCCGGCCGCCTCCGTCTTGCGGCGCAGGTACATGACGTACACGTCGAGGGAGTTCGAGCTCGGCTCGAAGTCGAAGCCCCACACGGCCTTGAGGATCTGTTCGCGCGTCAGTACCTGGCGCGGGTGGGCCAGGAACATCTCCAGCAGCGTGAACTCGGTGCGGGTCAGCTCCACCGGCCGGCCGGCCCGCGTCACCTCGCGCGTCGCCAGGTCCATCCGCAGGTCGGCGAAGGACAGCAGGTGCCCGGGCCCCTCCTCGCCGGACGCTGCCCCGGCGGCGTACGAACTGCGCCTGAGCAGCGCCCTGATGCGGGCGAACAGCTCGTCCAGCTCGAACGGCTTCACCAGGTAGTCGTCGGCGCCCGCGTCGAGCCCGGTCACCCGGTCACCGACCGTGTCGCGCGCGGTCAGCATCAGGATCGGCAGGGTGTCCCCCGACGAGCGGATGCGGCGGGCCGCCGTGAGGCCGTCCATGCGCGGCATCTGGATGTCGAGGACGATCAGGTCCGGTGCGTACGACGCCGCCTTCGCGAGCGCGTCGAGCCCGTCGACGGCGACCTCCGTCCCGTACCCCTCGAAGGCGAGACTGCGCTGGAGGGCCTCGCGCACGGCGGGCTCGTCGTCGACGATCAGGATGCGCTCGGCGGGGGTGTTCATCGGGCTTCCTCGGCTTGCCTGGGGTGGCTGGGCGTGGTCGGGCGCTGCTCTCTCAGCCTCGCACGGTACGCATCACGGCACGGCGGTACGCGGGCACGGCGGCACGGCGGTACGGGTCTCAGCCGTCGCCCCCGGCGCGGAGCTGCTTCAGGTCCGCCTTGACCGTGTCGACGGGGATGGCGAACCCGAGCCCGACGCTGCCCGCCGCGGAACCGCTCGCTCCGCTCGGTGCGTACATCGCGGAGTTGATACCGATGATCTCGCCGTCCATGTTGATGAGCGCGCCGCCGGAGTTCCCCGGGTTCAGGGAGGCGTCGGTCTGGATCGCCTTGTACGTCGTCTTCGACGAACCGGTGTCGCCGTTGAACTGCTGCCCGCCGAACTCGAACGGCCACTGCCCACTGCCGTCCCCGCCCTGCCCCTGCTGCTCCTGGCCGGCCGGGTCCTCGTTCTTCGACACCGTCACGTCCCGGTCGAGCGCCGAGACGATGCCGCTGGTCACGGTCCCGGTGAGCCCCTCGGGCGAGCCGATCGCCACGACCTGGTCGCCGACCTTCACGCTGTCGGAGTCCCCGAGCGCCGCCGCCTTCAGGCCGCTCGCGCCCCGGAGCCCGATGAGGGCGAGGTCCTTGCCGGGGTCGGTGCCGACGACATCGGCGGTGTACGTCTTGCCGTCGCTCAGCCGGACCTTGACGGAGGACGCGCCGGAGACGACGTGGTTGTTGGTGACGATCTCCCCGTCGGCGGTGATGATCACCCCGGAACCCGTGGAGTCGCCGGACGCGGACGTGGCGCTGATCTCGACGATGCTCGGGCTCACCGCCCGCGCGACGCCGGAGACGGTGCCCTTGCTGCTCTGCGAGACGTTCGTTCCGGGGACCCCGCCGCCGCCCGCGACGGGGTCCGTGCCGGTCAGGCGCTCCGCGAAGGCCGCTGTCGTGCCACCGACCGCCGCCGCGACGATGGCCACCGCCGCGACGAGGGCGACCGGCCGCCGGGCCCGCCGGTGGGCGGGCGCCGGCACCGGGGGCGGGTACGCGGGCGGCGGCGGGTACGCGCCGCCGCCGTACGAGAAGGCGTAGGGCTGCTGCTCGGGCTCGGGGTACTCGCCGCTGCGGCGGGGGCTCTCGGTCATGTCTCAGAGCTTCGGCGGCGGACATGAGAACCGTCTGAGGAGCCGCTGAGAAGCCCGACAAAACCGTGTACGGCCCATATAAGGGGCCGTGCGAGCCGCGCCGGAAGTGCGGTTACGTCGCCGGGCAGCCGCAGGAGCGGCGTACCACCAGCGCCGACGGGAACTGCTTCAGCCGCTCGCGCCGCGATCCCGCCACCCGCAGCGAGTCGTCCAGCACCAGGTCCACGGCAGCCCGCGCCATCGCCGGCCGGTCGGAGTAGACGGTCGTCAGCGGCGGATCGGTGAGCGCCGCTTCCTTCACGTCGTCGAACGCCGCCACCGCCAGCTCGCCCGGCACGTCGATCCGCAGCTCGCGCGCGGCCCGCAGCACACCGATGGCCTGGTCGTCCGTCGAGCAGAAGATCGCCGGCGGCCGGTCCGGGCCCGCCAGCAGCCCCAGGGCCACCTTGTAGGCGTCGTACCGGTTGTACGGAGCGTGGAAGAGCCGGCCCTCCGTGGACCGCCCCGACTCCCGCATCGCCCGGCGCCAGCCCACGACGTGGTCGGCCACCGGGTCGCCGATCAGCGGCGTCGACTCCATGCCGCCCAGGCAGGCGATGTACGGATGACCGTGCTCAAGGAGGTGGCGGGTCGCGAGCTGCGCGCCGCCGATGTTGTCCGTGACGACCGCCACGTCGTCGATCGTCTCGGGCCGCTCGTGCAGCAGCACCACCCGGGCGTCCCACGCCTCGATCTCGGCGGCCGCCCACTCGCTCGGGCCCTGGCTGACCAGGATCAGGCCGGAGACCCGCATCCCGAGGAAGGCCCGCAGATAGTGGACCTCGCGCTCGTCGCGGTAGTCGGAGTTGCCGACGAGGACCATCTTCCCGCGATCGGCGGCGGCCTGTTCGACCGCGTGCGCCATCTCGGCGAAAAAGGGCTGCCGGGCGTCGGGGACGATCATGCCTATGAGGTCGGTGCGGCGGGACGCCATGGCCTGCGCGACCCGGTCCGGCCGGTAGCCGAGCTCCTTGATCGCGGCGAGGACACGCTCGCGCGTGGCCGGGGCGACCGGCCGGGGTCCGTTGTTGATGACGTAACTGACGACCGCGGTCGAAGTCCCCGCCAGTCGCGCCACATCGTCCCGCGTCACCTTGGCCACGCGCGGCAGTCTACGCGTGGTGACCTACCGCTGGGCAGGCCGTACGGCTGCTTCCTCCCGGTCGGCCGCGTCCGCGCCCTTGTCCGCCGTACGGGTGACGGTCGCCGGCGCCGATTTCTGCGCCGCCTTGGCCCTGGCTTCCTCGGCCGCCGCCCGCTCGACCTTCTCCGGAGTCACGAAGCGGTAGCCCACATTGCGGACGGTCCCGATGAGCGACTCGTGCTCCGGGCCGAGCTTGGCCCGCAGCCGCCGTACGTGCACGTCGACCGTCCGGGTGCCGCCGAAGTAGTCGTAACCCCACACCTCCTGGAGGAGCTGGGCGCGCGTGAAGACGCGGCCGGGATGCTGCGCCAGGTATTTGAGCAGCTCGAACTCCTTGAAGGTCAGGTCCAGGACCCGGCCCTTGAGCTTCGCGCTGTACGTCGCCTCGTCGACCGACAGGTCACCGTTGCGGATCTCCATCGGGCTGTCGTCCGCGGAGATCTGCCGGCGGCCGGTCGCCAGCCGCAGCCGCGCCTCGACCTCGGCCGGACCCGCCGTGTCGAGCAGTACGTCGTCGATGCCCCAGTCGGCGGTGACGGCCGCGAGACCGCCCTCCGTCACGACGAGGATCAGCGGGCAGCCGGGTCCGGTGGACCGCAGCAGCTGACACAGCGACCTGACCTGCGGAAGGTCGCGGCGGCCGTCGATCAGGATGACGTCGGCACCAGGGGTGTCGACGAGGGCCGGGCCCTCGGCGGGGGCCACCCGCACGCTGTGCAGAAGCAGTCCGAGGGCGGGAAGCACCTCCGTCGACGGCTGGAGGGCATTGGTCAGGAGCAGCAGAGAACTCATCGTCGGCCACCTGCCCGGGTCGTCCGGTCGTGCACGGTTCGCTTGCCCATTACGTCGGTTCCTCCTCGGTCCCTGCGAGGACGTATGCGGCACTGCTTCGTTACTGCTGCGGCCCGGCCCCGCGCCCTGGGGCCGATCCGCGTCATCTGTCCGTAACAACGGTCAGAAAACACAAAAGGACCCGGGGGCAACGTTGCCCAGGTCCTATGCCCAGCAGAATAGCCCACATGAGTTCCGTACCGGAGGGTCGAATCCGCAGATCGCTTGTTCCCTTGATCACGCGCGGGCCGCGGCGCACGCCGTCACGGGCGGATTCACACGCCGTTTCGCCGATGGTCCGGGCGGCCCGGGAACCCGGGCGGGGGCCGGTCCGGCGGACGGTCCTGCGGGCACAGGACGGGGTCCGGATCGAGGCCCTGTACGAACCGGCGCCGGGCGGCGGGGGCGGCCCGGCCATCGTCGTGGCGCACGGCTTCACCGGCTCGGTGGACCGGCCGGCGGTGCGGCGGGCGGCGCGCGTGTTCAGGCGGTACGGCGCCGTCGTCACCTTCTCGTTCCGTGGACACGGCGGCTCGGGGGGCCGCTCCACGGTCGGCGACCGCGAGGTCCTCGACGTGGCGGCGGCGGTCCGCTGGGCGCGCTCCCTGGGGCACGAGCGGGTGGTGACGGTCGGCTTCTCCATGGGCGGCTCGGTGGTCGTCAGACACGCGGCGCTCCACCGGGAGGACACCGCGCACAGCGGCGCGGACGGCGACGCGGGGGACGGGGAGCGCACGGAAGCGCGTCCGGCGGAGGGAGCGCACGCGAGCGCCGACCGTGACCCCGTACGCGCCGGCAACGATTCGGTACGCGCCCAGAGCGACCCCGTGCGCGCCGCCGACCGGGTGTCCGCGCGAGCCGACGCGGTCGTCGCGGTCAGCGCCCCGGCCCGCTGGTACTACCGGGGTACGGCGCCGATGCGGCGGCTGCACTGGGTGGTGACCCGGCCCGCCGGACGGCTCGTCGGCCGCTTCGGGCTCCGCACCCGCATTCACAGCCGCGACTGGGACCCGGTGCCGCTGTCCCCCGTCGAGGCGGCGGCCAGGCTCGGCCGGACACCGCTGCTGGTCGTGCACGGCGACCGCGACCCGTACTTCCCCCTCGACCACCCGCGCGCGCTCGCGGCGGCGGCGGAGGGAAGCGAACTGTGGATCGTGCCCGGCATGGGCCACGCCGAGAACGCGGCCGAAGAGACACTCCTCACCCGCATCGGCGCCTGGCTCACAGCGGCATAGCCCATCATGGAAGCCGACGAAAGGAGCGCCGCTATGGCAGTGGGCACCATCCGCTTCTGGGCGGCGGCCAAGGCCGCCGCCGGCACCGCAGAGGAGCCGTACACGGCCGGGACGCTCGCCGAGGCGCTCGACGCGGTGCGCGAGCGGCACCCCGGGGAGCTGACACGCGTACTCCAGCGCTGTTCGTTCCTCATCGACGGTGACCCCGTCGGGACCCGCGGTCATGAGACCGTGCGGCTGGCCGAGGGCGGCACGGTCGAGGTGCTCCCGCCGTTCGCAGGAGGATGAGCCCCACACCATGAGCAACCAGCAGCCCTACCCGTACGACGGGCGTGACGCACGCGACGGGCGTGACAGTGGTGACGGCAGTGACCGCCGTGACGCGTACGAGGAACAGCGCCCGTTCGCGCAGGAGCCGTACGCCCAGGCGCAGGAGCCCTACACCCAGACGTGGGAGGGGCAGACCTGGGACACGCAGTACCAGCCGGTGCAGCAGCCCCTCCAGCAGGAGCCCTACCGGCCGCAGGACCCCGCCGGCGCGGCGTACCCCCCGGTGCAGAACGGCGCGTCCCCGCTGCCGCCCGAGACCTCCGCGCCGTACGGCCAGTACCCGGCCGGCCAGGCGTCGTACGAGCCCCAGGCGGCGTCGTACGAACCGGCACCGGCGTCGTACGAGCCCGCACCGGCCGCGTACGAACCGGCACCGGCGTCGTACGAGCCCGCACCGGCCGCGTACGAGCCCGCACCGGCGGCATACGAACCGGCACCGGGGGCCCACGAGCCCGCCCACGCCGCCTACGAGCCCGTACCCGGCGCCTACACGCCCGCCGCGGCGGCGTACGAACCCGCCCACGCCACCACGGCGGCCCCCGCGCCGCCGCCCGCCGCCACCGGACCGGCGGCGTACAGCCCGCCCACCACCGGAGGCAACGCGCGCGTCACCGACGCCCAGCGCGCCCGCGCCGAGGGCCGGTCGCCGATCATCGCGCCGGGCATGCAGCCCGCCGCGCTGACCGCCGTGCTCGCGCTGCTGCTCGCCGGCGCCGCGGCCGTCGGCCCGTACGCGCTCGTCGTACCGCTCGTGCTGCTCCAGGCCGTCACCGCCGCAGGCTGGTTCCGGCTCAACGGCATGTGGCCCGCCCGGCAGGGCATCGCGCTCGCCTTCCTCGGCGGCGTCACCGCCGACATCGCGCTGCTGGCCGTCGGCACCGAGCACGCTCCCGCCGCGATCATCGGCACGCTCGGCGTGTGGGTGCTGCTCGCCCTCGTGCTCCAGCTCCGCAACCGCGCACCCGCCGACGAGCGGATGTACGGCCTGACCGCCACCGTCACCTCGGCCGCCCTCGCGGTCGTCGCCGCGGGTCACCTCGCGGCGGACGCCGAGGCCGTGACCGTCGGCGCCGTGGCTGTCGCCGTGGCCGTACTGGCCCGCGCGCTGCCGCTGCCCGGCGTCGCCTCCGTGGTCGTCGCGCTGCTCGCCGCCGCCGGCGCCGGGATCGCGGCCGGCGGAATGACGGACCTGGGCGCCCGGGGCGCGCTGCTGGGGCTCGCGGCCGGGGTGTGCGCGCTGGTCGGCCTGCGCGTGGCCAGCTACGACTACCCGTCGCGGTTCGTCCACATGACGGCCGGAGTGGCGCTGCCGCTGACGGCCGCCGCCCCCGCCGTCTATCTGATCGGCAGGGCCATCGCCTGAGCCCCGCGATTACCTGGCAGTAGGCTCGCGTGCGTCGGGGGGCTTGAACGAGTGCGACGAGACACACGAGTTGTGGGGGACCTGTAAGCCATGCGTGCACTGCGAATACTGCTGGTCGTCGCCGTGATCCTCGGCGGCATCTTCGTCATCGTGGACCGACTCGCGGTGAACTACGCCGAGTCCGAGGTCGCCAAGCGCGTCCAGACCCGGCAGGGACTGACCGGCGAACCCGACGTGGCGATCAAGGGATTTCCCTTCCTGACCCAGGTCGCCGCCAAGCACCTCGACCAGGTCGACGTCACCGTGGAGGGCGTCGAGGCGAGCGCGGAGGGCCGCAGGGTCCGGATCAGCGAGATGACCGCCGAACTCCACGACGTGCGCGTGAGCGGCAGCTTCAGCGGCTTCTCCGGCGCGACGGCGGACCTGGCGACCGGCACCGCGCGCATCTCGTACGAGGACCTGTCGCGGGCCTCCGAGAGCGGCTTCCCGGTCGCGTACGGCGGCAACGACAAGGTGAAGGTCACCGGCTCCGTCGAAATTCTCGGCCGCAAGATCACGCGCAGCGTGCTGTCGAGTGTGAGCGTGATCGACGGCAGC
Source organism: Streptomyces agglomeratus (assembly GCF_001746415.1). NCBI lineage: Bacteria > Bacillati > Actinomycetota > Actinomycetes > Kitasatosporales > Streptomycetaceae > Streptomyces > Streptomyces agglomeratus. The sequence goes on from NZ_MEHJ01000001.1 coordinate 4,336,483, forward strand.
ACGATCCGGGTGCGGGCGGACGAGGTCCCGGGTGAAGGGCTTCCCGGGATCGAGCAGCAGGTGCGCGAGAAGACCGACTTCGACCGGCAGATCAGCGGCCTGCCGGACGGTCTGAACCTCAAGAAGGCCGACGCCACGAAGGACGGCCTGGAAATCTCCGTGGCCGGTACGAACGTGGGCCTCGCCGGATAGTGAGACGGCAGCGTCCGCCCCTCAGGCGGCGGGCGGACGCAGACCGTGCGCCGGGCCGGTGCGGGGCCCCGTCACCAGCACCTCGTCCCGCATCGCGGACGATCGCGTCTCACTATCCGACACACCGGTGACACGCCGGTCGTGACATCCCTACGATCGGTCCCATGCAGCAGCGACAGGCGGACCTCACGAAGCGGCGGGCAGTAGACCTGTGCCGCGTCGCCGCCATGCTCTGTCGTACTGCCTGAGCGGTTCTGACCGGAACAGTCCGGCACCCGCCTTCCCCGGCCCTCCGACCGACCGAACTGGTGCAGTCGAAGTCAGGGCCACCCCTCGTGCGGTCGTACGCCGTCCCGTTTCGCGTACCGGCGTACCCGCACAGCCCCCTCGCGCATAACCGCCGCACACTGCCCCGGAGGAGAACAGCATGAGCCGCAGCGACGTACTGGTCGACGCAGACTGGGTCGAGGCCCACATCGAGGACCCGAAGGTCGCGATCGTCGAGGTCGACGAGGACACCTCGGCGTACGAGAAGAACCACATCCGCAACGCGATCCGCATCGACTGGACCCAGGACCTCCAGGACCCGGTCCGCCGCGACTTCATCGACCAGGCCGGCTTCGAGAAGCTCCTGTCCGAGAAGGGCATCGCGAACGACACCACGGTGGTCCTCTACGGCGGCAACAACAACTGGTTCGCCTCGTACGCCTTCTGGTACTTCAAGCTCTACGGCCACCAGGACGTCCGCCTCCTCGACGGCGGCCGCAAGAAGTGGGAGCTCGACTCCCGCGACCTGGTCGCCGAGGTCCCCGCGCGCCCGGCCACGCAGTACAAGGCCCAGCCGCAGGACACCTCGATCCGCGCCTTCCGCGACGACGTCGTCTCCGCGATCAACAACCAGAACCTCGTCGACGTGCGTTCCCCCGACGAGTTCAGCGGCAAGCTGCTCGCCCCGGCCCACCTCCCGCAGGAGCAGTCGCAGCGCCCGGGCCACGTCCCGTCCGCCCGCAACATCCCGTGGTCGAAGAACGCCAACGACGACGGCACCTTCAAGTCCGACGAAGAGCTCAAGGCCCTGTACGAGGCCGAGCAGGTCGACCTCGCGAAGGACACCATCGCGTACTGCCGCATCGGTGAGCGCTCGGCGCTGACCTGGTTCGTCCTGCACGAGCTGCTCGGTGTCGACAACGTCAAGAACTACGACGGCTCGTGGACCGAGTACGGCTCGCTGGTCGGCGTGCCGATCGAGCTCGGCGCCAACAAGTAACCCCTCTCGACCGCGACTTGAAGGACGGATTTCAACATGTGTGGAGCAAAGGCCGGCGGCCCCGACGCCTCGACGATCAAGCCCGGTGAGACCACCATCCAGGGCAGCGTGACCCGCGACGGCGAGCCCGTCACCGGCTACGTCCGCCTCCTGGACTCGACCGGCGAGTTCACCGCCGAGGTCCCGACCTCGGCCACGGGCCAGTTCCGCTTCTACGCGGCCGAGGGCACGTGGACCGTCCGCGCACTCGTCCCGGGCGGCACGGCCGACCGTACGGTCGTCGCCCAGACGGGCGGCCTCGCGGAGGTCGCGATCGCCGTCTGACGAGGCGCTTTCTCACTGGCCGAAGGGCCGCACCCCAGGGGGTTGGACGCTTTCCTGACCGGGTGCGGCCCTTCGGTCGTACCGTGGAGGTATGTACGAGCGGCGGCGGCACGCCTACTTCCTGCTGATGGGCGGATGCCTTTTCCTCTTCGTCTCCGCCTGGGCCTTCGTGCGGCTGTGGTCCGTACCGGCGGCCGTGGGGATGTGCTTCGCTGCCATGGTCATCCCGCCCGTCGCGGCGATGGTGGCCAACCGGCGGGGGCCGGACGACCGCTGGTGGGACGATCCGTCCGGGGACCCGGCGTCGGACGAGTGGTGGGACGAGCTCGACGGCAAGAAGCGCCGTCAGTAGCCGGGTGTCAGTAGACGAGGGACTGGACGCCGTCCGCCATGATCTCGCTCACGAAGACCTGGGCACCCGCGATCCGTACGCCCTCGATCACGTCCTTCTCGGTGATCTCGCGGCGCGCCGCGCACTGCGTGCACAGCGTGATCTGTCCCGCCGCGTTGATCGACTCGATCAGGTCCGGCAGCGGCGCCGCGTGCGGCAGCTCGAACTCGGCCGCGCGGCCCGGCAGCGCGAACCACGAGGACTCGCCGGTCAGCCAGAGCGAGACCTCCACCCCACTGGCCACGGCCACCGCCGCCACCGTGAACGCCTGCGAACACCGCTCGGGGGCGTCGGCCCCGGCGGTCACCTTGATCACGAGCTTCTTCGCCATGTCCGAACTGTAATCCGCCGCCACGGCGACCCGCGGGTGCCCGTCCTCCGGCCGGTGACGCTCCGGTCGGCCGCCGGCCGAGCCGGGGACGCCCCTCGCAGAGAACGCCGCGCCCCCGGCGACTAAGCTGGGGCGCGGCCCCCGTACTGCCCACCGCTCATGCAAGGAGCAACCCCGTGCTGACGATTTTCTTCGAAGCCCTGCTGGTTCTGGTCTGCGTCGGTGTTCTCGCCTTCGCCGGTCTGACCGTGAAGAAGCTCTACCAGGGTCAGCGCTAACCCACCCCTCCCCTCACAGATCGCCTGAGCAGCTCATGATCGAGATTCCGTCCGACCTCCACCCGGACCTTGTCCCCCTCGTCTTCCTCCTCGGTAACTGGGAGGGTGCGGGCGTTTTCGACTTCCCCGGTGACGAGAAGGCCAACTTCGGCCAGGAAGTCACCTTCACCCACGACGGCCGGGACTTCCTCGAGTACGTCTCGCACACGTGGGTGCTCGACAACGAGGGCAAGAAGGTCCGGCCGCTGGAGAGCGAGTCCGGTTACTGGCGCGTCGACAAGGACCGCAAGGTCGAGGTCGTCATGATCCGCGACCAGGGCGTCGTCGAGGTCTGGTACGGCGAGCTGGCCGACCAGAAGCCGCAGATCGACCTGGTGACGGACGCGGTCGCGCGCACCGCCGCCTCGGGGCCGTACACCGGCGGCAAGCGTCTCTACGGTTACGTCAAGAGCGACCTGATGTGGGTCGGCGAGAAGGCCACCCCGGACGTCGAGCTCCGCCCGTACATGTCGGCGCACCTGAAGAAGGTCGTCGACCCGAGCGAGTGGGCGAAGGACCTCAAGGACCTGCCCGACGACGGCATCGCCTTCTTCAAGTAGGCGGACCTGGCCGGATGCCCGTCGGTCGCTCGCCACGCTGCCTACACTGGGCACGTGGTGAGCACCGACTGGAAAAGCGACCTGAGGCAGCGCGGCTACCGGCTGACGCCCCAGCGTCAGCTCGTCCTGGAAGCCGTGGACGCCCTGGAACACGCGACGCCGGACGACATCCTCGTCGAGGTGCGCAAAACGGCGTCGGGCGTGAACATCTCCACCGTCTACCGGACCCTTGAGCTCCTGGAGGAGCTGGGGCTGGTCAGTCACGCCCATCTGGGGCACGGGGCTCCGACGTACCACCTGGCGGACCGCCATCACCACATCCACCTGGTCTGCCGTGACTGTACGAACGTGATCGAGGCCGACATCGCGGTCGCCGCCGACTTCACGGCCAAGCTGCGCGAGAAGTTCGGCTTCGAGACGGACATGAAGCACTTCGCCATCTTCGGGCGCTGTGAGAAGTGCGCTGAGCGGGCTTCGGCCGAAGCTTCAACTACCGAGTCGTAGGCTTGGCGTCATGCTCCGACACTCACCGGCAAGCCCCTTGCTGTCCCTGCCCGGCGCCGTTCCCGCCGAAGGGCGCGACGAAGGCGTCGCCGCGCACTACGGAGACCTGTTCCGCGAGCAGCGGGCACTCGCGGGAGGCGCGGGTTTCGTCGACCTGTCCCACCGCGGCGTCGTCACCGTCACCGGCGACGACCGGCTGAGCTGGCTGCACCTCCTGCTCACGCAGCACGTCAGCGATCTCCCGGCGGGCCACGCCACCGAGGCGCTGATCCTCACCGCGCACGGTCATGTCGAGCACGCGATGTACCTCGTCGACGACGGTGAGACGGTGTGGATGCACGTCGAGCCGGGTACGCAGGGCGATCTCCTCGCGTACCTGGAGTCGATGAAGTTCTTCTACCGGGTGGAGACCGCCGACCGGACCGAGGACTTCGCGGTCGTTCACCTCCCGGCCGGCTCGATCGCCGACGTACCGGCGGGTGTGGCCGTACGGGAGACCTCGCACGGCCGGGACCTCTTCCTGCCGCGTACGGAGCTGGAGTCGTACGCCGCGGCGCACGGCCCGGCGATGGGCATCCTGGCGTACGAGGCCCTGCGCGTGGAGGCGCACCGGCCGCGCCTCGGCTTCGAGACCGACCACCGCACGATTCCGCACGAGCTGGGCTGGATCGGCAGCGCCGTACACCTCCAGAAGGGCTGCTACCGGGGTCAGGAGACCGTCGCCCGGGTCCAGAACCTGGGGAAGCCGCCGCGGCGACTCGTCTTCCTGCACCTGGACGGCAGCGATGTGCTGCTGCCCCCGCCCGGTACGCCGGTGCGGCTCGCGGCGGACGGTGAGGAGGGGCGCCAGCTCGGTTTCGTCACGACGTCGGCCCGCCACCACGAGCTGGGGCCGATCGCGCTGGCGCTGGTCAAGCGCAACGTGCCGGTGGACGCGGAGCTGCTGGCGGGGAACACGGCGGCGGCGCAGGAAGTCGTCGTAGAGCCGTAGGAAGTGCTCTTGAGCCGCTGAGTCGTGACCGAGCCCAGCGCCGTTGGCCGTGGGGCGCTGGGACTCGTCAGACCTCGATCAGGACCGTGAACGGGCCGTCGTTCGTCAGGGAGACCCGCATCTGGGCTCCGAAGCGGCCCGTCTCGACGTGCGCGCCCAGTGCGCGGAGCTGGGCGACGACCTCGTCGACCAGGGGTTCGGCGATCTCGCCGGGGGCCGCGGCGTTCCAGGTCGGGCGGCGGCCCTTGCGGGCGTCCCCGTAGAGGGTGAACTGTGAAATGACCAGAAGTGGCGCATTCACATCGGAGCAGGACTTCTCACCCGCAAGGATCCGAACCGACCAGAGCTTCCGGGCGAGCTGTGCGGCCTTGTCCGTTGTGTCCTCATGGGTGACTCCCACCAGCACACACAGACCTTCGCCCACGATTTCGCCGACCATTTGTCCGGCCACGACGACGCTCGCGCCGTCGACCCTCTGCACCACTGCACGCATGCGGCCCAATCTAGCCGGGGCTGAACGGGCGTAGAGCGCCTGCGTAGCCGCCGTCAGGAGTGGCACGATGCACGGAGGCGGTGCGCGCCCCGCACCGGTCGAGGGGACGGAAACACATTCATGAGCACACCTGGCGCCGGGCAGCCGCCCGGGCCCGTATCTCTGCCGATGATCCAGATGACGTCTTCCGCTTCCGCGGCGCGACCACCCGCGCAGCGGACGGGCGAGAGCATGGGCGGTGGCCTGCCGGTGCCGGACCGCGGGAACGGGGAGAAGAGCGATCTCGGTGTGCTGCGGCTGCCGGAACTGCGCGGTCTGCGCCGTGACTCGCAGCGCGACGAGGCGGACCTCAGCTATGTGCGGCGGCTGCTGCACGGGCGGATCGACATTCTGCGGGCCGAGCTGGCGCGGCGTACGGGGCCGGAGTCCCCTGTCGTCGAGCGGCTTTCGGAGATCCTCGCCGACGCCCCTTCGCGTCACCGGTCCTCCGCCCGGCACGTGACGATGTCCACGCCGCAGAGCGAGGAGTTCCGGCTGCTGGCGGCGGAGATGCTGGCCGATGTGGAGCTGTCGGACCTGGCGGCCCGCACGGACGCGGAGCTGCACGAGGCGATGGGACGGCTGGTCCGTTACGAACAGCAGGTCTCGCGGCGCCGGCAGCACCTTCAGCGGACGGCGGACGATTGCAGTGCGGAGATTGCCCGCAGGTACCGTGATGGGGAAGCACAAGTAGACGACCTGCTGACCTGAGGCCGCGATCCGGCCTTGCGGGAGCGTGGTCCTGTTCCCGTTCCCGGAAGGTCGAGATGTCCTCCAGCACCGCCGCTGCCGCCGTGTCCCCGGTCATATCCCCGGTCCTCGCGGAAATCGTCCGTTCGGGCTTCGTCGAGGGCCACCACCGGGGTTCGCTCGTCGTTCTGGCGGCGGACGGCAGCGTGGAGCTGGAGATCGGTGACCCGTACGCCCCGGTCTTCCCGCGCTCCAGCAACAAGCCGATGCAGGCGGCGGCGATCCTGCGGGCCGGGCTCGACCTGTCGGGCGAGCGGCTGGCGCTCGCGGCGGCGAGCCACTCCGGGGAGCGCTTCCAGCTCGATCTCGTACGGAAGATGCTGGCGGAGGCCGGGCTCACGGAGGCCGAACTCCAGACCCCGCCGGACCTGCCGCTGGACCCGGTCGAGGCCGAGTCGTACCTCGCGGCGGGCGGGGTGCGGGAGCGGCTCACGATGAACTGCTCGGGCAAGCACGCGGCGATGCTGGCGGTGTGCGGGCTGAACGGCTGGGACGCCGCCTCGTACCTGGACCCGGCTCATCCGCTTCAGCGGCTCGTGCTGAGCGTGGTCGAGGAGGCCAGTGGCGAGCGCGTCGCGGCGGTCGGCACGGACGGGTGCGGTGCGCCGCTGATGGGGATCAGCCTGGTGGGGCTCGCGACGGCCTTCCGCCACTTCGTGCTGGCCGAGCCGGGCACGGCCGAGCGACGTGTCGCGGACGCGATGCGCGCGCACCCGGAGTACGTCGCCGGTACGCGTCGCCCCGACACCTGGCTGATGCGCGAGGTGCCGGGCGCGCTGTCCAAGATGGGCGCCGAGGCGGTGCAGGCGGTGGCCCTGCCGGACGGCCGCGCCCTCGCGTTCAAGGTCGACGACGGCGCCACGCGCGCGCTGGGGCCGGTGCTGGCGCGGGCGCTGCGGCGGCTCGGGGTGGAGGGGCCGGTGGTGGATCGCATCGGGCGGGCGCCGCTGATGGGCGGGGCGGCCGAAGTCGGGGAGATACGCGCGGCGTTCTGAGGTCCACAGGTTGTGGGCGGCGGTGCGGTGGGCGGGTCGTTGGGCGGGCGGAAATGCGGGCGACAGGCCGTACGCCGTGTGCTTAGCGTGAGCGCATGAGTGTCGATGTCCGTACGGTCGCCGAGTCCGAGTTCCCCGACTGGCTGCGAGCCCTGGCCACCGGCTTCCTCCGCCCGCCCGTCGTTCCGCCGCACGAGGCGGCGGAGCGCCTGCCGCACATGGGCCTGCCCAGGGTTCGGGGCGCGTTCGACGACGGGCGCTGTGTCGCGACGTACCGCTCCTTCGCGCAGGAACTCACGGTGCCGGGCGGTGCGCGGGTGCCGGCGAGCGCTGTCTCGAACGTGACGGTGTCCCCCACGCACCGCCGCCGCGGGCTGCTCGGCCGCATGATGGGCCCCGACCTCGCGGAGGCGAAGGAGCGCGGCGACGTGCTGTCGACGCTGATCGCCGCCGAGTACCCGATCTACGGACGGTACGGGTTCGGGCCCGCCACCTCGATCACCGAGTGGGAGATCGACGTACCGCGGGCCGGGCTCGACGCGCGCTGGGCGGGGCCCGGCGACGGGGGCCGGATCGATCTGGTCGACGGGGCCGACGTACGCAAGCTCGGGCCCGAGCTGCACGAGCGCTTCCGGGCGAGGCAGCACGGCGCGGTCGACCGGTCCGAGCGCTGGTGGCAGCTCAACACGGGCCGGGTGGTGACGTCGGTCGAGCCCTGGACCGAGCCGTTCTACGCCGTCTACCGCTCGGCGCGGGGCGAGGTGGAGGGACTGCTGGTCTACCGCGCCGACGAGAAGTGGGGCGACGCCAAGCAGCCGCTCAACACGGCGACCGTACGCGACCTGATCGCGGTGTCGCCGGCGGCCGAGCGCGCGCTGTGGCACTTCGTCTGCGCGGTCGACTGGATCACGACGGTACGGTCCGGCTACCGCGCCGGCGACGATCTCCTCCCCCTCCTCCTCCCGGACCCCAGGGCCGCCAGGGTCGTGACCCAGGCGGACTTCCTCTGGGTGCGGCTGCTGGACGTGGCACGCGCCCTGGAGGCCCGTACGTACGCGGTGCCCGGCTCGCTCGTGCTCGACGTGCGCGACGCGGCGGGACTGGCCGGCGGGCGGTTCCGGCTGGATGCCTCGGCGCAGGGCGCCGTGTGCGCCCCTTCGGCGGAGCCGCCCGGTCTGACCCTGGGGGTGGGGGAGTTGGGGTCGCTGTACCTGGGCGAGGAGTCCGCGGTGCGGCTTGTCGCGCTCGGCCGGGCCGAGGAGGGGGCGGCGGGCGCCGCCGCCGTGGCCGACGCCCTGTTCCGTACGTCCAGGCGACCGTGGTGCCCGGACGTCTTCTGACCGGGGCTCTCACGTGATCAGGGCTCTCGACGCCCGCTCGGGAGGCCGTTCGGCCGGACCGGCGGAGCCGCCCGGACGCGCGGGGCCCGGGCGGCCCTGCCTCAGACGTCCGTACGCCGCAGCCGCACCACCGGGATGTCGCGCGTGGTCTTCTTCTGGTAGCTCTCGTACGGCGCGAAGACGTCGACCAGGTGCGGCCACACCCGGGCCTTCTCCTCGGCGGACAGTGTCTCGGCTCGGGCCGGGAACCGCTCGGTGCCGACCCGCAGCCGCACCTGCGGGTTGGCCTGGATGTTCAGGTACCACAGGGGGTGGTCGTCCGACCCGCCCTTCGACGCCACGACCAGGTGGTCCTCGCCGTCGCGCCCGTAGATCAGCACCGTGCGCCGGGCGGTCCCGCTGCGCCGGCCGACGTAGTCCATCAACAGGCAGGGGGCGCCCTGCATGGTGGTGCCCCTGGTGCCGCCCGACTCCTCGTACAGCTCGGCCTGCTCGGCCACCCAGCCGCTGGGGCTGAGCTTCACCGCTTCGGTGCCGTCGCCGGCGCCGTTCTCGTCTGTCACGTGTGTGGTCACCCGTACTGCTCCTTCTCGCCGTGTCGCTGTCGTCCCGTAGTGCCGGACACCATCCAGGGTCACCCCTGGCGTCCCCGGCGGGGCAAAATCGCTCGACAACGGGCGTACGGGCAAAGAACATTCACCCCGATGACACGAACCGACATGCCTCCCACGCCCGACGAGCGCGCCTCGCTCGTGACCTTCCTCGACTACGTCCGCGACACCGCGCGCGCCAAGTGTGACGACGTGTCGCCCGAGGACGCCCGCAGGGCCCCGCTGCCCGGTTCGCCGCTGATGACGCTGTGCGGGCTCATCAGCCACCTCCACTGGGTGGAGTACTACTGGTTCCAGGTGGTGTTCCTCGGCGAGGAGGACCAGGGGCCGTGGACGGAGGAGGACCCCGACCGCGAGATGCGCATCGCGCTCGACGTCCCGCTGGCCGACCTCCTCTCGGCGTACGAGGCGCAGTGCGCCCGCTACCGGGAGCTGGTCGCCGCCAACGACCTGGACACCGAGGCGAAGCGCGCCCGGGACGGCCGCAGGCCGGTCAACCTGCGCTGGATCCTGCTGCATCTGATCGAGGAGACGGCCCGTCACAACGGCCACCTGGACATCCTGCGGGAGCTGGCGGACGGCCGTACGGGCTCCTAGGGACGTTGCCGGGGGCACCCCGGAGGCGCACCGGGCGGCGGGTCACCCGGCCGGCGGCGCGTCTGCACGGCGGCGGGTCAGCCGGCCGGCGGCGCGTCTGCACGGCGGCGGGTCAGCCGGCCGGCGGGGCGTCCGCGCTCTTGAGGTCGCGGCGCTGCGGACGGCGAGGCGGGACCACGTCACGCCGACGGCGCTCCAGGGTCAGCATCGGCCCCCGGCCGCCCGGCAGCGCGACCACCGCACCGGAGGCGGGGCTTCCGGCCATCCACACACCGTTCTCCATCGCCGGGTCCCAGCGGTACCACCGCAGCGGATCACGCGCCGTCAGCGCCCTGGACCAGCCGCCTTCCCTGGTCATCAGCTGTACGGGCACGCCGCCCGGGTCCCGCGTGCCCTGCTGCCTGCGCAACGCCGCCCGGCTCTGCCACGGGTTGTCCCGCAGCACCGCGCGCATGCGGCCCAGGCGGCGCAGGGACCCGATGGAGGAGTACAGCGCGCAGGGGAGCAGCAGGCCGAAGAAGAGCGCGGGGACGACGCCCGCGCCGGCCCGGCGGATCTGCGGCGCGTACAGGCCGGTGACGGCGAGGGCCGTCAGCGTCAGCAGTACGCAGACGACCAGGCCGCCGGCGACACGCCGTCGCGCGCTCTGCCATGCCTTCCGCGTCTCCGTATGGTCGAAGGCGCATCCGGCCGGTGGCAGTGGGACGTCGTAGGGCATGCGTACCGCTCCTGGCGTGGGGCACTGGTGTTCCCAGGGACCGTATACCTCTGCTCCGGCCGCTCTGCTCCGGCCGCGACACGCGAACACTTTTGCAAGCAGCCGCTTGCAAAAGTTAGCGCTCATGCCGCACTATCGGGACATGGCATCACTCAACGTCGGCAATCTCGGCGAGTACTTGCGCGAGCAGCGGCGCACCGCGCAGCTGTCGCTGAGGCAGCTCGCCGACGCCGCCGGGGTGTCCAATCCGTACCTCAGCCAGATCGAGCGCGGCCTGCGCAAGCCCAGTGCGGAGATTCTCCAGCAGCTCGCGAAGGCGCTGCGGATCTCCGCCGAGACGCTGTACGTCCAGGCCGGGATCCTCGACGAGCGGGAGCGCGAGGAGCTGGAGACGCGCGCCGTCATCCTCGCCGACCCGTCGATAAACGAGCGGCAGAAGCAGGTGCTGCTCCAGATCTACGAGTCGTTCCGCAAGGAGAACGCCACGGACACCCCGTCGGACGCCCCTGCCGACGGCCCCCGCACTGCCGACGGCAGTGATGCCGGCACACCACCACCCTCACAGTGAACTGAGCTCCGGGAGGACCACAGTCATGGCCATCACCGATGACCTGCGCAAGACCCTCACCGACCCCACTCCCCTCTACTTCGCGGCCGGCACCGCGGACCTCGCCGTACAGCAGGCGAAGAAGGTGCCCGCGCTGATCGAGCAGCTGCGTGCCGAGGCTCCGGCGCGCATCGACGCCGTACGCAACACCGACCCCAAGGCCGTGCAGGAGAAGGCCAAGGAGGCGCAGGCCACCGTTCAGGCCAAGGTCACCGAGGTGCTCGGCGCGCTCGACACCGACTTCAAGAAGCTGACCGAGCAGGCCCAGGACCTGGCGCTGCGGAGCGTGGGCGTGGCCGCCGAGTACGCGGTCAAGGCGCGTGAGAAGTACGAGCAGGTCGCCGAGCACGGCGAGCAGAGCGTGAAGGCGTGGCGCGGCGAGGCGGCCGAGGAGATCAACGAGATCGCCATCGCCGTCGAGCCCGACCCGGAGCCGAAGACGGCCTCGCCGCAGGCGGCCGAGGCCAAGGGCGCTTCGGCGAAGAAGACGCCCGCCGCGCGCAAGGCGCCGGCGAAGAAGGCGACGCCGGCCGGCGAGAAGTAGGCCGCGCGAGCTCGATCGGGGCTATTACGGCGATCAGGGCCGTAGGGGCGCGAGCCGGGCACCTTTATGGGTGTCCGGCTCGTTGTCCGGGTACCTTGGCCGCGAGGCGCACATCCACTCTCTAGGCGGTGTACAGCATGTTGCTCTCGGGATTCGGCACTCTGTTGTCGTTGCTCAACCTCGCCATGCTCGTCCTCGCCGTGGTGGCGCTGTTCTTCGCCGCGACGGCCCGTGAGGACGCGTACCGCGCCACCGACAAGCAGAGCAAGGTCTTCTGGCTGGTGCTTCTGGGCGTGACGGTCGCAGTAAATCTGTTCGTCCCGATGCTGTTCCTGCAAATCGCCGGCCTGGTCGCGACCATCGTGTTCATGGTCGACGTACGGCCCGCGATCAAGCAGGTCTCGGGCGGCGGCGGTGGCGGACGCAGGGGCGGCGGCAGCAGCAGCGACGGTCCGTACGGGCCGTACAACGGCGGGCGTTAGGCACGACGGCGCCCCGGGCTCCGGCCGCCGGGGCGCGACAGCCGCGACAGCGGCGGGCGTCGCCGCTCAGCCCCGGTCGAGAAGCAGCAGCGCCACGTCGTCGGTGAGTTCGCCGTGGTTGAGGTCCCGCGCCTCGTTGACCGCCGCCTCCAGCAGCGTCTCGCCGCGGAGCCCGGCCGCCAGCTGGCGGTTGATCATGTCCACCATGCCGTCCTGGCCGAGCCGCTGCTTCGACCCGGGCGGGCCGACATGGCCCTCGATCAGACCGTCCGTGTACATCATCAGGCTCCACGAGCCGCCCAGTTCGACCTGTCGGCGCGACCAGCGGGCGCGCGGCAGCAGCCCGAGCGCGGGGCCCCCGTCCTCGTACGGGAGAAGCTGCGCGGCCCGGCCCTGGCGGGCGATCAGCGGTGACGGGTGGCCGGCCAGGCACAGCCCCGCCCGCCGTCCGTCCGGCGCGATGTCGACCGTGCACAGCGTCGCGAAGATCTCTTCGCTCTCCCTCTCGTGCTCCAGGACCTGCTGGAGCGTGGAGAGCAGCTCGTCGCCGCACAGTCCCGCGAAGGTCAGGGCGCGCCACGCGATGCGCAGTTCCACGCCGAGGGCGGCCTCGTCCGGGCCGTGGCCGCAGACGTCGCCGATCATCGCGTGGACCGTGCCGTCCGAGGTGCGCACGACGTCGTAGAAATCACCGCCGAGGAGGGCGCGTGAGCGTCCGGGGCGGTAGCGGGAGGCGAAGCGGAGGTTCGAACCCTCCAGCAGCGGGGTCGGCAGCAGGCCGCGTTCCAGGCGGGCGTTCTCCTGGGCGCGCAGCCGTGACTCGGCCAGCTTGTGCTGCGCCGTGTCGGCGCGCTTGCGCTCGACGGCGTACCGGATGGCGCGGCTGAGCTGGCGCCCGTCGAGCTCGTCGCGGAACAGGTAGTCCTGCGCGCCGACGCGCACCGCCTCGGCGGCCCGCTCGGCGTCGGTCTCGGAGGTCAGCGCCAGTACGGCGTGCCGGGGCGCGAGGCGCAGCACGTGCCGGAGCGTGGCCAGACGGTCGCCGTCGTCGGCGGAGGAGCCGGACGAGCCGGAGGAACCGGCGGAGGGCGGCGGCATGGCCAGGTCGAGCAGGATGCAGTGCACGTCGTCCGTGAGCAGCCGCTCGGCCTCGGTGAGGTTGCGCGCGGTGCGGATACGGACACGGGTGCCGGCGGCGTCGAGCAGCGAGGGGACGGTGAACGTCCCCGCCGGATCGTCCTCGATCACCAGCAGGGTGAGATCGGTGCTGTTCGCGGACACGACGGGGGCGGCCGGGGCGGCGGGGGCCGTGGCTGCCGTGGGTGCTGAGGCTGCCGTGGTTCCCATGCTGCTCCCGGCCTGCTGTTTCGGCAGGAGGGCCTGACCGCTCTCCACGGCCGTGCTCTCGCGCTGCCGCGGTACGGGTACGGGCATCGGTTTCGGTTTCCTTCCCTCCCCCCGAGGGTGCGGCGGCACGACGATCGACGTTCCGCCAAACGGGGACCATAGCGTTACCGGGCGCCCCAGCGGAATGCCGTGCGGAAAGCCGCCCGGGGTCATATGCCGCCTCCCGCAACGCATCCGGGCGGATCGGCGGGGTGCCGGGTCATGACGAACATCACGCCCCGGGCCACCCGTACGGCCCCTGGCGGCACATGATCGCGTCCATGTCGGCGTCCGGGTCGGAGTCCATGCCGGCGTCCGGGTCCGTGTCCGCGTACACGCGGCGCGGCTGGCGGCGGCGGGCAGCCGCCGTCGCCGAGGCGGCCGGCCGGTACGGCCGCCCCCTCCCCGGATCCACATGTCCGGTCTACATGTCCGGACGCACGACCCCCAGAATCGGCATCGAGCCCGCCCCCGCGACCGTCACGTCCCGGCCGGGCCGGGGCGCGTGGACCATCGCGCCGTCCCCTATGTACATCCCGATGTGGCTGGCGTCGTCGAAGTACACGATCAGGTCGCCCGGCCGCATGTCCTTCACGTCGACCCTGGGCAGCCGCTTCCACTGCTCCTGCGAGGTGCGCGGTATGCCGCGTCCGGCTGCGAGCCACGCCTGCGACGTCAGCCCCGAGCAGTCGAAGGCACCCGGGCCCTCGGCGCCCCAGACATACGGCTTGCCGATCTGCGCCGTCGCGTACGCGACGGCCGCCGCGCCGCCCTTCGACGCCTTGCCGGCCGCTTTCCCGACCGCCCCGGAGTCGAGCCAGGCGGTCTGCGCCCGGTACTGCGCTTCCTGCTCCATCTTGAGGAGCCGCTCGCGCTCCTCTTCCTCAAGCGTCGACTCGAGCTTCTCGGCGGCGGCGATCTGCTTCTTGATCTCCTTCTTCGCCGCTTCCTTCTTCTTGCGGCTGGACTCCAGCCTCTTCCACTGGGCGGCCGCGTCCTCGGTGTACGCCTCCAAGTCCGCCTGGGTGCGCGACAGTTCGCCCAGGAGGCCCTTGGCGGCCTGCCGGCCCTCGCGGATCCGGCCGGCGCTGTCCAGGAAGAGCTGGGGGTCGCCGCTGAGCATCATCTGCGCCTCGGGCGGCAGCCCGCCGTTGCGGTACTGGGCCCGTGCCTCGGCCCCCACCTTCCGCTTCAGATCCTCGATCCGCTGCTGGCCCTCGACGATCTCTCTGGCCAGCTTCACGATCTCGGACGACTGCTTGTCGGCGCGCTCCTCGGCGAGGTTGTACGCGTCGGTGGCCGCCCCCGCCTTGCGGTAGAGGGCGTCGATCTCCACGCGGACCTCCTGGAGGCTCCGCTCACTCCTCGGCGGCCTCGGGTCCGCGTACGCCTGCCCGGGCACGGCCAGTACGGTCAGGGCACAGACCAGCGCGATCGCGGTCGCGGCGCTGCGACGTCGGTTCACAAGCTCCCCCGGATCCCGGATCCCTCATCACATGCCCCGCATGTGATTTACCGTCAGTAACTTAGGTGCGCTGCGGTGATGCTGCCATGCCGTCCGTGAAAACGACAGAGGCCCCCACCCAAAGGTTTCTGACGAACGGCCAGGTCGCCGCGTTCCCCTCGGCCGGCACTCGTTCGGGTAGGTCCGAGGCCGTTTCAGCCGGTGCGCGGCTGGAGAGCGGCCCAGTTCACGGTGACTTCGCCCTGCCGCCACCGCCGCTCCCCGTCCGCGAGCGGCCAGTCGGCGGAGAGATCACGCACGGCCTTGATCCAGCGCTGCCGGGCGCCGAGTGAGGCGTACGGAGCCGCCGCCGCCCACGCCCGGTCGAAGTCCCGCAGGAAGGCGTGCACCGGCTCGCCCGGCACATTGCGGTGGATCAGCGCCTTGGGCAGCCGCTCCGCGAGGTCGGAAGGACGCTCCAGCGACCCCAGCCGGGTCGCGAAGGTGACGGTCCGCGGCCCCTCCACCCCGAGGGCGACCCATACGTGCCGCCGCCCGATCTCGTCGCACGTCCCCTCCACCAGCAGTCCTCCGGGCGCCAGCCGCCCGCACAGCCGCGCCCAGACCCCGGCGACCTCCCCCTCGTCGTACTGGCGCAGCACGTTGGCCGCCCGGATGAGGGCGGGGCGGCGGCTGTCCGGCAGGGGTACTTCGAAGCCGCCGTGCCGGAAGGCGAGACCCGCTCGCTCGTACGGCTTCGCGGCCGCCACCCGGGCCGGTTCGATCTCGATGCCCACGACCTCGGCGGCGGGCGCGGCGGTACGCAGCCGGCCGAGCAGCTCGACGGCGGTCCACGGCGCCGCGCCGTACCCGAGGTCGACCGCGACCGGGTCGCCGCTGCGGCGCAGCTCGGGGCCGTGCGCGGCCGCGATCCACCGGTCCATCCGGCGCAGCCGGTTCGGGTTGGTCGTCCCGCGGGTGACGGCGCCGACAGGGCGCGGGGAGGGGGTGCGGGAGGCCATGAAGCGAGGGTAAGCGAGCGGGGGAGTCCGCCCGGGACCGGCAAAGGTTGATGTGACTGAAGTAATGATTTGGCAAAACGGAAATTGGAAGCAGGCATTCCGCTGTTTGGCCTGACGGAGGGTGCTCCGCGCCCTCTGTGTGGCATGCCCTGTGCCGTGCCCGCTGTCCGTACCCGGCTGTCCGTACCAGCGGTCCGCACAGCCCTGCCATCCCATGCCCCGAGCGAAGAGGACCGTCGACGTGAGCCAGTACGTCTCCCGACTCGCCGGCACACTGGCGACGCCACCCCGCCTCCGGCTGCCGGGCGGCCACCACCGCAAGCCGCGCCGGATCGCGATGCTCAGCGTCCACACCTCGCCGCTGCACCAGCCGGGGACGGGCGACGCGGGCGGCATGAACGTCTACATCGTCGAACTCGCGAAGCGCCTCGCCGCCATCAACATCGAGGTCGAGATCTTCACCCGGGCGACCACCGGCGGCCTGCCGCCCAGTGTCGAGCTGTCGCCCGGCGTTCTGGTCCGCCACGTCGACGCGGGCCCGTACGAGGGCCTGGCCAAGGAGGAGCTGCCCGCGCAGCTCTGTGCCTTCACGCACGGCGTCATGCAGGCATGGGCCGGTCAGCGCCCCGGTTACTACGACCTCGTCCACTCCCACTACTGGCTCTCGGGCCACGTGGGCTGGCTCGCCGCCGAACGCTGGGGCGCGCCCCTCGTGCACGCCATGCACACCATGGCGAAGGTCAAGAACGCCGCGCTGGCGGAGGGTGACACCCCCGAACCGGCCGCGCGCGTCATCGGCGAGACGCAGATCGTGCGGGCGGCGGACCGCCTCATCGCCAACACGGCGGAGGAGGCGGACGAACTGGCCCGCTTCTACGAGGCCGACCCCGCCAAGATCGCCGTCGTACACCCCGGCGTGAACCTGGATCGCTTCCGCCCGGCCGACGGGCGGGCCGCGGCGCGA
The DNA here is from genome assembly GCF_001746415.1 of Streptomyces agglomeratus. Taxonomy (NCBI): domain Bacteria; kingdom Bacillati; phylum Actinomycetota; class Actinomycetes; order Kitasatosporales; family Streptomycetaceae; genus Streptomyces; species Streptomyces agglomeratus. The sequence continues at coordinate 4,353,352 of NZ_MEHJ01000001.1, forward strand.
GCCCGCCTGGACCTGCCGCAGGACGCGATCATTCCGCTCTTCGCCGGCCGCATCCAGCCGCTCAAGGCCCCGGACATACTGCTGCGCGCGGTGGCGCTGCTCATCGACGAGGACCCGTCGCTGCGCTCGAAGATCGTGGTGCCGGTCGTCGGCGGACCGAGCGGCAGCGGCCTCGCCAAGCCCGAGGGCCTCCAGAAGCTGGCCGCGAAACTGGGCATCGCCGACGTCGTACGCTTCCGCCCGCCGGTCGGCCAGGACCGCCTCGCGGACTGGTTCCGGGCGGCTTCGGTCCTGGTCATGCCCTCGTACAGCGAATCGTTCGGCCTGGTCGCGATCGAGGCCGAGGCGTCCGGCACGCCCGTCGTCGCGGCGTCGGTCGGCGGACTGCCCGTAGCCGTACGGGACGGCCGGACCGGCATCCTCGTCGAGGGCCACGACCCGGCCGGATACGCCCGCGCGCTGCGGCGCTTCGTCGACGAGCCGGGCCTGGTGGACCGCATGGGCGCGGCGGCGGCCCGCCACGCGCAGTCCTTCGGCTGGGGCACGGCCGCGTCCGCCACGGCCGACGTGTACCTGGCCGCGATGCACGAACACCGCCGTCGCGTACGCTCGCACCATGGCTGACGTACAGCAGCAGGCCGCCGAGACGCTGGAGCAGACGCTCAAGGACGCCGAGCTGGAGTGGGAGAGTCCCGAGCCCGGCTCGTACGTGGTGAAACTCCCTGGCACGCGCAAGCTGTCCACGACCTGCTCGCTGATCGTCGGACGGCACTCCCTGTCCGTCAACGCCTTCGTGATCCGCCACCCGGACGAGAACGACGCGGCGGTGCACCGCTGGCTGCTGGAGCGCAACCTGCGCCTGTACGGCGTGAGTTACGCGATCGACTCCCTCGGCGATATCTACCTGGCCGGAAAGCTGCCGCTGTCGGCCGTGACCCCGGACGAGCTCGACCGCCTGCTGGGGAGCGTTCTGGAGGCGGCGGACGGCAGCTTCAACAGCCTGCTGGAGCTGGGCTTCGCGAGCGCGATCCGCCGGGAGTACGCGTGGCGGGTGTCGCGCGGCGAGTCGACGAGGAATCTGGAAGCGTTCACGCACCTGACCCAGGACCAGAGGCCGCTCCAGGGGCCGGACCAAGTACAAACGGAGGACCGGCCGTAGGCGGACCGGTCGCAGACGGACCGGTCGCAGGCGGACCGGCCGCTGGGCGGGGCGACACCGCCTGCCTGACCGGCGCTTCTCTCCGCCCGGACGAACGGCCCCGTCTCCACGCATGCGCGTGCGAGACGGGGCCGTTCGGATGTGGCGTGCGCGGCGGGTGGCCGGCTTCGTCGGACCTCAGTCCTCGTCGTAGAAGCCGTTGCGGCCGTCGTAGCCGTCGCCGTCGTAACCGTTGTCGCCGTTGTCGCCGTTGTAACCCCGGCCGCAGGAGTGCGCGGCGGCGATCTCGGTGATGCCGTACGGGCCGCCGACGTTGGAGAGGTAGAACGCCCCGCTGCTGTTGCGGCAGTGGTGGCGGTCGGAGTCGAAGGGGCCGTCGCCGTAGTGGCCACCGGCGAAGGGGCCGTCGCTGTAGGGGGCGTTGTCGGAGGGGCCGCCGTCGAAGTCCATGGTGGCGGCGGCAGCGGGGCCGGCTGCCATGAAGCCGGCGGCGGTGATGCCGGCGAGGGTGATCGCGACGCGACGAAGCATGTTTCGCTCTCCTGTACGTACGTGACGGGTGAGGCCTGACGGGGTCTGACTTCACTCCATGTCCGCGCACTCGGCGTCAGCACACGCCACGGGGGTCATCCGGACGGGGGAGGCGTCTGCATCCGCTCGGTCGCACCCGCTGCCGTCGGCCTTCTTCCTCCCCACCCCCTTTCCCGCACCGCCTCCTCGTGGCATGCTCGCCGCCGACGCACATCTGAACATCGTTCACATACATGTATCTGGAGGCGGGTGTGAGCATGGGTACCGGTCGATCCGGCATCAGCAGACGTGGTGTGCTCGGCGGCGCGATAGCCATAGCGGTGGCGGGCGCAGCTCCACCCGCGCACGGCGCCGCCCCACCCGCGCAAGGCGCCGACGGGCACACCTCCTCCCCCCTGTGGCGGGAGTACGCCGCCACGCCCTTCACCCACCCCCAGATCCCGTACGTCGGCCGGGCCGGCGCCCGCGCCGGAGCTACCCGCGTCCCCCGCCGCCCCGTCGTCGCCAACGTCCTCCACCACGGCGCCCGGCCCGACGGCTCGGACGCCGCCCCCGCGATCAACCGGGCCCTCGCCGCCGCCGGAGCCCGCGGCGGCGGCACCGTCCTCGTCCCGCCCGGTACGTACCGCATCGACGACGTGATCCGCATCGGCCACAGCGACGTCGTCCTGCGCGGCGCGGGCAGCGGCCGCACCAAGCTGCTCGCGACCAGGAACCTCACCGAGCTGATCGGTCCCTACGGCAGCCGCTACGGCGGTGACAAGTCGTCCTGGTCCTGGGCCGGCGGCCTCATCTGGCTCTGCCCCCAAGCGCGTTACGACTCCCTCACCGCCGCCATCAGGGCCGGTGCCTGGCCCTTCGAAGGCTGGACCGGCAACAGGCGCGACGCATGGCGGACGCTCACCACCCTCGCCCCCGCCGAGCGCGGCGACCGGACCGTCACCGTCCACGACGCCGCCCACCTGCGCACCGGCCAACTCGTCCTCCTGCGCCTGGCCGACGACCCCGCCCACACCCTGCTGGCGCACATCGCGGGCGACAGCGCCGGGGCCCGGGCGTACCCCTGGGCCGACAAGACCAAGCTGACCAGCTACGTCCCGTACGAATGGCCCGTACGCATCACCCGCGTCACCGGCCGCGAGGTCACCCTCGAACGCCCCCTGCCGCTCGACCTCCGCCCCGCCTGGGACCCGCGCCTCACCACCCCCGTCACCCCGCTCACCGGCTCGGGAGTCGAGGGCCTCACCCTCGAAGCGGTGGAGACGCCGCAGGCCCCGCACCTCCTCGACAAGGGCTACAACGGCGTCACATTCCAGTGCGCGTACGACTGCTGGGCCGAGGACGTCACCGTCCGCCACGCCGACAACGGCTTCGGCCTCGTCGCCGCCTCCGCCTGTACGCTGCGCCGCACCCGCGTCGAGGGCCGCGGCTCGCACCATCCGTACTTCTGCCGCGAGGGTTCGCACGACAACCTCGTCGAGGACTTCACGGTCGCCGCGCGCACCGCGCCCGCTCCCGCCGGGACCCAGCTCCACGGCATCAATGTCGAGGGACTGTCCAGCCACAACGTCTGGTCGCGCGGCGTCATGCGCATGGGCACCTTCGACACCCACCGTGGCATGCCGTTCGCCAACGTCCGCACCCAGATCACCGTCAACAACAACGGCCGTCACGGCGGCGACGCCTCCGCAGGCCCCCTGTACGGCGCCCGCTTCACCCACTGGAACGTCACCGTCACCAACGCCCGCGCCGGCCTCGTCAAGATCGACACCATCGCCCCGTACAGCGCGACCGTCGGCATCAGCGAGGTCAGGGAGTTCGACCAGACCGACGTACCCGACTTCACGGGCCCCCTGCACGCACGTCTCGAGGCATACGGAACCCCCGCCTCCGTGCAGCCCCCCAACCTCTACGAGGCGCAGCGCGACCTCAGCCGCTGATCTTCTCGCCGTCCGCCTCGGCAGGGGGGACGGGGGCGGCCGCGACCGGCGGAACCTCGTCCTTCGCGGCCGCGTCCGGGGCGTCCGAGTCGGCGAGCACCCGTCGCAGGCGCGTCGTGTACCCGGCGGCCGCCACGCACCCGACGACCCCGCAGCCGATCCACAGCGCGTCCGGGCCGGGCCCGTCCACGATCCAGCCCGCCAGGATCGGCGCGAGGAAGCCGGCCAGGGCCCAGGACATGCCCATGACGCCCTGGTAGCGACCACGCGCGTGGTCGGGCGCCAGCCGGGCGGTCGCGGCGGCGTTCGTCGGCACGTGGACCATCTCGCCGAGCGTCCACACCACCACGGTGACCGCGAACAGCAGCGGCGTCCCGGCCAGCGCGGTCGCCCCCGTTCCGGCGGCGAACAGCAGCGCGGAGACGGTGAGCAGCGCGGCCGGCGACCGCCGGTCGGTGATCTTGTTGACGAGCAGCTGGAAGCCGACTATCACGACGCCGTTGACCGCGATCACCATGCCGTACGCGCTCGGTTCGAGCCCTTCACCGGCCATGGTCAGCGGCAGGCCGACCCAGGGCGCGGTGAAGATGAGGCAGACGAGCAGGTTGAGCAGTACGAGCGTCCGGAAGGGCGCGTCCCGCAGGACTTCGAGCACGCTCACCTTCGGCTCGGCCACCGCCTCCTCGCCCTTGGCGAGTGGCGCGGCGACCGGCCGGGTCTCCGGCAGCCGCAGGAAGACGATCAGAGCGCACAGGACGGTGGCCGCCGCGTCCACCACGAACAGGGTCCGGTAACCGAAGACGATCGCCGCGCCGCCGCCGAGCGCCGCTATCGCGAAACCGAGGTTGAGAGCCCAGTAGTTGAGGGCGTACGCGCGCCGGCGCTCGTTCTCCGGCACCAGGTCGGCGATGGTCGCGCCGATCGCCGGCCGTACCGCCTGCATGGCCACGCCCATCAGGAGCACCACCACCGCGACCCCCACCGCGCTGGTCACCACGGCGAGCGCGGCCGCGCCCGCCGCCGTGCCCAGGTGCCCGGCGATCATCGTGGGCCGCCGCCCCCACCGGTCGGTGAGCATCCCGCCGAGCGGCGAACCGGCCACCCCGCCGAGCCCGTGCAGCGCGATGACGAGCCCCGCGTACCACGCCGAGTAACCCAGCTCCTGCGTCAGATACAGCGACAGGAAGGTGAGGACGAAGGCCCCGGTGCGGTTCACCAGCGTCGACGTCCACAGCCACCAGAAGCCGTCGGGAAGCCCCGAGACCGTTTCCTTCGCTGCACGTCCGAGCGTGGCTATGGACATTCGGTATCCCCCCGGGGACCTGCGGCGCGGCGGTGAGCGCCTGTAAGCGGCTGAAGCGGTTACCGCAACTTACAAGCGGGAAGCGGCCGCAGGCTACTCAATTGACGCGAGCAGTCAACCGTGCGGGGCGTCCATTAGTCTCGTACGCATGGCCGACGCACCGTACAAGCTGATCCTCCTCCGCCACGGCGAGAGCGAATGGAACGCGAAGAACCTGTTCACCGGATGGGTGGACGTCAACCTCACCGAGAAGGGCGAGAAGGAGGCGGTACGCGGCGGTGAGCTGCTCGTCGAAGCCGGCCTGCTCCCCGACGTCCTCCACACCTCGCTCCAGAAGCGCGCCATCCGTACCGCCCAGCTCTCGCTGGAGGCCGCGGACCGCCACTGGATCCCCGTCCACCGCTCCTGGCGCCTGAACGAGCGCCACTACGGCGCCCTCCAGGGCAAGGACAAGGCGCAGACGCTGGCCGAGTTCGGCGAGGAGCAGTTCATGCTCTGGCGCCGCTCGTACGACACCCCGCCGCCGGTCCTGGCGGACGGCACGGAGTTCTCCCAGTCGGACGACCCGCGTTACGCGACGATCCCCAGCGAGCTGCGCCCCCGCACGGAGTGCCTCAAGGACGTCGTCGAGCGCATGCTGCCGTACTGGTACGACGGCATCGTCCCGGACCTGCTGGCGGGCCGCACCGTCCTGGTCGCCGCCCACGGCAACTCGCTGCGCGGCCTGGTGAAGCACCTCGACGGCATCTCCGACGAGGAGATCACCGGCCTGAACATCCCCACCGGCATCCCGCTCTACTACGAGCTGGACGCCGACTTCCGCCCGGTCACCAAGGGCGGCACGTACCTCGACCCGGAGGCCGCGAAGGCCGCCATCGAGGCCGTGAAGAACCAGGGCAAGAAGAAGTAACACGCACGGATCGAGCCCCCTGCCGCGGAGTGTCCGCGGCAGGGGGCTCGGTGTTGCCGCGTGAGGTGAAGGTTCCTGACGGTCCGCTATGTACGCGATGTACGCGAAGAGGCGAGCGCACGATATGAGCGACACCCTGCTGACCACCCTGGCCACCGCCATGGCGCAGTTGGTCACGGCCATTGACATGACCGACGAGGACGAGGTCGATCCGGATCTGGCCACGACCTGGTTCGAGGACCTCGCCGACCAGCTCGGCAGGCTCCCCGCCGAGGACCAGCACCGGCTCGCGGCGCTCTTCAGGGAAGCGGCCATGGAGGAGACGCGTCCCGAGTTCCGGGAGGCGATGCTGGAGGTGCCGGAGAACTTCGGCCTGGAGGACGACGACGAGGACGCGTACGACGACGGGCACGCCGCGTAGACCGTCCCGGCTCCCGGTGCGGCTGCCGCTCCGGCTCGGCCCGGCTCCCGGTACGGCCGGTTCCGGCTCTCCGTACCGCTACGCCGCCGGCCTCAGCACGGCCGCCCTCGCCGGGGCATCAGCCCGGCGGCGCCGCATTCGGTGTTCGTACGCCATCGGATGTGAAAGGGGCCCCGTCCGCCTTCGGACGGGGCCCCTTCCGTACGCACCCGGTCGCCCTAGCCGCAGCAGCCGCCGCACTGGCACGGCGCGCCCGACTGGCAGCCGCAGCCGCAGCCGGCCCCGCAGCCGCAGGCGCCGAGCAGAGGCAGCACCGGCCGGTGGCGGGCCACTTCGACCGGTGGTTCCTGGTGGGATTCGGACGTGGGGGATTCGGCCATGGGGATCCTCCTCGAAGGCGCACGTGACGTACTCCTGCTGCCCATTGGATGCCCAGTCCTGCGGGCGCATCAACGGCGCACACGCGCAATCCCCGTACTTATTCGCCCTGCCCGGGCGCGGGCGCGGTGGCGGCCGCCGCCTGGAGCTCGTCCGCGTGCTCACCCGTCACCAGGTACACCACGCGCTTCGCCACCGAAACGGCGTGGTCGGCGAACCGCTCGTAGTACCGGCCGAGCAGCGTCACGTCGACCGCCGTCTCGATGCCGTGCTTCCAGCGGTCGTCCATCAGGTGCTGGAACAGCGTGCGGTGCAGCAGGTCCATCTCGTCGTCGTCGTGCTCCAGCTGGAGCGCGAGGTCGACGTCCTTCGTGGTGATGACCTCCGCCGCCTTCGCCATCAGGCGCTGCGCGAGCTGCCCCATCTCCAGCATCGTGGCGTGCAGGTCGTGCGGTACGGCCGAGGCCGGGAAACGCAGGCGGGCGAGCTTCGCCACGTGCTGGGCCAGGTCGCCCGAGCGCTCCAGGTCGGCGCTCATCCGCAGTGAGGTGACGACAATCCGCAGGTCCGTGGCGACGGGCTGCTGGCGGGCCAGCAGTGCTATCGCGCGGGCCTCCAGGTCGTGCTGGAGATCGTCGACCTTCTGATCGGCGGCGATCACGCTCTCGGCGAGCTTGAGGTCCGCGTCGAGCATGGCGGTGGTGGCCCGCCCGATCGCGGACCCGACGAGCCGGGCCATCTCGACCAGGGCTTCACCGATCGAGTCAAGTTCCTCGTGGTACGCGTCGCGCATGAAAGTCCCTCTCTTGTCTTACTGAGGCCAGCCTCTGAACCCCACGCTCCCACGTTCTGTCCGTTACGCGTCCGATTCCGGCACCCCAAGTGAACCAACCCCATCCCCTCGGTGAACTCTGAGCGACGAGTGTTCGAGCGGCCACCCTTTTGGCTGGGGGAGTGTCACAGCACCCGCTTAACCTGGGTGCATGGACGTGAACGCGGCAGTCGCCGCAGCAGCAGCGATCGCCGGTCTCCTGACCGGTGTGATCGCCGTGCTGACGTTCCGCTGGAGCGAGCGCGAGCAGGCCAGGCCCACCCGGTCCTCCATGCGCCCCGACGTCAACGCGGTGCTGCCGCCGGGCGTCGACACCGTGCTGTCCGTGCTCCGCTCCTCCGCCGTCGTCCTGGACGAGAGCGACAGCGTCGTCAAGGCCAGCTCGGCGGCGTACGCGCTCGGCCTCGTCCGGGGCGGAAAGCTGGCCGTGGACCCCATGCTCCACATGGCCCGCGACACCCGCCGCGACGGCGAGATACGCCAGGTCGAACTGGACCTCCCGCGTCGTGGCACGGGCCGTGGCGAGGCTCTCGCGGTCTCCGCCCGCGTCGCCCCGCTCGGCTCGCGCCTCGTACTGCTCCTGGTGGAGGACCTCACCGAGGCCCGCCGCATCGAAGCGGTACGGCGCGACTTCGTCGCGAATGTCAGCCATGAGCTCAAGACTCCTACCGGCGCGCTCTCCCTGCTCTCCGAGGCCGTCATGGACGCCGCGGACGACCCCGAGGCGGTCACCCGTTTCGCGGGCCGCATGCAGATCGAGGCGACCCGCCTCACCAATCTGGTCCAGGAGCTCATTGATCTTTCCCGCGTCCAGAACGACGACCCGCTGGAGGACGCCGAGCCGGTCCGCGTCGAGGAACTGGTCGCCGAGGCCATGGACCGCAGCCGCCACTCCGCCTCCACCAAGAACATCACGATGGCCGCGGGCGGCACCGAGGGCCTGCGCGTGTGGGGGAACCGGGGGCAGCTCGCCGCCGCCCTGGGCAACCTCGTCGAGAACGCCGTCAACTACAGCCCCGCCCGCACCCGCGTCGGCATAGCCGGGCGCCGGATCTCCGCCCCCGGCGGGGACCTGATCGAGATAGCCGTCACCGACCAGGGCATCGGCATCTCCGAGAAGGACCGCGAGCGGATCTTCGAACGTTTCTACCGCGTGGACCCGGCCCGCTCCCGGGCCACCGGAGGCACGGGCCTCGGCCTGGCCATCGTCAAGCACGTGGCCGCCTCGCACGGCGGAGAGGTCACGGTGTGGAGCTCCGAAGGACAGGGCTCCACCTTCACCCTGCGACTGCCCGAGGCAGCCGCGCCACGCGACCGGTCCCCGGTCGCCGTCCCGGACGACGACGAAGCCGACGAGCACACGGACAACGCTGCCGGCGGCCCGTACGAGACCACTGATCGCGAACCCATTCCCCACCCGGAGGTCCTTCCGTGACCCGAGTGCTCGTCGTCGAGGATGAGGAATCCTTCAGCGACGCCCTGTCCTACATGCTGCGCAAAGAAGGCTTCGAGGTCGCCATCGCGGCCACCGGCCCCGACGGGCTCGACGAGTTCGAGCGCAACGGCGCCGACCTCGTCCTGCTCGACCTCATGCTCCCCGGCCTGCCCGGCACCGAGGTCTGCCGCCAGCTGCGCAGCCATTCCAATGTTCCGGTCATCATGGTGACCGCCAAGGACAGTGAGATCGACAAGGTCGTCGGGCTGGAGATAGGAGCCGACGACTACGTCACGAAGCCCTTCTCCTCGCGGGAACTGGTCGCCCGCATCCGCGCCGTCCTGCGCCGCCGCGGAGAGCCAGAAGAGGTCACGCCGGCCGCCCTGGAGGCCGGACCGGTCCGGATGGACGTCGACCGCCACGTGGTCACGGTCGGCGGCGGAAAGGTCGACCTCCCGCTCAAGGAGTTCGACCTCCTGGAGATGCTGCTGCGCAACGCGGGCCGGGTCCTCACCCGTATGCAGCTGATCGACCGCGTGTGGGGCGCGGACTACGTGGGCGACACGAAGACCCTCGACGTCCACGTGAAGCGCCTGCGCGCCAAGATCGAGCCGGACCCCGGCGCACCGAGGTATCTCGTCACGGTCCGCGGCCTGGGCTACAAGTTCGAGCCGTAAACCGCGAAGCCGTAAACCGCGATGCCGCTCAAGCGGAAGGGGGCGCCCCGCCGGTACCAACCGGTGGGGCGCCCCCTTCCGCGTACTGCGTGCGTACGGGCGTCAGTGCTCAGTGCTCAGCACTCAGTGCTCCGCGCCGTGCTCGTCCGCGTCGTCGGAGGACTGCGCGTCGGAGGACTGCGAGACACCCTGGGACGGGCTCGACGAGGCCGTGGAGCCCGCCTCACCGGCGGGCGAGCCCGTCGGGGACGCGGTCGCCGAGCCGGACGGCGACTGGGCCGGCGCCTTCGGGAGCCGGCTCGGGCCGACGTCCTTGAAGTACTGCGTCGCCGGAACCACGAACGCCCGCAGCTCGACCGTGCCGGTCTCGCTGAGCTCGAAGCGCACCGGCTGCGCGTCGCCGTCCTTGGCCGCTTCGCGGCCGTCCTCGATCACGGCCGAGGCGTTGCCCTTGCCGCCGAGGAGCAGCGAGCCGCCGGCCGGCACGGTCAGCGGACCGGAGCCCTTGGCCGGCTTGAGCGTCACCTTGGTGCTGGTGCCGGGCAGCGAGACCGCTTCGAGCGTCTCGGCCTTCGTGCCGTTGTTGAAGATCATGCCGGTGACGGCCGCCGGACCTTCGGCGTCGATCTCGGGCTGCGTGACGATCGTCGCGTTCTGGATCTTGATGTCGTCGACGGAGGCTGCGGCGTTGTCCGGCCTGACCCCCAGCGTCTGCGCGTCGTTGCCCGCCCCGCAGGCGGCAAGCGAAGCGATCGAGAACACGATGGCGGTTGCGGCAAGGGCACCGCGTCGAAGGCTGCTGCTCACGGCGGCGGCATCTCCAGTCAGAGGTACGGACGTACGGGCGGGCGGACAGTGGCGGTGTCGAGCGGCGTAAAGCCGCCCCAATGGTGTGTCAGCGCGCTTAGGTTACCGAGCCGTCGACCGGCCCTCGCACCCGACCCGCCCCACCCGGCCGCCCATACCGGCCACCGGAGACGCGGCGGCGGACACGGCGGCTTGTTTCGCACGGCCTTCACATATCCGGGGAGGGTGACCCGGCGTCCCGAGTGCGGATTATCCGTAAGGAATGCAGGCGGGCCGGAGAATTGATCACCGGGGCCCGTGATCAATTTTTGTTTCCGGCCGAACGGGTGACCGATGGCCGAACGGAGTACACCAAGTTCACCGCTTGGAACCCGGCAAAACGGGACGTTCGGCCTCTTCGGAGGGGTCGGTGATGTGTGTAACGTACGCGTTTCTCTCCGCCCGTACAGCCGCTCCGACCTGCGAATACCCGCTTCCGCAAGCCCCGCGCAGCACGTTCCTGTTGCTGTTGTCAAGCCCCGAGATATGCCCTGACCTGCGGAAACGCCATTCAGAAGAAGCCGTATCCGTGTTACTCTGGATAGCCACGGAAGGGGTACCTGTCACATGACGTTCAAGGTTGGCGACACCGTGGTCTATCCCCATCACGGGGCCGCGCTGATCGAGGCTATCGAAACTCGCCAGATCAAAGGCGTGGACAAGACCTACTTGGTGCTCAAGGTCGCCCAGGGTGACTTGACTGTTCGTGTGCCTGCGGACAATGCGGAGTTCGTCGGTGTACGCGATGTAGTCGGTCAGGAAGGTCTCGACCGGGTCTTCGAGGTGCTGCGCGCACCGTATGCCGAAGAGCCGACGAACTGGTCCCGGCGCTACAAGGCAAATCTCGAGAAGCTCGCCTCCGGCGATGTCATCAAGGTCGCCGAGGTAGTCCGCGACCTGTGGCGTCGTGAGCGCGAGCGCGGTCTCTCCGCAGGTGAGAAGCGCATGCTCGCCAAGGCACGCCAGATTCTGGTGAGCGAGCTGGCACTCGCGGAGAACACCAATGAAGACAAGGCCGAGGCTCTGCTCGACGAGGTCCTCGCGTCCTGACTCCGGGTCCAGGGGCTCCTTCCCTGATACCCAGTAATGATGCCGCGGTGCCCGCCGACAAGGTTCCCAGCCCTTGTTGCGGGCGCTGCGGCATGTCGCGTTCCCTCCGCGTTTGTCCGCGCGCCTGATCCCCGCCCTCGCATGCCCCGGCGCCGTACTTCCACGCCCTGATCCCTGGTGCTCCGGTGTGCCGGGCCCGGGCAGCCGCCTCGACCAGTCGTCACGGAAGGGGCCGGTCAAGGCGTCGCGCCCAGCACGTTTGTGGCCATACCCACGAAGCCCGCGGACACAAACCTGGCGGACCCAAACCCTTCCCGAAGCACGTCGGCCCCGGAGCTACCGATGACAGACGAATCGCGCCCCACCCCCACCCCGCGCACCGCCGCCGTGATCCCCGCGGCCGGCCGCGGAGTACGGCTGGGCCCCGGCGCGCCCAAGGCGCTGCGCACGCTGAGCGGCACCCCCATGCTGATCCACGCGGTACGGGCCATGGCCAACTCCAGGGCCGTCTCGCTCGTCGTCGTAGTGGCACCCAAGGACGGCGCCGTCGAGGTGAAGAACCTGCTCAGCGAGCACGCGCTGCCCGAGCGGACGGACTTCCTGGTCGTACCGGGCGGCGAGACCCGCCAGGAGTCGGTGCGGCTCGGTCTGGCAGCCCTCCCGGCCGACATCACGGCGGTCCTGGTGCACGACGCGGCCCGCCCGCTCGTACCCGTCGACACCGTCGACGCCGTCATCGAGGCCCTACGGGACGGGGCGCCGGCCGTGGTGCCCGCCCTGCCGCTCGCCGACACCGTCAAGGAGGTCGAGCCCGGGGAGAAGGGCGCGCCCGAGCCGGTCGTCGCGACGCCCGCGCGGGCCCGCCTGCGCGCCGTGCAGACACCGCAGGGCTTCGACCGGGCCACGCTCGTGCGCGCGCACGAGACGATCGCGGCGAGCGGGGAGGGCGCGACGGACTGCGCCGGCATGGTCGAGCAGCTCGGCGTGCAGGTCGTGGTCGTCCCCGGCCACGAAGAGGCATTCAAGGTGACCCGGCCCCTGGACCTCGTCCTGGCCGAGGCGGTACTCGCCCGCAGGAGGGCAAACGATGGCTTCTGAGACCCCGTCCCTCCCCGCGCTGCCGCTGGTCGGCATCGGGACCGACATCCACGCCTTCGAGGAAGGCCGCGAGCTGTGGTGCGGGGGCCTGCTCTGGGAGGGCGAGGGCCCCGGACTGGCCGGCCACTCGGACGCGGACGTCGTCGCGCACGCCGCCTGCAACGCGCTGTTCTCCGCCGCCGGGCTCGGTGACCTCGGCGCGCACTTCGGCACGGGCCGGCCCGAGTGGTCCGGTGCGTCGGGCATCACGCTGCTGACAGAGGCGGCGCGGATCGTACGGGCCGAAGGTTTCGCCATCGGCAATGTCGCCGTGCAGGTCGTCGGCGTACGGCCGAAGATCGGCAAGCGGCGCGAAGAGGCGCAGAAGGTGCTGTCGGAGGCGGTCGGTGCGCCGGTCGCCCTGTCGGCCGCGACGTCGGACGGCCTCGGGTTCACGGGCCGGGGCGAGGGTCTGGCCGCGATCGCCACGGCGCTGGTGGTCCGTACGGGCTGAGCGGCAGACGCCTGCGCGGGCTTGCTCCCCACCCCGCCCCTTCCCGAACTGGGGGCTAGCCCCCGCCGGGGGCAAGCCCCCCGGCCCCCCGGACCCCGGACGGGCCGGATGTCCTGCCGCACCCCTCGGCAGGACACTCCCTCCCAGAACCGCAAGGGTCGCAAGGCACTGTCGTCCGCCCACTACCCTGGTGTGGTGACTATTCGGCTGTACGACACCAGCGCCCGGCAGATTCGCGACTTCTCCCCGCTCACACCGGGCTGCGTCTCGATCTACCTCTGTGGCGCTACCGTGCAGGCCGCCCCGCACATCGGCCACATCAGGTCGGGCCTCAACTTCGACATCATGCGCCGCTGGTTTAGCTACCGGGGCTACGACGTGACGTTCGTCCGCAACGTCACGGACATCGACGACAAGATCATCAACAAGTCGGCCGAGCAGGGCCGCCCCTGGTGGTCCATCGGGTACGAGAACGAGCGCGCCTTCAACGACGGCTACGACGCCCTCGGCTGCCTCCCGCCCACCTACGAGCCCCGCGCCACCGGCCACGTCACCGAGATGGTCGAGATGATGCGCGGCCTCATCGAGCGCGGGCACGCGTACGCGGCCGACGGGAACGTCTACTTCGACGTGCGGTCCTTCCCCGGCTACCTGGAGCTCTCCAACCAGGAGCTGGACAACCTCCTTCAGCCGTCCGGCGACGGCGAGACCGGCAAGCGCGACCCGCGCGACTTCGCCATGTGGAAGGCCGCGAAGCCCGGCGAGCCGAGCTGGGAGACCCCGTGGGGACGCGGGCGCCCCGGCTGGCACCTGGAGTGCTCCGCGATGGCCCACAAGTACCTGGGCACCGCCTTCGACATCCACGGCGGCGGCATCGACCTGATCTTCCCGCACCACGAGAACGAGATCGCCCAGGCCAAGGCGTTCGGCGACGACTTCGCCACGTACTGGGTGCACAACCACTGGGTCACCATGGCCGGCGAGAAGATGTCGAAGTCACTGGGCAACTCGGTGCTCGTGTCCGAGATGGTCAAGGCGTGGCGCCCCATCGTGCTGCGCTACTACCTCGGTACGCCCCATTACCGCTCCACCATCGAATACAGCGAGGAAGCCCTGCGCGAGGCCGAGTCCGCCTTCGCGCGCATCGAGGGCTTCGTCCAGCGGGTGATGGAGAAGGCGGGCGGCGTCGTCGAGCCCGCCACCGAGGTCCCGCCCGCGTTCGCCGAGGCGATGGACGACGACCTGGGCGTCCCGCAGGCGCTCGCGATCGTCCACACCACCGTGCGCCAGGGCAACTCGGCGCTGGCCGCCGACGACAAGGACGAGGCCGTCGCACGGCTCGCGGAGGTACGGGCGATGCTCGGCGTCCTCGGCCTCGACCCGCTCGCCGAGCCGTGGTCGGGCGGCGGCACGGAGCGCGGCGAAGACCTCCACGGGGTCGTCGACACGCTCGTACGCCTCGTACTCGACCAGCGGCAGTCGGCCCGCGACCGCAAGGACTGGGCCGCGGCCGACGCGATCCGCGACCAGCTCCAGCAGTCCGGACTCGTCATCGAGGACAGCCCGTCGGGCCCGCGATGGACCCTCGGGTCCCGCTGACCGGCACGCGCGATGTGCCGCCCGGCGTCCCGGGCGGCACACTTTCACTTATACGTACGCACGTCTGAAGCAACGGAACAGGTAACAGGTCATGGCCGGGAACAGCCAGCGCAGGAACCGCCGCACGTCCAACAAGAAGGGCGCTACGGTCGGCAGCGGTGGCCAGCGGCGCAAGGGCCTCGAAGGCAGGGGCCCGACGCCGCCCGCCGAGGCCCGCAAGAAGCACAAGAAGAACCGCATCGCCACAGCCAAGGCCAAGCAGGCCGCGGTCCGCCGCCCTGCCCCCCGTCGCGGCGGCGCCAAGGGCACGTCCGAGATGGTCGTCGGCCGCAACCCCGTCTTCGAGGCGCTGCGCGACGGCGTACCGGCGACCACCCTGTACGTCCAGCAGTACATCGACAACGACGAGCGGGTGCGCGAGGCGCTCCAGCTCGCGGGCGAGCGCGGCAACATCAACCTGATGGAGGCCCCGCGTCCGGAGCTCGACCGGATGACGAACGGCCTGAACCACCAGGGCCTCGTCCTCCAGGTCCCGCCGTACGAGTACGCGCACCCGGACGACCTCACGGCGGCGGCGTACGACAAGCACGAGGACCCGCTGATCGTCGCCCTCGACGGCGTGACCGACCCGCGCAACCTCGGCGCCATCGTCCGCTCGGTCTCCGCGTTCGGCGGCCACGGCGTGGTCGTTCCGGAGCGCCGCGCGGCGGGCATGACGGCCGGCGCGTGGAAGTCGTCCGCCGGTACGGCGGCCCGTACCCCCGTCTCGCGCGTCACCAACCTGACGCGCGCCCTGGAGGGCTACCAGAAGGCCGGGATCACGGTCGTCGGCCTCGCGGCGGACGGCGAGCACACGGTCCAGGACCTGGAGCAGCTCGGCGGCCCGGTCGTCATCGTCATCGGCAGCGAGGGCAAGGGCCTCGGCCGCCTCGTCGGCGAGACCTGCGACTACCTGGTCCGCATCCCGATGCCGGGCGGCGCGGAGTCGCTGAACGCCGGTGTGGCGGCGGGCATCGTGCTCTGGGAAGCGGCGCAGCGCCGGCGCTGACGCCACCGACCGCAGCCGGCGCGGCGGCGCGTCGGCACGGGCGGGAAGTGTGGTCGGTTATGTCCCGGTAAGGGTGTCTTGACGGGTCTCGGACAGATCGAGGGCGTCAAGGCAGTGTCCTAACGACACGTCACTCGGTTAGATGAGTGTGGACACCAGAACACCCGGGTTCGACGATCAGCCCGCCCTGAGCATGGTCAAGGTGCCCTGCGACCCAGCGCAGGTCATCGTCAACCACGCCAGCTTCCGCGTGCAGCTCGCCCCGGCCCAGAGCCGGCGGCCCGTCCCGCCGTACGCGGGGGCGGGCGGTGTGGGCAGTGGCCTGGGGGACACCCCGCGCATTCCGGCGATGGCCGGTGCGACCTCAGGCCGACGGCGGTCGCCTGTGGTCTGGAGCGGGAAGTCCGAGCCGGGCGACCCCGGCGCGACCGGACTCCTCCAGGCCGTACGTAACTCCTCCGCCGGCGAGCGCCTCGACAGCGGCGCCACGCAGGTCATCCCCCGGCTCTCCCCGGGCGAGACCGCGGAGGACACAGCGGCCATCCCCACCATCATCGGGCCGCGCGGCTCTGAGCCGCCCATGACGCGGATGCTGCCCAGAACGAAGCAGGCCGTCGGCGCGTACGACGCGCCCGAACGGGACGGCGACGACGCCTACACCCGCCAGTTCGACGACGACGCCTACGACGAGGACGAGTACGCCGAGGACGGCGAGCGCGCCCGCCGCGCCGACGCGGTCCGGCACGCCTACTACCCCGGGCGGCGGATGAACCTCGGCGTGGTGCTGCTGCCGCTCCGCGTGTTCCTCGGCTTCATCTCCATCTACGCCGGCATGGGCAAGCTCTGCGACCCCGTGTACTTCGACGGCGGCGAACGCGGCTCCATGGTCAAGTGGCTCACCTCGCTGCACCCCTGGACCGTCGCCGAGCCGCTGCGCGACTTCGCCCTGAGCCACCCGGTGGGCGCCGGCCTCACCGTGGCGTTCCTCCAGGTCGTCGTCGGCGTGCTCACGGTGCTCGGACTGTGGCAGCGCGTCGCCGCCTGCTTCGGGACGCTGCTCTCCGCCGCGCTGATCATGACGGTGAGCTGGAAGACCGTACCGGCGTACGACGCGCCCGACATCATCTACCTGGCCGCCTGGTCGCCGCTGATCATCGCGGGCGCGCCGGTCTACTCGATCGACGCGCGGCTCGCCGGTGAGGCGTGGCGCAAGCTCGGTCCCCGTTCCGAGCTGTGGGAGCTGCGGCGGCGCGTCCTGCGGCGCGGCACCGTCGTCGCCTCCCTGGTGGTCGGACTCACACTGCTCATCGGCTCGATGCTGGGCGGGGCCGTACGTTCCTCCGACATGGTCACCGTGCCGGGCCCGAACGACGACCCGACCAACCACCTTCCCGGGGCCCCGCTGCCCCAGGAGACCGGCAGCAGCACGGGCCGCGCCTCGCAGAGCCCGTCCAGCCGCAACCCGTCGCCGTCCGCGAGCAGTTCCGCCGGGCCCTCCGCCACGGCGACGACGCCCGGCACGGTCCGCGAGACCGCCACGGTCGGCCCGGACGCCCAGCGGCCGAGCCAGACGCAGGGGGCCACGGCGGGTCAGGCACCGCCGCCCCAGCAGCAGCCCGCACCTCCGCAGGCGCCCACCACGAGCGCGGGACCGACGTCCAGCGGCGGTGCCGGCAGCGGCGGGACCACGGGCGGCACCACCACCACCGGCGGCGGCACGACGGGCGGCGGCACGACCGGCGGCACGACCGGCGGCACGACGGGCGGAAGCGCCACCGGCGGCACCGGCGGCAACGGCGGGAGCGGCGGCAACGGCGGCCGTGTGATCGGTGGCCTGCTCGGCTAGCCCGGCCACACGCGACTGCCGAAGGCACGCCACGAGTACGGCGAGAGTACGGCGAAGGCAGGACGAAGGGCCCGGCGCACGGGATGCGCGCCGGGCCCTCCGCCGTGCACCAGAGCCCTTCTCGCGGCGTACGGGCACCGCTCGCGGCGGGTACCGCACGAGAACTCGCCGTGGCGCTGCTCGCGGCGTACAGGGGCCCTTCGGGGCGTACGGCGAACAGCGGGCCGGGGCCGGCGGCCGGGCGCAAAGGGCCGGCTCGGCAGGCCGGCTCAGCGAGCCGTGGGCCGATGGCCGGTCACCCACCACCGCTGCGGGCTCAGCCGCGTGCGGCGGCGAGCTCCTTGGCGGCCTCGCTGAGGTCCTTGGCGGTGTCGATGGCCCGCCAGTACGCCCCCTGCGGCAGCGGGAAGCCCGCCAGGCGGCGCTCTCGCGCCAGCCGGGGGAACGTGGTGCGTTCGTGGTCGCCCAGGTCCGGCAGAAGCTCTGTGAAGGCCGCTGAGAAGACGTACACGCCCGCGTTGATCAGATAGGGCGAGGGCGGCGACTCGATGAAGTCCGTGATGTGGCCGAAGGTGTCGGTCTCGACGGCGCCCCAGGGAATCCGGGGCCGGGCCAGTGCGAGGGTGGCGGTGGCGTCACGCTCGGCGTGGAAGGCGGCCATCTCCTGGAGCGAGAAGCGCGTCCAGATGTCGCCGTTCGTCGCGTACCAGGGCAGCCCGGGGTCGGGAAGGTGCGCGGCGGCGTACTTGAGGCCGCCGCCGCGGCCCAGCGGCTCGCTCTCGACCACGGTGGTGACACGCAGCGGAAGGTCGGCGGACTCCAGCCATTCCTGGAGCACGCCGGCGAGATGGCCGCAGGAGACGACCGCGTCGGTCACGCCTTCCTCGGCGAGCCAGGAAAGCTGATGGCCGATGATCGGGGTCCCGGTGCCCGGGATCTCGACCATCGGCTTGGGGCGGTCGTCGGTGTACGGGCGCAGTCGCGAGCCCTGGCCGCCTGCCAGGACCACGGCCTGCGTCGGATACGTCGTCGTACGGGTCATACGGGGCACGATATGCGGCAGGACGCCGTTGGACCCCGATCAGCCGGTCTGTTGGGCGACGCCGGAGGCGAAGGACGTGTCGCACACGGGGCGCGAGAACGACTGGGCGCGGGTCGGGCCGTACTGCTTCACGGCGGCGCGGCCGAGCGAGCGGGCGATCGACATGCAGTGCTGGGCGAGCGACGGACGGCGCTCGACCTCGCGCTGGAGGTGCGTGAGCGCGACGCCCGGGTCCTTCTCCTGGAGCTCCAGAAGGAGCTTGTCGCGCAGAATGTCCTGCGGAGCGCGGGACTTGGCGCGTACGTTTACCTTCTCGGAAGACGCGGTCAGAACCTGCGATTCGGGTCCACTGGTGGACCACGGGACGTTGGCGACCGCGAGAGTCCCGGAGAGCACCAGGACGACGGGCAGTACGAGAGCGAGACTTCGGCCGATTCGGCGGGCTGTGTGGGTCACGCGAGTGAGCGTAGCGGCCAGTAATGATTTGGAGACATTCAGTCACTCTGGTGGGTGATGGTTCGAAGTCTCTTTTCGAATTAGGTGTTGACGAACAAGGTCCGAAATGACTCGTATGCCGGGGTATTTGTCGACACCCCGGGCCGGGCGGCCCATGCGAAGGGCCCCGCACCACGGTGCGGGGCCCTTCCCTGCGTACTGCTCAACTCATGGTCAGTCGCTGAGGCGCTCGCCCGTCGAGGACGAGAAGACGTGCGTCTCGCCCGCGCGCGGCACGACGTGCAGCTCGGTGCCCTTGTCCGGTACGGCGCGGCCGTTGACGCGGACCACCAGGTCCTGGTGCCCGCCGCCGACCTGCGCGCTGCCGTACACGTAACCGTCGGCGCCGAGCTCCTCGACGACGTTGACGGTGACGGCGAGGCCGGCCGGGGCGTCGGCTGCAGTCTTCGTGAGCGAAGCGGCGGCGGTGCCGTTCTGCTCGACGATGTCGAAGTGCTCGGGGCGGACGCCGACCGTGACGGTCGTGTCGCCGCGGTCGGCCGCGGCGGAGAGAGCCTCGCGCGAGACCGGGACGACGCTGTTGCCGAACTTCACGCCGCCGTCGGTGATCGGGACCTCGACGAGGTTCATGGCGGGCGAGCCGATGAAGCCGGCGACGAAGAGGTTCGCGGGACGGTCGTACATGTTGCGCGGCGAGTCGACCTGCTGGAGCAGACCGTCCTTCAGTACGGCGACGCGGTCGCCCATCGTCATGGCCTCGACCTGGTCGTGCGTGACGTACACGGTGGTGATGCCGAGGCGGCGCTGGAGCGACGCGATCTGCGTACGGGTCGAGACGCGGAGCTTGGCGTCGAGGTTCGACAGCGGCTCGTCCATGAGGAAGACCTGCGGCTCGCGCACGATGGCGCGGCCCATGGCGACACGCTGGCGCTGACCGCCGGAGAGCGCCTTGGGCTTGCGGTCCAGGTACTCGGTGAGGTCGAGGATCTTCGCGGCCTCTTCGACCTTCTTGCGGATCTCGCTCTTGTTCACGCCGGCGATCTTGAGTGCGAAGCCCATGTTGTCGGCGACGGACATGTGCGGGTACAGCGCGTAGTTCTGGAACACCATGGCGATGTCCCGGTCCTTCGGCGGCAGGTGCGTGACGTCGCGGTCACCGATGCGGATGGCGCCGCCGTTGACGTCCTCAAGACCCGCGAGCATGCGCAGGGAGGTCGACTTGCCGCAGCCGGAGGGACCGACGAGGACGAGGAACTCGCCGTCCTCGATCTCGATCTCGAGCTGGTCGACGGCGGGCTTGGTGGAGCCCGGGTAGATCCGGGTCGCCTTGTCGAACGTGACAGTGGCCATGGTGATGTTCTCCTTCACCGGCAGGAACGTGCCGGACGATCCGAGTAAGGGAGTGGTGTAGTCCACAGGTGTGAACCTGCATGGACGCTACCTGGCGGAAACGGTTCTGTCAGCACTCCTGGGCTGATCGAATTCCCGGCGGACGCCGGACCGGCGTTGGTTACACTGCTCCGGTACGCCTCCTTAGCTCAGCTGGCCAGAGCAACGCACTTGTAATGCGTAGGTCGTCGGTTCGAATCCGACAGGG
This sequence comes from Streptomyces agglomeratus, assembly GCF_001746415.1. NCBI lineage: Bacteria > Bacillati > Actinomycetota > Actinomycetes > Kitasatosporales > Streptomycetaceae > Streptomyces > Streptomyces agglomeratus. The sequence continues at coordinate 4,374,013 of NZ_MEHJ01000001.1, forward strand.
GGCTCCACGGCCCAGGTCGCAGCTCATGCGACCTGGGCTTTTTTGGTGCCGTACGGAAGTGAACATCCCGCCCCGGCCCGCACAACCTTCGGTGATCACGAGCGGTCGTACTGGTGCCGGGAGGTTGCCCGGCTGTGACTACTGGGGGCTGTGCATGCGGAGAATCCTCGCCATCGGGGGGACGGTGGCGTTGTTGGCCACCACGGGGATCGGGGCGGCCGGGACCGCCTTCGCGGACGGAGATCCGCACTTTTTTCGTCAGCTCAAGGACCAGGTGATGCAACCCGGTGAGTCGGCGGAGCGGCTCTTCTGGGGTGGCAACGGTGACGGCACCTACGTCTACGCGCTGAGCAAGGAGGAGCTGACCGATCCGTCGTGGGCGGCGGGCGGGGTCCCCGACGGTATGTCGGTCGAGCGGAACGGGTGCGCCCCGGCGGCCGGCGTCGAGGGCGTCTTCCTGTGCGAGAAGGCGCCGGGCGAGTACACGGCGCCTTCGCCCGGTGTGACGTCGCAGAGCTCCGCGGCGCACAATACGACGCTGCATTTCGGCATCGCGTTCGCCCCGGCCGGCAGTGACGTCTCGGCCGCCGTCACCGAGGCTCAGACGGCCGGTTCGCTGCCGCCCGCCGCCTCGCACGTCGCGAGCAAGGTCACGCTGAAGCGGGCGGAAGAGGTCGCCAAGAACACGATCGGCCTTTCCAGTCCGACGCTGCCGGCCGGGGGGACGGCCACGCACTCGGTCACCCTGCACGCCCTCGACGCGGGAAAGCTGCATGTGAGCTGGTGGCCGGTCAAGGGGCAGCGCCTCTGGGACCGAAACGAGTGGAAGCCGGAAGTGACGTCGATTTCCGACGGCTCCACGGCCACCTGCCGGCAACCGGGGCCGGACGACTACATACAGGAGATGCATCCCGTACTGGAATGCGATGTCACGCCGGGTGACGTGACGATCTCGTACACCGTCAAGGCGGACGCCGGGCTGGCCGCCTGGAAGGTGGGTGTCAAGTCCCGTTACGACGTCTACACCCCGGTTCCCACGGTAGCCAGTCCGAGCGCGAAGGGCGGGTTCCAGGTCGAGAGCTCCAAGCCCGTCATGGACCGGTACGGGCTCTTCGCCTGGTCGGGTCGCTACCTGAGCGGCCGGACGCGCAGCCCGTATTCCCCGGATCCCTTCCGGGGCTACCACGAGGTGTCCGGCTACTGGGCGTACGACACCATCACCAAGCTGTCGCCGGTGACGGGGTACGGCCGCGCCGGCGCGCTGGTGGCGCGGGACAAGAACGGCTCGCTGCACTACTACGCGCCGCAGGTGAAGGACTGGGAGTGGCAGTACGAGGACGACTTCACCAATCCCATCCTGCCGTGGGCGTTCAAGCGGAGCACCAAGACGGGTTCCGGGTGGGGGAAGTTCAACGTCATCGAAGGCGTGGGCGATGTGAGCGGGGACAAGAAGGACGATCTTGTCGCGCGGGAGAAGGACACGCTCTACCTGTACAAGGGGACGGGCAACCCCGACGCTCCGTTCGCGGCGCGGACGAAGATCGGTACCGGGTGGGGGAAGTTCAACGCCCTCAAGGGTGGCGCGGACCTGACCGGTGACGGCAGGGCCGACCTGATCGCGCGGGACGCGGGCGGGGTGCTGTACCTCTACAAGGGCACGGGCAAGGCGGCCGCGCCGTTCGCGGCGCGTACGAAGATCGGGTCCGGCTGGGGCCAGTACAAGGACATCGTCGTCACGGGTGACACGAACGACGACGGCAGGACCGAGCTGGTCGCCCGGGACAAGGCGAACAAGACGTACCTCTACAAGGGGACGGGCAAGGCCGCGGCACCTTTCGCGGCGCGGAAGGTCATCACGGGCATGGAGGGCACGAAGCTGTTCTGAGCGGGACGGCCCACCGGGGGCCCGGGTCGCTGTCCAGCGGCCCGGGCCCCCGGTGCGTCCGGGGCTCAGTGGCGGCCGGCGATGCGGTCGGCGTAGCGGGCTATGGGGTCCGTCTCGGCCGTACGGCCTGACGCCTCGCGGCGGTCGGCGGTGCGGTAGGCGGCGTACATGGCCTGGACTCCGAGCCAGCGGAAGGGCTCCGGCTCCCACTTGCGGACCTTGTGGTTGACCCAGGGCAGGGTGGTGAGGTCGGTGGGGCCGCCCTGGCCGGAGTCCTGCTGGATCAGGTCGCGCAGGGTGCGGGCGGCGAGGTTGGTGGTGGCCACGCCGCTGCCGACGTAGCCGCCCGCCCAGCCGATGCCGGTCGAGCGGTCGAGGGCGACGGTGGAGCACCAGTCGCGGGGGACGCCCAGGACGCCGGACCAGGCGTGGGCGATGGGGACGCCGGCGGCGGTGGGGAAGAAGCGGACAAGGATCTCGCGCAGGGCCTCGATGGTGGCGGGCTGGGTGCGGCCGTCGTTGTCGGTGCGCGAGCCGTAGCGGTACGGGACGCCGCGGCCGCCGAGTGCGATGCGGTCGTCGGCGGTGCGCTGGGCGTACATGTAGGCGTGGGCCATGTCGCCGAGGGTTTCGCGGCCGTCCCAGCCGATGGTCTCCCAGACGGAGGCGGGGATCGGCTCCGTGACGATCATCGAGGAGTTCATCGGGAGCCAGGCGCGGCGCTGGCCCTTGAGGGCGGCGGTGAAGCCCTCGGTGCAGCGCAGGATGTACGGCGCGCGGACCGTGCCGTACGGCGTTACGGCGTGCTTGGGCTTGATCTCCGTGACGGGGGTCGACTCGTGGATGGTCACTCCGAGGTTCTCCACCGCCTCGGCCAGGCCCTTGAGGAGCTTCACGGGGTGCAGGCGGGCGCCGTGCGGGGTCCAGGTGGAGCCGACGGCGCCGGTCACGCGGACGCGCTCGGAGGTCTCGCGGGCGCCGTGGAGGGTGCGCTCCTTCTCGCCGAAGGCGATCTCGGCGGCGTGGAAGTGCTTGAGGCGGGCCAGCTGGGCCGGGGTGTAGGCGACTTCGAGTACGCCGCCGTGGTGGATGTCGGCGTCGATGTTCTCGGCGGCGGCGGTGCTGATGACCTCGGTGACGGTGTCGTTCATGGCCTGCTGGAGGCGGACGGCGGCGTCGTGGCCGTGCAGCTTGGCGTAGCGGTCGCGGCCGGCGATGCCGTTGTAGAGCCAGCCGCCGTTGCGGCCGGAGGCGCCGTAACCGCAGAACTTGGCCTCCAGGACGGTGATGTTGAGGAAGGGGACGGCCTTCTTGAGGTAGTACGCCGTCCACAGGCCGGTGTAGCCGCCGCCGACGATGCAGACGTCGGCCGTCGCGTCGCCGGGCAGGGGCTCACGGGGGTCGGGTATGCCATCGTTCGCGTACCAGTAGGAGATGCCGCCGTTGACGGTGCTCATGATGCCCCTGCGTTCGTTTCCGCTGCTGATCAGTGGTGGTGGCGGGGACGCTAGCGGGCTGGAGCGGGGTCGGCAACGGTGGGGTCGGGTGTGGGGTCGGGTGCGGTGCGGCCGTGGGCACGTATCCGGGAACCTCCTGTGGGGTCCGGGGTCCGGGGGCAGGGGGAGGGGAGGGGAGGTCGCACGTGGGGGTTGCTTACGCTGCGGGGATGATTCGAAACGCCACACCTGCCGATGTCCCCGTCATTCACGAGATGGTCCGCGAACTGGCCGAGTACGAGAAGGCGTTGCACGAGGCGCGTGCGAGTGAGGAGCAGCTGCGGGAGGCGCTCTTCGGGGAGCGCCCGGCGGCGTACGCGCACATCGCGGAGACGGAGGCGGGGGAGGTCGCCGGTTTCGCGCTGTGGTTCCTCAACTTCTCGACGTGGCGCGGGGTGCACGGCATCTACCTGGAGGACCTGTACGTGCGGCCTTCGCAGCGCGGGGGCGGGCACGGGAAGGCGCTGCTGGCGTCGCTGGCGCGGATCTGTGTCGAGCGGGGCTACGAGCGGCTGGAGTGGTCCGTACTGGACTGGAACACGCCTGCTGTCGAGTTCTACCGGTCGCTCGGAGCGGTGCCGATGTCGGAGTGGACGGCGAACCGGCTGACAGACGGGGCGCTGGTGCGGCTGGGCACGGCGGAGTAGGACCGACCGCGTCGAGCCACGCGCGGGCGTCGACGCATGCGCCGGACCGGGCCCGGCCGTCCGTCACGAGGACGGACGGCCGGGTCGTACGCGAGCGCCGGCTGCTACTGGATCATGCCTTCGATGGCGCCGGAGTCCGCCGAGGAGACTCCCGTCGTGGTGATGCCGGACGCCGTGCCGGGGAGGCGCAGCGAGTCGGCGGCGATGCCGGTGGCGTACAGGTCGGCGTAGCCGTCGCGGTTGGTGTCGCGGAGGCGGACGGTGTCGCCGAAGTTGTCGTTCCACGCCACGTCGCCGGGTACGCCCGCGGTGTCGCGGGCGATCCACTGGGAGCCCGTGCCGGTGATGCCGCCGGCGCCGCCCTTGAGGACGTGTACGGCTCCGGCGTCCGCCTGGTCGTTGAGCTTCTCGCCGGGGACGCCGATCGCGAGGTCGTGGTAGCCGTCGCGGTTGATGTCGGCGGCCGAGACCGAGGTGCCGAAGCGGTCGCCGGTCTCGGCGGTGCCGGAGACGCCGGTGGTGGCCTGGGTGATGCGCGCGCTGGTGGCCGGGCCGGTGGACGAGCTGTACCAGAGCGACACGCTGCCCTTGTAGTCCCCGTACATCTGCGTGCCGATCGCGAAGTCGCCGTAGCCGTCCTTGTTGAAGTCGGCGATGACGCCCTTGCGGGGGTCGCCGTAGTTGGCCACGACGCGCAGGGTCTTGCCCGAGGTCGGCGTGGAGCCGCCCTTGATGAACCAGACGTCGGTGCCGAAGGTGTTCGGGGCGTCGGTGATTCCGGTGACGACCAGGTCGGTGCTGGAGTCGCCGTTCATCTTGCCCGCGGTCAGCGCCCGGGCGGAAAAACCGGACTTGGCGAGGGTGGACACGGTGCCGGCCACGCCGGAGCGGGTGATGGCGCCGCGGTAGATGTACGTCTTGCCGGCGCTGGTGGCGGCGAGGTCCTTCTTTCCGTCGCCGTTGAAGTCACCGGCGGCGAGGCCCAGCCCGAAGCGGCCGTCGGCGACCTTCGCGCCCATGTTGGGGACGTTGGTGCCGCCGTCGAGGCCGGCCGCGCTGCCCCACAGGATGGTGACGGAGCCCTGGTCCTCGCGTCCGTCGACGTCCTACCCGTATGTGTTCACCGCCAGGTCGGCGTAGCCGTCGGCGTTGAAGTCGGCGGCGGCCCGCGTGTCGCCGAACATGTCGTCGGTCTCGTCCGTGCCGGGGACGCCGGGGCTCGACTGGGTGATGAGCTGGGTCCGGGTGCCGGGGCCGTCCGCGGTGCCGTAGGTGACGAGCACGCCGCCGCCGTTGTTCGCGCGGAAGGAGTAGGTGGCGTAGTCGCGGTAGCCGTCGCCGTTGAAGTCGTCGGCGTACTTCGCGGCGGCCGCTGTCGCGGGGGCGGCCGTGACGACCGGGACGACGGACGCCACGAGAAGGGCCGCGCCGGCGGCATGGCGTATGCGCATGAATGTCTCCTGAAGTGTTCATAACCGCCCGTTTCGCCGGGAGTTGTCCCGCAGGCGCGAGGCGGTGCACGAACAGGAGACGGCCGACGAGGGCGTGAGGTTGTACGGAGATCGCTCCGGGTTGCGACGGCGTGCGCGCGGGGGTGTCGGTCGGGGGTCGGCGCCGGGGGTTTCCGCTCGATGCCGTCCGCCCGGGGTCGTCCGCCCGGGGTTGGTCCCGGCGGTTTCCGGCCGATTTCCGATCTCCCTTGCATGGAGAACCGACGTTCTCGTACGGTACGGACACGGGGGAGAACGATCGTTCTCCCTGTCATGTGGCCATCGTATGGGGGTAGTTGTGTCTGTGTTCGGTACGCGCCACCACACCGTCGACGTCGACGGGCTCGACGTCTTCTACCGCGAGGCGGGCGACCCGTCCCGGCCCACGCTCGTGCTCCTGCACGGCTTTCCGTCGAGCTCGCACATGTACCGGGGGCTGATCGCCGAACTCGCCGACGAGTTCCACCTCATCGCCCCGGACCACATCGGCTTCGGCCGCTCGGCGGCCCCGGGCACGGCCGACTTCCCGTACAGCTTCGACAAGCTGACCGAGGTCACGCTCGCGCTGCTCGACAAGCTCGGCATCGACAGGTTCGCGCTCTACGTCCACGACTACGGTGCGCCGATCGGCCTGCGCATCGCCGTCCGCGACCCCGAGCGGGTCACCGCGCTGATCAGCCAGAGCGGCAACGCCTATGCGGAGGGCTTCACGCCCTTCTGGGAGGTGCTGTTCGCGCACGCCAAGGACCGCGCCACGAACGAGCCGGCCGTGCGCGAGCTGCTGACCGCCGGGGCGACGCGTTGGCAGTACGAGCACGGGGTGCCGGCGGACTGCCTCGACCGGATCGCTCCCGAGACGTGGACGTTGGACCAGGCCGGCCTCGACCGGCCGGGGAACAAGGAGATCCAGCTCCAGCTCTTCTGGGACTACCAGTTCAACATCGACCGCTACCCGGCCTTCCAGGAGTACTTCCGCACCCACCGCCCGCCCACCCTCGTCGCGTGGGGCCGCAACGACGAGATCTTCGGGGCGGCGGGAGCGGAGGCGTTCGCCAGGGACCTTCCGGACGCCCGGATCCACCTGCTCGACGCCGGGCACTTCGCCCTGGAGACGCACGGCGACGAGATCGCCGCGCTGGTGCGGGAGTTCCTGCGGGGCGTCGGGCGCTGAGAGCGTCCCCGGACGGCGCCGAAGAGCGTCCTACGGTACGAGGACGACCTTGCCCATCGTGGCGCGCGTCTCCAGAGCGCGGTGGGCCGCCGTCGCTTCGGCCAGGGGGAAGCGCTGGACGGCGGGGACCAGGCGGCCGGCCGCCGCTTCTGCCAGGGCGCGGTTCTCCAGGGTGCGCACCGGGTTGTCGCCTCCGGTCTTGCCCAGCATCGCGGGGCCGAGTACGCCCTCGGAGGTGATGCCGCGCTCGGCGAGTTCCTCGTCGGTGAAGGTGAGCGGGGAACCGTCGTGCAGACCGTCCGAGGACCAGCCGAAAACGACGTGCTTCCCTCCTCTGGCGAGGAGGTCCACGGCGGCGCGGCCGGTGTTCCCGCCGACCGAGTCGAAGACGACGGTGGCTCCGCCGTCGCCCAGGAACGCCCGTACCTTCTCCGGCCAGTCCGGCAGCTTGTAGTCGACGGCCAGGTCGGCGCCGTTCTCCTGTACGCGGGCGACCTTGGCGGGGCCGCCGGCCAGGCCGATGACGGTGCCGCCGGCGTTCTTCACGTACTGGACGAGGAGGGTGCCGATGCCGCCGGCCGCCGCGGGGACGATGGCGACGGTGTCGGGCGTCACCTCGGTGAACTGGAGGATGCCCATGGTGGTGCGGCCCGTCCCGATCATGGCGACGGCCTGGGCCTCGTCGAGGTTCTCCGGGATCTGCTGGAGGCGTTCGGCGTCGGTGACGGCGAGTTCGGCGTAACCGCCCGGGTTCATGCCGAGGTGGACGACGACGCGCTTGCCCAGCCACGACGGGTCGGTGCCCTCGCCGAGCGACTCGACCGTGCCGGCGACCTCGCGGCCGGGGACGGTGGGCAGCTCGACGGGGGCGGGGAACGGGCCGGGCAGGCCCTCGCGCAGGGCGGTGTCGAGCAGGTGCACGCCGGCCGCCGCGACGGCGATGCGGACCTGGCCGGGGCCGGGCACCGGGTCGTCGGTCTTCTCGTACGTGAGGTTCTCGGCGGGGCCGTAGGCGTGGAGGCGGACAGCGTGCATGACGGGCTCCTCGGGCTGTTTGATCTGCGACTGAGCCCAGGCTCGGGCCTCAAGCGCGGTTGAGGTCAAGCCCTTCCCGGCCGCTGGTCTTCCTGGTCCGCAGCGCCAGGGTGGCCGCCTCCAGGCCGCTGTTGAAGGACACCTCCGCCAGCAGGCCCGGCGCCGCCACCTGGTCGTCCGCGAGGAACACTCCGTCGCCCCGTTCGATGGCGGGGCGGTCCCGCCAGGTGGTGCCGGGCCGGTCGAGTGCGCCCGTACGGCCGGACGCGACGGCCTCGCGCCGCCACGTGACGCGCTCGCGCCAGCCCGGGAAGCCGAGGTCGAGCAGGTGCTCGGCGCGCGCGATGCCGTCCTGCCTCGATGCGCCGGGGGCGATCGGGAACTGGCTCTGGAGGAGCTGTTCGCCTGCCGGGGCGAGGGTGGGGTCCTGGGCGGTGAACCGTTCGATCCAGCCGGGCGCGTCCAGGTCGGAGACGATGAACGGGTCGCCCTTGCGGGTCCTGACGGCCAGGTCGAGCAGGACCGTACGTCCGCTGTCCCAGGTCAGGGTGGTGTCGCCGAGGAGCCGCCGGGCCGCGTCGAGGGAGGTGGCGACGATCACCGGGCCGCTGCGGTCCGGGAGGACGGTGACGCGCTCGGTCGTCTCGATGCGTACACCGAGGTTCCAGGCCCGCTCGGCCATCCGGTCGACGAGGGAGGCCCAGCCGCCGCGCGGGTAGTGCGCCTCGGGCGGAAGCGTGAGGAGACGCCGCAGCCGCTCCTGGACGAAGCGGGCGGAGAGGGAGCCGGGGTCGTGGTGGAAGAGGGCGGCCGCGACGAGGTGCGCCGCCGCGCGTGCTCCCTCCTCGCCCACCTGGCCGGTGGCCCAGGTCGTGAAGTCGGCGTCGATGGGGGCCTTCGCGGCGGAGCGCAGCACCAGCTTCGTCATGGCGAGCGGCGGAGTACGGCGCAGGGCGCCGCCGCGGTGGAAGCGCAGGCGGGCGGCTTCGAGCGGGGGCACGGCCAGGACCTGGCCGAGCAGGTCGCGCTGCTTGAGCCAGGCCCAGAAGGGGCCGCCGCTGTAGAGGGCGTGCGGGCCCTCGTTGGTCTTGTACGGGCCTTCGGCGGTGCGGGCCCGTCCGCCGAGCGTGTCGTGGGCCTCGCACAGGGTCACTCCGGCGCCGGATTCGGCCGCCGTGATGGCTGCGGTGAGGCCGGCGACTCCGCCGCCGATGACTGTGATGTGGTGCCGCATTCTTCCGTTCTCCTTGCCGTCGTGGTGGCTCTCACTGGGGAGGACGGACGGCGGGGGCCGGGATGTGACATCGGGGGCACGGCGGCGCTGTCCGGGGGATTGTCAGTGGGGTGGTCCAGCATGGGTGGATGGCACGGAACACGAGCACCGACCCGAAGAACTCCAGGGGCGAAGGGTCCGAACAGTCCGAACGACCCGTGAGGTCCGAACCGTCCGTGAGGGCTGTGCGCGCGGTCCGGCGTCCCGAGGTGCGGCTGCCGCGGCTGGAACCGTTCGGCTCCGGTGAGCTGGAGTCGGAGGGGGACTACGACGGTGTGGAGTTCCGCGAGCTGGACCTGACGGCCCAGGAGGGGCGCGGGGCCCGCTTCATGGACTGCGGCCTGTACGGCGTGGCGCTGGACGAGACGAGGCTGGGCCGGGCGCGGTTCATCGACTCGGTGCTGGACGGCGTGCGGGGCGTGGGGACCGACTTGGCCGAGGCGACGCTGCGTGACGTCGAGGTGATCGATGCCCGGCTCGGCGGCGTCCAGCTGCACGCGTCGTCCCTGGAGCGGGTGCTGGTGCGGGGCGGGAAGATCGACTACCTGAATCTGCGGCGGGCGCGCCTGAAGGACGTCGTCTTCGAGGGGTGCGTACTGGTCGAGCCGGACTTCGGCGGGGCGCGTCTGGAGCGGGTGGAGTTCCGGGACTGTGTCCTGCGGCGGGCGGACTTCAGCGCGGCCACGATGGCCGACGTGGACCTGCGTACGGTCGCGGAGCTGGACGTCGCCCGTGGCCTGGACCGGCTGGCGGGCTCGGTGATCAGCCCGTCGCAGCTCCTGGAGCTGGCGCCGGCGTTCGCGGCGCAGATAGGGGTGCGGGTGGAGAGCCCGGGGGCGTAAGGATCAGGCGGGCATGCGGGGGAAGCGGGCCTGGAGGTCCCAGATCACCGGGTTGTCGGCGAGGCCGTCGTGCATGTCGGTGAGGTCCGCGATCAGGTCGTGCAGGAAGTCGCGGGCCTCGCGGCGCAGCAGCCGGTGGCTGAAGGTGATCGGGGGCTCTTCGACCGGCATCCAGTCGGCCGCGATGTCGACCCAGCCGAAGCGGCGCTCGAAGAGCATCCGGTCCGTCGACTCGGTGAAGTCCAGTTCGGCGAACTGCGGCTTGGCGGAGCGGCTGCCGCGCGGGTCCTGGTCGAGCAGTTCGACGATGTCGCACAGCGCCCACGCGAAGTCGAGTACGGGGACCCATCCCCAGGCTGTGGACACTTCCCGGTCGGCCTTGGTGTCGGCGAGGTAGACGTCCCCGCAGAAGAGGTCGTGCCGCAGGTCGTGGACGCCGACGCGCCGGTAGTCGGTCTGCGGGGGGTCCGGGAAGCGGCGGGAGAGGGAGTAGCCGATGTCGAGCACGTAGTCGATGGTGTCACGCTTGGCGAGGCTTCCCGCACGACCGGCCAAGGGCCCGCGCAGCCCCTGCCCGGAGCGACGGCGGCTGCTGCCCACGGAACTCTCGGCCGGGGTCGCCCGGCACCGGCCGGCCGTGCTCGGCCACCGGCGTGAGGTCCTGGGCGGCACGCCCCCGGCCCGACGTGCCCCCGCCCGACGTACCCCCCCGGGCTACGGCAGCAGGCGTTGTTCCTTGGCCACTGCTACCGCGCCCGACCGCGTGTCCACGCCCAGTTTGGCGTAGATGCGGCCCAAGTGGGTCTTGACCGTCGCCTCGCTGATGAACAGCGCGCGGGCGATCTCCCGGTTGCCCAGCCCTTGCGCCAGCTGCCCCAGGATGTCCGTCTCGCGTTCGGTCAGCGTCGGCCGCGCCGCACCCCGCATGCGGTCCATGACGCGGCTGGCGACCGGCGGGGAGAGCGTCGTGCGGCCCTGCGCGGCCGAGCGGATGGCGGTGAAGAGTTCCTCCGGGCGTTCCGCCTTGAGGAGGTAACCCGTGGCGCCCGCCTCGATGGCCCGCGTGATGTCCGCGTCCGTGTCGTACGTCGTCAGGACCAGCACATGCACGCCGGTCGGGGCGATGCGGCGGGTCGCCTCGACCCCGTCGATACCCGCGCCCAGCTGGAGGTCCATCAGCACCACGTCCGGGGTCAGCTTGGCAGCCAGCGCCACCGCCTCCTCGCCGCTGCCCGCCTCCCCGACGACCTCGATGTCCGGCTCGCTGCCCAGCAGGGCCAGCAGTCCGGCGCGTACGACCACGTGGTCGTCGCAGAGCAGGATCCGTACCGGACTCATGACTGCGGCTCCAGGGGGATCGCGGCGGAGAGCACGGTGCCCTCGCTGGGGGCGGACTCGATCGTCAGGGTGCCGCCGAGCTGGCGCACCCGTGCGCGCATCGCGGGCAGGCCGTGGCCGCGTACGCCGGGAGAGGCGGACGGTACGTCGTCGGGTCCGAACCCCGTGCCGTCGTCAGCGATGTCCAGCACCACCTGGTCGCCCAGGTATGTGAGGGTCAGGGCCGCCGCCCGCGCGTTCGCGTGCTCGCGTACGTTCGCCAGCGCGCCCTGCGCGATCCGCAGCAGCGCCGACTGCACCTGGTCCGGCAGCCCGCCCGCCGGCGCCCCGTCCACCCGGAACGCAGCCGACTCCCGGGCGGCGAGCATCCGAAGCGCCTCCTCCAGGCTGCCGCCCTCGGCCAGGTCGGCGGGGGCCAGGTCGTGGACGAAGCGGCGCGCCTCGGCGAGGTTGCGTTCCGCGATGGACTCGGCCGTACGGACATGACGGCGGGCCGTCTCGGGGTCCGCGTCCCACTGCCGGTCCGCCGCCTGGAGCAGCATCTGCTGACTGGACAGCCCTTGGGCCAGCGTGTCGTGGATCTCCATGGAGAGCCGCTGGCGCTCGGCGAGCGTGCCCTCGCGCCGCTCGGTCGCGGCCAGTTCGCGGCGGGTGCGGATCAGGTCGTCGATCAGCGCCCGCTGCCGCGCGGCCTGCCGCTGCATGTAGAGGAAGACGGCTGTCGCGACGGCCGCCACCGCCGGTGGGGCCAGCACCAGGTTGGGGTCGAACCCGCCGTGGGCGAGCTGGAGCTGCGCGGCGACGACGAACGCGGTGAGCACCCCGACCAGGACGAGTGCGGCGCGGGAGGGGAGCGTACGCAGCCCGGTGAAGAAGAGCGGCACCGCACACCACGCGAAACTCGGCGCCAGGACCACGAGCACCATCCAGACGGCGACGACCCCGCCCAGCCAGGCCAGTCGGCGGGGCGCGGGGCGGGCCGCCCCGGGGGCGGCGGGGCCCAGGACCGGCCCGAGCACGTACAGCAGGGCCAGCGTGATGCTCAGCGCGATGATCCACGGCGTGCGGGCCTCGCCGGGGTGCCGCAGCAGGAAGCGGGTGAGCGAGGCGCCGAGCAGCAGGAAGAACGCCACGTGCATGACGGGCGCGAGCCAGCGGGCATCGGGGTCCGGCTGCTGCGGCCGCTCCCGGAACCCGGGCACGTGCTCCTGATCCTGCTCCCGCCGCACCGTTCACTCCTCGCCGACCTGCGCCTGTGCCTTCATGGTGACCCGGTGGGACCAGACCCGCATCAACCGATCGGCTGACGGGAAGGTCGGCCGTCCCGCACGCCGTATGCAGCCGGTACGCCGACGGTACGGGCCCGGAACCGGCCGGAGGATCGATAGCAGAGCGGAACGGGGCGCAAGAAGCCCGAACAGCGCCGCCCTCAGGTCCCTCCAAGTCCCGAACGATCACCCCTCGGCCGACCCCGTCGAACGATCCCGTCGAACCCCTTCCCAGGAGTCCTGCCATGAAGAAGCTCTCGCTGCGCACCCGTGTCCTGACCGGCGCCGTGGCCGCCGCCGCCCTCAGCGCCGGCACCTTCGGTGCGATGTCCGCCAACGCCACCGAGCCCGCCGCCGCCCCGGCGGTGGCCGTGCAGGCCGACACGGCGAACAAGAACCTCCAGCAGTCGACCCACCTGACCATCGACGCCGCCACCGAGGCCGCGCAGGCGGCCCTCGACGCCGCCGAGGCGGAGAACCAGCGCGTCACCGTCGCCGTCGTCGACCGCAACGGCAACACCGTCGTCACGCTGCGCGGCGACGGTGCGGGCCCGCAGTCGTACGAGTCCGCCGAGCGCAAGGCCTTCACCGCCGCCGCCTGGAACGCGCCCACTTCCGAGCTGGCCAAGCGCCTCGCCCAGGCCCCGAACCTGAAGGACATCCCCGGCACGCTGTTCCTCGCGGGCGGTGCCCCGGTGCAGGTCAAGGGCGCCCCGGTCGCGGGCATCGGGGTGGCGGGCGCGCCGAGCGGCGACCTGGATGAGAAGTTCGCGCAGGCGGGCGTCGCGGCGCTGGGCAAGTAGGCCCCGGCAGGCAGGCGCTGTCACCGGGCAGGCAAGCCGCAGCGCGCGGCGAGCGGGCTGCACGCGGCTCACCTGGCGGGGCCGTACCGCCGGGTGGGCGTCACATTCCGCGCATAGGATCATCTGTGTGGAGCAAAGGACTCGTGTACGCCGCACAGCCCCCGCCGTAGCCGTCGCCGCCGCCGCTCTGCTCGCGCTCACCTCGTGCACGAGCCTCGGCGGCGTCGGCGGCGTCATGGGGGAACCGGGTGCGTCGGGCGTGCGTGACCCCTACTTCCCGAGGCTCGGAAACGGCGGCTACGACGTCCAGCACTACACCCTGACCCTCGACTACGCCCCGCGACCCGGAACCGTCGACCGCGCACGCGGGGCGGACCGGACCCGCCGCGCGGACCAGGGCGGACCCGCCGGCCGCCTCACGGGTACGGCGAAGATCACCGCCCGCGCCACCCAGGACCTGAGCGCCTTCAACCTGGACCTCCACGGCCTGGACGTGTCGTCCGCGACCGTGGGGGGCGCCGAGGCCGCCGTCAGCCGTGCGGGCAACGAGCTGACCCTGCGCCCCGACACCGAACTGTCCGAGGGCGAGACCTTCACCGCCGTCGTCCGCTACTCCGGCGACCCCGCCACCCTCGTCGACGCGGACGGGTCGGAGGAGGGCTGGCTGACGACCGTGGACGGCGCGGTCGCGCTGGGGCAGCCGAGCGGGTCGATGGCGTGGTTCCCGGGGAACAACCACCCGAGCGACAAGGCGTCGTACGACATCACGATCACCGTCCCGAAGGGCCTGAAGGCCGTCTCCAACGGCGAGTTGAAGAGCGAGCGCACGCGAAACGGCCGCACCACCTTCGCCTGGCACAGTGGCGAGCCGATGGCCAGTTACCTCGCCACCGTCGCCATCGGTGCGTACGAGACGAAGACCTCGCGCACACCGTCGGGTGTGCCCGTCTACACGGCCGTGGACCCGACGGTCGCGAAGAGCAGCGCCAAGGTCCTGGCGACCGTCCCCGCAGTGATGGAGTGGGCTACCAAGGCGTTCGGCCCGTACCCCTTCTCTTCCACCGGCGCGATCGTCGAGCGCGGCAACGACTCCGAGTACGCCCTGGAGACCCAGACCAAGCCCGTCTTTCCGGGCGCGCCCGACCAGGGGCTGCTCGTCCACGAGCTGGCGCACCAGTGGTTCGGTAACTCGGTCACGCCCAAGACGTGGCGTGACATGTGGCTCAACGAAGGGTTCGCGACGTACGCGGAATGGCTGTGGGCGGAGGACTTCGAGCACATCCCGGCGGACGCGAGCTTCCGCCGCGCCTTCGCCCTGCCGGGCAACTGGGCGTTCCCGCCCGCGAGCCCCCGACGGCGGCCGACATCTCCGACGAACCCGTCTACGGGCGCGGCGCGATGGTGATTCACAAGATCCGTGAAGCGGTGGGCGACGATGCCTTCTTCGACATCGTGCGGGGCTGGACCGCCACCCACCGTCACGGCAACGCCTCGACGGACGACTTCACGGCGTACGTCGAACAGAAGTCCGGCAGGGATCTGGAGGGCCTTTGGGAGACATGGCTCTACGGCAAGAACAAGCCGAGGTCCTAGCGTCGCCCGTTAAAGGACGACTTCTCCACATGGTGGAGTGCTGGTGGTGCGCCATGTGCTGGGTCAGTCGCAATCCCACCGCCCGGCGTCACTTGAACCGCGCGACAAACCCGGCGGACCACCGAGCCGAATGCATGCCCGCGCGACGCCGTTGGTGCCCCTTCCGACCGCCCCAACACCCCTCACAGGGGCCGGAATGCGACTAACCCGGCACTTGGCGAGGGCAATCGCCTCTCCAGCCGCACCAGTCAAGGCGACGCGACGCAGGAGCGCCCTTGAGGGGCGGGCCTCCGACGCCAACCTTGGTCAAGGCGGCCCCCACCCCAGAAGCAACCAACGCCCCAGGCCCGTCGAAGCCCGCCCCATTGTCACGCCCCCGCCCAACGCACCCCACCCCCAGCCACGCGCAACGCAGCAGGGCCCCGGCCGAAGCCGGGGCCCTGCTCAGGCGTGCGCCGTGAGTCGACCGGAGGTCAGACGTTGACGCCGAAGTCCGATGCGATGCCCGTCAGGCCGGACGCGTAGCCCTGGCCGACCGCGCGGAACTTCCACTCCGCACCGTTGCGGTACAGCTCGCCGAAGACCATCGCGGTCTCGGTGGCGGCGTCCTCGCTGAGGTCGTAGCGCGCGATCTCGGCGCCACCGGCCTGGTTGACGATGCGGATGTACGCGTTGCGCACCTGGCCGAAGTTCTGGCTGCGGGTTACCGCGTCGTAGATCGAGACCGGGAACACGATCTTGTCGACGTCGGCCGGCAGGGCGGCCAGGTTGACGTTGATCGCTTCGTCGTCTCCCGCGCCCTCGCCACTGCGGTTGTCACCGGTGTGGACGATGGTCTGGTCCGGCGTCGACTTGTTGTTGAAGAAGACGAAGTGCGCGTCGGAGTACACCTTGCCGGTCGGGTTGACCGCGATCGCGGACGCGTCCAGGTCGAAGTCCGTACCGGTGGTCGTACGGACGTCCCAGCCGAGGCCCACGGTGACGGCGGTCAGGCCCGGGGCCTCCTTGGTGAGCGAGACGTTGCCGCCCTTGGACAGACTTACAGCCATCTGGATGTCCTCTTCCTTAAGTCGTGCGGGCCGGTCGGACCCGTGGGGTCCGAAGCTACCGTCACCCGTTCTAACGCCGACAGGCCACTACAAGGTTCCATTTCCCCCGGGGAAAAGCGCGGCCCGCAGCAAGCGGCCCGACGCCACGCCCGTCGGCATCCCTGCCCCCACGCCTGCCGGCATCCCTGCCCCACGCCTCAAGCCACCCCTCACTCCGCGCCTCAAGCCAGGGCCCGAAGCGGGCGCCGTAAAGCGGGTGACGTAAGGCCCGCGAACACGGGATCATTGGACGCATGTCCGGGCCTCATGTCATTCGCGGTGCTGTCTCCCTGCCAGAGGCAGAGCTCTCGTGGCGTTTCTCCAGGTCCTCCGGGCCCGGCGGTCAGCACGTCAACACCACCGACTCCCAGGTGGAACTCCGCTTCGACCTGGCGAAGACCGAGGCCCTGCCGCCCGTCTGGAAAGAGCGCGCCCTGGAGCGGCTCGCTTCCCGGCTCGTGGACGGTGTCGTCTCCGTACGGTCGTCCGAGCACCGCTCCCAGTGGCGCAACCGGGAAACCGCGCTCGTCCGCATGGCCGCCCTGCTCGCGGAAGCGACCGCGCCGCCGCCCAAGCCGCGCCGCGCCAAGAAGATCCCCCGAGGCATCAACGAGCGCCGCCTGCGCAACAAGAAGGCCCGCAGCGAAACGAAGCGCGGCCGTTCGGGCGGATGGGACTGACGGCCCACGCACGCCCAGCCTCACCCGGCCCCTGTGACCCAGTCTCTGGTTACGCCAAGTGCCTGTACCGGCCCCTGAAGTACGTGAGCGGGCCGTCGTCCGCGTTCGGCAGCCCCACTTCGAGCACCCGGCCGATCACCAGCGTGTGGTCACCGGCCTCCACCCGCTGCTCGGTCCTGCACTCCACCACCGCGAGCGCCCCGCCGATCAGCGGGGCGCCGGACACCGCGCCGCGCGTATGCGGAATGTCCTCGAACAGCAGGCGGTCGCTGAGCCGGCCCTTCATGGCGAACCGTCCGGCGATCTGCCGCTGGCTCTCCGCCAGAAGTGAGACCGCCCACAGCGGCTGCTCCGCCAGCAGGTCGTCCATGCGCGAGCCGTTCCGTACGCTCACGAGCACCAGCGGCGGGTCCAGCGACACCGACATGAAGGCCGTCGCCGTCATGCCGACGGCCTCACCGCGCGCCCCACTGTCCGGATCGTGCGCGGTCACGAGGGTCACCCCCGCCGTGAAACGGGACATCGCCGCCCGGAACTCTTCGCTGCTCACCCCCTCAGGATGGGGGATGGACGCAGCGGGCAGGGCGGACGCCGTCTCAGCAACCGTCTCAGCAACCGCCTCGGAAGCCGTCGGGGAAGCCGTCTCGGAAGTCATCTGGGCACTTATCCGGGAAGTCGTTCGGGAAGTCGTCTGGTGCACACACGGAACGCTATGCCCGGGACTCCCGCCTCCACCATCGGCCCTTGGAACCAGTACGCTCCCCCTCCCGGTCCTAGGACCGGCAGGGGAGTACCGGGCGGCACGTGAGCCGACCGAGGGAGATTTGCGTTCAATAAAGCTATGGAGCGCTCCCACACACCCCGTACGGCCGTTCATCACCTGACGTGACTTGAGTCACAGAGCCGAGTATTCGCTGACCCTGTGTACCGGGTGGGCAGCTCGCTGTGATTCAGTGGACGTGATACTGCAACAAGTGCGGCGATTGAGAATCCTGGAGTTGCTGTCGAGGTCTCGGGGAGAGCGAACAATGGAGGCCGAGTCCGAGCCGTACGTCCGCCTGGCGACGCTGCGGCAGCTGCACCAGGTGGTCGCCGACCTGAACCGGGCCACCAGCCTGGCTGACACCTTGCAGGCCGTGGCCGACGGAGTCGTCGCCGGCCTCGGGTACGAGCTGGCCTGCGTGAACCTCGTCCAGCCCGACGGTGACCTGGTCATAGCGGCCTTCGCGGGCAACCCGGCGGCCGAGGCCCTGATCACCGGCCGCGTCGGCTCCCGCGCCTCCTGGGAGCGCCGCCTCTCCATGGGCGAGGCGTGGGGTGACCTGCACTTCATCCCGCACACCGAGGGCTGGGTCCTCCTCGACGACGACGTACCCCAGTGGCACACCGAGGGCCCCGAGCCCCGCTTCGCCGACGAGTGGCACCCGCACGACCGCCTCTACGCCCCGATGTACGCGTCCGGCGGCGGCCAGGAGCTCCTCGGCGTCATCTCCGTCGACCGGCCCCGCAACGGCAGACACCCCGGCGCCTGGGGTCAGGAGGCGCTCCAGATGTACGCGTCCCAGGCCGCCATTGCGATCAGTAACGCCCGGCTTCGCGCAAACATGCAACGCGCCCTCGTCCGGCTGGAGCGGGAGCAGCAGGCCCTGCGCGCCAGCGAGGAATCCTTCCGCCAGGCTTTCGAGTACGCGCCCAGCGGCATGGCCATCGCCGAGATGGGCGGCGACCAGCACGGCCGCCTCCTGCGGACCAACGACGCCCTCTGCCGCCTCCTGGGCCGCCCCGCCTCCGCGATGCGCCGCTACTCCTTCGCCGACCTCGTCCACCCGGAGGACATCGGCACCCTCCTGCGCACCTCCGCCGAGGGTGGCCGCGCCGAGCTGCGGCTGGCGCGGCGCGACGGGACGTACGTCTGGGTGTCGCTGCGCAACTCCGTGGTCGCCGACACCACCGACGGGCCGCGCTTCCTCCTCACCCACGTCGAGGACATCGAGGAGCGCAAGCGCCACGAGCTGCACCTCGCCCACCGCGCCTCGCACGACTCGCTCACCGGTCTGCCCAACAGCGCCGAGCTGCGCTCGCGCCTGTCCGCCCGGCTGTGCCGCCGGCCGCACTCGGTGCGCGCCACGGCGGTGGAGGCTCTCGACGCGGCGTACGGCGAACCCTCCGCGCCAGGGTCGGCCGTGCCCGAGCACGACTTCGACTACAACCCGCACACGGACGCCGGTTCCTTCGACCACCACGTCCACATGGTCGCGCCGACCTCCGAGGGGGCGGGCGGAGGCGGTGGCGCGGACGACGGCACGAAGGGCCTCGCCGTTCTCTTCTGCGACCTGGACGGTTTCAAGTCGATCAACGACCGGTTCGGGCACCACACCGGTGACGCCGTCCTGATCGAGGTCGCCCGCCGTCTGACGACCTGCGTACGCGACGGAGACACGGTCGCCCGGCTCGGGGGTGACGAATTCGTCGTTCTCGCCGACGGTCTCGGCAGCGCGGACGCCGCCGACCTCGCCGTACGCTTGCGAAACGCCATCATTCCGCCCATCCGGGTCGACGGCCGGGCGGTCCGCGTCGGAGCGAGCTTCGGTATCGGCTGGGCGAGCTGCGGAATGTCGGCCGACGAGGTGTTGCAGTCCGCTGACCAGCGGATGTACGTGGAGAAGCGCTCCCGCGCCAAGGTTCACAGGCGAGCGGGCTGACCGGCCCCCCACTACCGCACTGTGGTCCACGTCAAACCTTCGGGTTGCCCGTTCGGGGTAGGCTCGCCCGGTCGGCGACGGCTGGCGAACATGGTGAGGAGTGACCAGGGATGACTGCCGCGAACAACGGCACGAGCACGCCTGAGGACGACGATCCGTTCGGCTACCTCTACGAGGACGGCCAGGCGGCGGGTGCCGTCTCGCCCCGCTCGGGCGGCTACGGCTACCCGGGCTCGGCCTCGCAGCCCGGGGTGCCCAGAACCTCGTACCACCAGGTGGGAACGGTCGGGCAGCGGCAGTACGGGCAGCAGCACAGCCAGCACCAGCAGCAGTACGGCCAGCAGGTGCCCCCGCAGCAGCAGTACGGCCAGCAGGGCCAGCAGAACTACAGCCAGCCCAACGCCCACTACGCGGCCCCCGAGACGCAGCCCGGCGGCGCACCCACCCGCCCGGTGGCGCACTCGCACTCGGGCGGCGTCGGTGGCCGCGGCGGCGGGCCCAACACCAAGGGCCTGCTGATCGGCGCGCTCGCGGTCGTCGCGGTCGTCGTCATAGGAATCGGCATCGCGCTGCTGACCAGCGGTGACAAGGACGACAAGAACACCCAGGCCGGTGACACGGGCGGCGGTGGTTCCAGTGCGGGCCAGACGGTCAAGCCGAGCGAGGACCCGAAGGACAAGGACAAGTCCGAGAAGCCGGCGGCCGAGCTGCCCAAGAAGGACGCGGCGCTGCTCCAGCTCTCTCCGGGCCTGTCCACGGACAAGACGATCCCCGGCGCGCGGTCGTCGAGCGGCGCGTACGTGCCGCTGAACACGCCGGGCGCCTCGGCGACCTGGACGGTGAAGGTGCCGAAGGCCGGGGCGTACACGCTGTCGATCGACTACGGCGTGCCCGGCAAGGACGCCAAGACGTCGCTGACCGTCAACGGGAAGCCGCACGGCAGCGGGCTCAACATGAAGAACTTCGCCCGCGCCGAGGAAGGCGCCTGGGACAAGGGCTGGACGAACACCTTCGCCTACGTCAATCTCACCGAGGGCGACAACACCTTCGTGATCTCCTGCGGCGAGGGCGACCAGTGCGAGGCCAACCTCGACCGGCTGGAGCTCAAGGCCGGTCACATTCAGTAGGTCCGGCCACGTCCGGACAGGACCGGTCGTATCCAGACCGGCCGGTCACGTCCAGTGATCCCCGTGCTCTAGTGGCCCATCAGCCCCAGGAAGTGCGCCACCGTCCCGGTCATCGCCTCGCGAGCCGGGACGAGGTACTTCCTGGGGTCGACCGTCGCCGGGTTCGCGGCCAGGTACTCCCGTACCGCGCCCGTGAAGGCCGTGTTCAGGGCCGTGCCGACATTGATCTTGACCATGCCCGCCGCGACCGCCCGCCGGATCTCCCCGTCCGGTACGCCGGACGAGCCGTGCAGGACCAGCGGCACCGGTACGGCGTCCCGCAGGGCGGCGATCAGGCCGTGGTCCAGGGCCGCCGTGCGGTCCGTCATCGCGTGCGACGAACCGACGGCGACGGCGAGGGCGTCGACGCCCGTGTCGGCCACGTAGTTCACCGCCTCGCCCGGGTCGGTGCGGACGCCCGGCGCGTGGGCGTCGAGCGGGGCCTCGCCCTCCTTGCCGCCGACCTTGCCCAGTTCCGCCTCGATCCAGATGCCGCGCTCGTGACCCCAGCGGACCGCTTCCGCGGTGGCCTTCACGTTGTCGCCGTACGTCAGCTTCGAGGCGTCGAACATCGCGGAGCTGAAGCCCGCCGGGTGCGCGGCGCGCAGCAGTTCGACCGACTCGACGTGGTCGAGGTGCAGCGACAGCGGGGCGGTGGACGCCCGCGCCACGGCCGTCGCCGCCGCCGCGACGGCCGTGAGGTCGCCGCCGTGGAACTTGACCGCGTTCTCGGAGATCTGGAGGACGGCCGGTGTTCCCGCCCGCTCCGCGCCGGCCGCGATCGCCTCCGCGTGCTCCAGCGTGATGACGTTGAAGGCGGCCAGGCCGTGGCCCGATTCCCGGGCTGCGGTGACGAGTTCGCCGGTGCTGACGAGTGGCATGCGGTCCCCTGGTGCTCGTGGTGGGAGTGCGCGGTTACGCCGCCGTGGCGTGCGCGGTGACTTCGACCCGCGGCAGCAGGTCTTCGTACGTCGATGTGTCGAACTCGCCCGCCGCCGGGGCCAGTACGGTCGCCGCCGACAGTGCCACCGCCCGCGCCAGCCGCTCGGGCCAGGGGAGCCGCTCCACTAGCCCCGAGAGCAGTCCGGCCACCGCCGAGTCACCCGCGCCCGTCGGGTTGCCCTTCACACGGGCGGGCGGGGCCGCCTGCCAGCGGCCCTCGGGGGTGGCGGCGAGCATGCCGTCCGCGCCGAGCGAGGCGACCACGGCGTGCGCGCCCCGGCGGCGGGCGTCGTGGGCGGCGCGCAGGGGTTCGCGGGAGCCGGTGAGCTGCGCGAGTTCGTCGGCGTTGGGTTTGACGAGGTCGGGGCGGGCGGCGATGCCGCGGCGCAGCGGTTCGCCGCTGGTGTCGAGGAGTACGGGGACGCCGGCGGCGCGGGCGCGGCGGATCAGTTGGCCGTACGCGCCGACGTGGATGCCGGGGGGCAGGCTGCCGCAGAGGGCCACCGCGTCGGCGTCGCCGAGGAGTTCGGCGTACGAGGTGAGGAAGGCGGCCCACTCCTCGGGGGTGACCGCCGGGCCCGGTTCGTTGAGCTGGGTGGTGTCGCCGGTGGTGGCGTCGGCGACGGCGATGGTGCGACGGGTGTTGCCGGCGACGGGGATGAGCGCGTCGACGGGGCCGAGGGGGGCCAGCAGGTCGCGGAGTACGGCGCCGGTGGGGCCGCCCGCGAAGCCGGTGACGACGGTGTCGTGGCCGAGGGCGGCCAGTACCCGGGCGACGTTGACGCCCTTGCCGCCGGGGCGTTCGGCGACGTCGGTCACCCGGTGGGAGGCGTGCGGGACGAGGGCCGGGACGCGGTAGGTGATGTCGAGCGCGGTGTTCAGCGTGACGGTAAGGATCACTCGTGTCACCCCCCGTGGAAAGCGCTTGCTCCGTTCGAACCCTGCCGGGGCGATCATGCCAAAAAGAAGGCGGCTGGCCCAGGGTTCCGGGCCAGCCGCTCTGTGTCGCTTTGATATCAACTGATGGTGAAATCGCCGCACTTGGGGTTACATGGGACTTACGGTTCGATCACCCAGGCACCCTTGCGCATCACGCCCCTGAGCGTGAAGTCCGCGTCCAGCACCACCAGGTCCGCGTCCTTGCCGGGTTCCAGCGAGCCGACCCTGTCGTCGACGCCGAGCAGGCGGGCCGGGTTGGCGGAGACGGACCGTACGACATCCTCGACCGGCAGCCGGTCGACGGTCACCGCGCGCTTGAACGCGGTGTCGAGGGTGAGTGTGGAGCCCGCGATCGAGCCGCCCTCCGCGAGCCGCGCCACGCCGTCCCTGACCTCGACCGCCAGTGGACCGAGCGCGTACGTGCCGTCGCCGAAGCCCGCCGCGTCCATCGCGTCCGTGATGAACGCGACCCGCGCCGAACCCGCCCGGTGGTACGCCAGTTCCAGCGCGGCGGGGTGCAGGTGCGTGCCGTCGTTGATCAGCTCGACCGTGATCCGCTCGTCCTCCAGGAGCGCGGCGATCGGACCGGGCGTGCGGTGGCCGAGGGCGGGCATGGCGTTGTAGAGGTGCGTGGCCACGGTCGCGCCCGCGTCGATGGCCTCGACGGTCTGCTCGTACGTCGCGTCCGTGTGGCCGATGGCGGCGATCACGCCGTGCTCGGCGAGCAGCCGCACCGACTCGATGCCGCCGGGCAGTTCGGTCGCCAGCGTGACCATCTTCGCGGTGCCGTGCGCGGCGTCGATCAGCTTGCGGACCTCCGCCGGGTCCGGGTCGCGCAGCAGGTCCTCGCTGTGCGCGCCCTTGCGGCACGGCGAGATGAACGGGCCCTCGAAGTGGATGCCGGCCAGGTCGCCCTGCTGGACCAGCTCGGAGAGCAGCGCGGCCTGCCGGGCGAGTACGTCCATCTCGCCGGTCACGGTCGACGCGGCGATGGTCGTGGTGCCGTGCTCGCGGTGCGTCCGTACGCCCCTGAGTACGTCCTCGGCCGTGCCTGAGGTGAAGGAGGCACCGCCGCCGCCGTGCACGTGCATGTCGACGAAGCCGGGCACGATCCAGTGGCCGGACAGGTCCAGGGAGGGGGCGTCCGCCGGGGCGGCGCCCGCGATGCGCTCACCCTCGACGATGACCCGGCCGTTCTCGACGGTCCCGGTCGGCAGCACCACCCGGGCGCCGGAGAGAACCTTGCTTGCAGCGCGTCCGGTCATCAGGCGGATACCTCCGTGGCTTCTTCTGTGGCGTGCGTGGGGTCCGCAGCGTTTGTGGCGAGAAGGTCCCAGGCGAGGAGCCCCGCGCCCAGGCATCCGGCGGTGTCCCCGAGGGCCGCCGGAACGATCTGGGGCAGCTTCTGGAACGTGACGCGTTCCGCGACGGCCGCCCGCAGGGGTGTGAACAAGGTTTCCCCGGCCTCGGCGAGCCCGCCACCGATGATCAGCGTGCGCGGGTCCAGCAGGGTGAGAGCGGTGACGAGCCCGTCGGCGAGCGCGCCGATGGCGTCCAGCCACACCTCACGCGCCCGGGTGTCTCCCGCCTCCACGGCCTTGGCGCAGTCCGCGGCGTCGGCGTCCGGGTCACCGCAGGCGGCCGCCCAGGCGGCGGACACGGCGGAGGCGGAGGCCAGGCGCTCCAGGCAGCCCCGCTGACCGCAGCCGCAGAGGACACCGCCGGGGCGTACGACGATGTGGCCGATCTCGCCGGCGTAACCGTGGGCCCCGGACTCGATGACGCCGTTGATGCCGATGGCGCCGGCGATCCCCGTGCCGAGCGGTACGAACAGGAAGCGGTCCGCGCCCCGGCCCGCGCCGATGCGGCCCTCGGCCAGCCCGCCGGTGCGGACGTCGTGGCCGAGCGCGACCGGCACGCCGTGCAGCTTCCGGCTGAGGAGATCGCGCATCGGTACGTCGCGCCAGCCCAGGTTGGCGGCGTACACCGCGATCCCGTTCCCGGCGTCGACGATGCCGGGCACGGCGACGCCCGCGGCGGAGGCGCTCTCGCCGTACGTGGCCTCCCCGTACGCGCGCAGTCCGGCCGCGAAGTCCATGATCGTCTCGACGACGGCGTCCGGCCCCCGCTCCCTGCCGGTGGCCCGGCGGGCCTCGTGCAACAGTGCGCCGTCCGCGCCGACCAGCGCGGCCTTCATCCCGGTGCCGCCCACATCGAGGGCGATGACGTGTTTCACGGGAACAGTCTCGCGCGTGGACCATGGAAAGGTCTAGTCCACTCGCGCACCCGCGCCGTTCGTCACTCCTTTCCGTACTTCTTCCCTCCCTGTTTCCCGCGAGCTTCCTGAGGGAGGTGTTGCACAAGTGAGACCGCACTGGTGTAGACCTCACAGCGCGCACTAGGAGAAAATCGCAGCTCATACGCATGTCGGACAAAGAAACAGGTGGGGAAGAGCTGTGCACCGGCGTCTTTTGGGTTTGACCGCGACAGTGGTGGCACTGGGCATGACAGTGGCCCTGTCGGGATGCGGCAGCTCCGGGGACGGGGATGTCACGCTCAAGTTCGTCGCGGCGGACTACGACCCTGAGGGCGGCGACAGCACCAAGCAGTACTGGGAGGGCGTGGCGACCGCGTTCGAGGCGGAGAACAAGGGCATCAAGGTCGACGTCTCCGTCTACGACTGGAAGGACGTCGACCGCGAGGTCGCCGAGATGGTCGAGGCGGGCGACGCCCCGGACATCGCCCAGATCGGCGCGTACGCCGACTACGCGGCCGAGGGCCGGCTCTACCCCGTCAACGACCTGCTCTCCATCCCCGTACAGGCCAACCTGCTCGCCCCGCTGGCCGAGGCGGGCGAGGTCGGGCGGATGGCGTACGGCATCCCCTTCGTCGCCAGCACCCGCCTGCTCTTCTACAACAAGACGCTCTTCACCCAGGCCGGTCTCGAACCCCCCAAGTCGTGGGACGGGATCGAGAGCGCCGCCAAGGCGCTCAAGGAGCGCGGCGTGAAGTACCCGTTCGCGCTGCCGCTGGGCAAGGAAGAGGCCCAGGCCGAGACCATGATGTGGATGCTCAGCAACGGCGGCGGCTACACGGACTCGGTCGGTACGTACACGATCGACTCCCCGCAGAACGTCGAGGCGTTCGACTGGCTGAAGGACACCCTCGTCGGCGAGCAGCTGACCGGGCCCGTCGCCCCCGGCAAGCTCGACCGGAAGCCGGCCTTCACGGCGTTCGCGAACGGCGAGGTCGGCATGCTCAACGGTCACCCGTCCCTGCTCCAGCAGGCGGCCAAGAAGGGCGTCAAGGTCGGCATGGTGCCGCTGCCCGGGCCGGACGGCAAGGCGAGGTCGAGCATGGGCGTCGCCGACTGGATGATGGGCTTCAAGCAGAACGGTCACGGCCGGCAGATCGGCAAGTTCCTCGACTTCGCGTACAACGACGAGAACGTTCTGGAGTTCGCCGACCAGTACGACCTGCTGCCGGTGACGGTCTCCGCCTCCGAGACGATGGCCGAGGACCCGGCGCACAAGGAGCTGTGGCCGTTCCTGGAGGCGCTGTCGGAATCGACGCTCTACCCGGTGGGCAAGACGTCGTGGGCGAAGGTCAGCGAGAACATCAAAAAGCAGATCGGTGCGGTGGTCACGCCCAACGGCGACCCGACCGGGACACTGGGCGCGATCGGGCGCGAGGCGGCGGCGACGGAGAACGCGGAGTAGCGAGCAGCGGAGTGGCGGAGCGGGAGGCCGGGTGGGGGTTCCGGCCGCCGCCCTGGACCGCGCGGGGGTTCCGGGCGCCGCCCTAGACTGCTCATATGCCTTACGCCCCGGACGAGCCCGTCGAGCCCTCGGAGCCCTCCGAGTCCGGCGGGCCGTCCGTGTCCTCGGAGTCCCCCGCGTCCTCGGAGCCCGCCGAGCTCTCCGAGTCAGCCGAGCTGTCCGAGCCCGCCGAGCCCTCCGCGCGCTCCGGGCTTTCGGAGCGGGACCGGGCCGTCCTCGCCGTCGAGCGGCGGTCGTGGCCGGGGCCCGGCGCCAAGGAGCGGGCGGTCCGGGAGCAGCTCGGCATCTCGCCGACCCGGTACTACCAGCTCCTGAACGCCCTGCTGGACGATCCGCGCGCCGTCGCGCTCGACCCCGTCACGGTCAACCGCCTCCGCCGGGTACGCGACGCCCGCCGCGAGCGCCGCTGAGCGAGTGGCCGGGCGGGCCGGGTCGGGCCGGACCGGGCGGGCCGGGCGGTCGCCCGCTTCCCGTCGCCCCGGTGCCGAGCAGGGCGTGCGCCGGTAGGGTCGGGGGGCATGGCCAGCCAATCGCAACCGCACCCCCTGCCGACCGAGTTCACGCCCGCGACGCCCGCCGGCCGCGACGGCCTCGCCGCGCTGCTGGCCGCACCTGACCGGGCCCTGATCGCCCTCGACTTCGACGGCACGCTCGCCGACATCGTCCCCGACCCGGAGCAGTCCCGCGCCCATCCCGGCGCCGTGGGGGCGCTCGCCGCACTCGCGCCGTACGTCGGCTCCATCGCCGTGATCACCGGCCGGCCGGCCGGCGTCGCGGTCCGGTACGGCGGCTTCGCCGGAGTCGCCGGGCTCGAACACCTCGTCGTACTCGGCCACTACGGCGCCGAGCGCTGGGACGCCACGACCGGCACGGTCCGCGCCCCCGCCGCGCACCCCGGCGTGCAGGCGGCCCGCGCCGAACTGCCCGGTTTCCTCGACGGCATCGGCGCGTGGCGCGGTTCGTGGATCGAGGACAAGGGGCAGGCGGTCGCCGTGCACACGCGGCGCGCGGAGGACCCGGTGACGGCGTTCGAATCGTTGCGCGTGCCTCTATCGGAGCTGGCCGCCCGTCACGGGCTGATCGTCGAACCGGGCCGTCTGGTACTGGAGTTGCGTCCGCCGGGCGTCGACAAGGGCGTGGCGCTCGCGGAGTACGTGCGTGAGGTCGGCGCGGGCTGCGTGCTGTACGCCGGGGACGACCTGGGTGACGTGGCGGCGTACTCGACGGTGGAGAAGCTGCGTACGGAGGGCGTGCCGGGTCTGCTGGTGTGCAGCGGCAGCGAGGTTCCGGCCCTCGCGGACCGTGCGGACCTGGTGGTGGAGGGCCCGTCGGGAGTCGTGGCCCTGCTGAAGTCCCTGTCCACAGTCGCCGGCAAGGCGGCCTGAAGCGGGCAGGTCCGGCCCGTCCGGCGTTCGAGGACACGCCCGGAGGGAGTACGGGGGCCGGGGGGCATTTCCCCCGGCCAGTCCCGAGGTCAGGCCCCCGTCGTCAGCGCCGAGAGCTGCGCCAGGAACCAGGCCGCCGGGGGCAGCGCCGTCGCCGCGGCGGACAGCCGCTTCGTGCGCTCCGCCCGCTCACCCGGCTCCATCACCAGCGCCGCGTGCAACGCGTCCGCCGTCGCACCGATGTCGTACGGGTTCACGACGATCGCGTCGCCGCCCAGCTCCTCGTACGCCCCCGCCTCCCGCGAAAGCACCAGCGCGCATCCCGCGTCGGACACCACCGGCACCTCCTTCGCCACGAGGTTCATGCCGTCCCTGATCGGGTTGACCAGCGCCACGTCGGCCATCCGGTACGCCGCCAGCGACCGGCCGAAGTCGTCGTCCAGCTCCATCAGCACCGGCTGCCAGTCGTCCGTCCCGTACTCCGCGTTGATCTCGTCCGCGAGCCGCCGCACCGCCGCCGTGTAGTCGCGATACACCTCCAGGTCCTGCCGTGACGGGTACGCGAAGGCGATGTGCACCACCTGCCCGCGCCACTCCGGCCGGTCCGCCAGCAGCCGGCGGTACGCGAGCAGGCCGCGGACGATGTTCTTGGAGAGCTCCGTACGGTCCACCCGGACGATCGTCCTGCGCCCGGCCCCGACCCGCTCCCGCAGCCGGACCATCCACTCGTTCACGTCCTCCTGGTGCGCCCGCTCCCGCAAAAACTCCGCGTCGGCGCCCAGACCATGCACCCCGACCGCCGTGCCCTCCAGCGCCTCGGCGCCCAGCACCTCCACCGCGCACGCCGCGAAGGCGTCGGCCCAGCGCCGGGTCAGGAACGCCACCCGGTCCGCGCCGAGCAGTCCCCGCAGGAGCTGCCGGGCGATGTCGTCGGGCAGCAGGCGGAAGTAGTCCACCGGCGCCCACGGGGTGTGCGTGAAGTGGCCGATCCGCAGGTCGGGGCGCAGCTCGCGCAGCATGCCCGGCACCAGGCACAGGTGGTAGTCCTGCACCAGCACCGCCGCCCCGGGAGCGGCCTCCGACGCCAGCGCGTCGGCGAAGGCGCGGTTGTACGTCTCGTACGCCGCCCACTGCCGCCGGAACTCCGTGTCGAAGACCGGCTCCAGAGGCGTCTGGTAGAGCATGTGGTGGACGAACCACAGCACCGAGTTCGCGATGCCGTTGTACGCGTCCGCGTGCACCCCGGCGTCGATGTCGAGCATCCGGACGCCCGCCGTGCCCTCCCCGCGCCGTACCGCTTCCCGGTCGCCGTCGCCGAGTGCCGCGCACACCCACAGCGAGGCGGTCTCCTCGCCGGCCCGCCCGATCGCCGACAGCCCCGAGACCAGACCGCCCCCGCCCCGCTTGGCGGCGAGCGTGCCGTCCTCCAGGAGCGTGTACGAAACCGGGCCGCGGTTGGATGCGACGAGGACCTGTGCGGCGTGCTCGGAGACCGTGGAGACCATGTGGCGAAACCTAGCCCGTACTGGAAGCCCTCAAACGTGCGTACGGACGTGCCATGGGCCACCCCCGATCCGTGGCCCCGGTTACGCCGCCCGCCGCGCCGCGTACTCGGCGATCTCACGCATCGGCGGCCGCTCCTCCGTGTCCACCGCGTACGTCTTCGGTACGAACCCGCACCCGTCCACGCCCCGCTCGAACTGGGTCAGCGCCGGCCGCACCAGGGCGCCGCGCGAGAGCCGGAGGTGGGCCGTCCGGTAGATGGTGGCGGCCATCCGCCCGAGCGCCTGCCCGTCCTGGTGACGGTGCTTGCGTACGCCCACGTCCACCTGGGCCAGCGCGTCCAGGCCGACCGTGTGCAGCGAGTCCACGAGCAGGCCCAGCTCCACTCCGTAACCGACCGGGAAGGGCAGCCGCTCCAGGAGGGACCGCCGTACGGCGTACTCGCCGCCCAGCGGCTGTACGAACCCGGCCAGCTGCGGCCAGTGCAGATTGAGCAGCGGGCGTGCCACCAATTCGGTGACGCGGCCTCCCTGACCAGTGGCTTCGCCCAGCGGCCGGTCATACATCGCCTTGACGAAATGCACGTCGGGTTCGGTCAGCAGCGGCCCGACGATGCCCGACACGAACGAGGCGGAGAAGTCCTTCAGATCCGAGTCGATGAAGCACACGATGTCGCCGCTGGTCACGAGCAGTGACCGCCACAGCACCTCGCCCTTGCCGGGCAGGGCGGGTATGCGGGGCAGTACGGCGTCCCGGTGGACGACCCGGGCTCCCGCCGCCGTCGCCACCTGGGCCGTACGGTCCTTCGAGCCCGAGTCCAGGACGACGAGCTCGTCCACGAGGGGCACGGCCTCCACCAGCTCGTGGCGTATCGCCGCCACGATGTCGCCGACCGTCTCCTCCTCGTCGAGGGCGGGCAGGACGACGCTGACGGTGAGGCCGCGCCCGGCCTTGGCCGCGACCAGCCGGTCCAGCGGCCGGTCGGCCGTGGACCAGGACCTCAGGTTCAGCCAGCGCTCCACCTCTTCCAGCACGGGCCTCTCCCTCGTCGGTGAGCCGCTTCCCGGCTCTCCAAGTGATCCATCTCGCGGTGCGGACGACTGGTTCAACCGTCCGGGGGTTCGGTTACAGTCTTGAACAACGCGGACGACCCTCGCATCTCGGGGGGTGCCGCGGAACAAACGCGCCGGGCCCAGACCCGGCGCCATAGCGCTCATCCAGAGGGACAGAGGGAACGGCCCGTTGAAGTCCCGGCAACCAGTCCGCCGACCGCGAGGTAACGGTGGGGACGGTGCCAATTCCGTCTCACGGCGAAACGCGCCGTGGGGAAGATGAGGAGAAAGGGCCTCGCACCATGGCTGTGCAGTCTGTTGAAGTTGATGCAAGCACCACGAATCCCCTGCCCGTAGACCTGGGCCCCGCCACCGCGCTTTCCTGCCGCGAGTGCGGAGAGCGATTCGAACTCGGCCCGATCTTCGCCTGTTCCTCCTGTTTCGGTCCTCTTGAGGTCGCCTACGACCTCCCGCTCGGCGACGCCGATGCGCTGCGCAAGCAGATCGAGGCCGGACCGGACAACATCTGGCGGTACGCGCCGCTGCTGCCCGTGCCCGCCGACGTGGCCTCGAAGCCGAGCCTGAACCCGGGCTTCACCAAGCTGGTCAAGGCCGACAACCTGGCCCGTGAGCTGGGCGTCACCGGTGGTCTGTACGTCAAGGACGACTCCGGCAACCCGACGCACTCCTTCAAGGACCGTGTCGTCGCGATCGCCGTCGAGGCCGCACGCGCGTTCGGCTTCACCACGCTTTCCTGCTCCTCCACCGGCAACCTCGCCGGCGCGGTCGGTGCCGCCGCCGCGCGGGCCGGTTTCCGCTCGTGCGTGTTCATCCCGCACGACCTGGAGCAGGGCAAGGTCGTCATGGCTTCGGTCTACGGCGGTGACCTCGTCGGCATCGAGGGCAACTACGACGACGTGAACCGCT
This sequence comes from Streptomyces agglomeratus, assembly GCF_001746415.1. Classification (NCBI taxonomy): domain Bacteria; kingdom Bacillati; phylum Actinomycetota; class Actinomycetes; order Kitasatosporales; family Streptomycetaceae; genus Streptomyces; species Streptomyces agglomeratus. The sequence continues at coordinate 4,405,017 of NZ_MEHJ01000001.1, forward strand.
TCTGCTCGGAGCTGATCGGGGACCCGCTGGGCGAGGGATGGGGCTTCGTCAACGTCAACCTGCGCCCGTACTACGGCGAGGGCTCCAAGACCCTGGCGTACGAGATCTGCGAGCAGCTCGGCTGGGAGATCCCGGACCAGCTCGTCATCCCGATCGCCTCGGGCTCGCAGCTCACGAAGATCGACAAGGGGCTGAAGGAGCTCATCGCCCTGGGTCTGGTCGAGGACAAGCCGTACAAGATCTTCGGCGCCCAGGCGGAGGGCTGCTCGCCGGTGTCGGCGGCCTTCAAGGCCGGGCACGACGTCGTACGGCCGCAGAAGCCGAACACGATCGCCAAGTCCCTCGCGATCGGCAACCCGGCCGACGGCCCGTACGTCCTGGACATCGCCCGCCGTACGGGTGGCGCGGTCGAGGACGTCAACGACGAGCAGGTCGTGGAGTCGATCAAGCTGCTGGCCGAGACGGAGGGCATCTTCGCGGAGACCGCGGGCGGCGTGACCGTCGGCGTGACGAAGAAGCTCATCGAGGCCGGGCTGCTCGACCCCTCCCTGACCACCGTCGTGCTCAACACGGGCGACGGCCTGAAGACCCTTGAGGCGGTGGCCCCGACCACGGGTCAGTCCGCCGTCATCCGCCCCAACCTGGACTCTTTCCGAGAGGCTGGCCTCGCATGAGCGTCAACGTCCGCATTCCGACGATTCTCCGTACGTACACGGACGGCAAGGCCGAGGTCGCGGCCGAGGGCGCGACCCTCGCCGAGGTCATCGCCGACCTGGAGAAGAACCACGCGGGCATCGCGGCCCGTGTCCTGGACGACCAGGGCAAGCTGCGGCGCTTCGTCAACGTGTACGTGAACGACGACGACGTGCGCTTCGAGCAGGGCCTGGAGACGGCCACGCCCGACGGCGCCGGCGTCTCGATCATCCCGGCCGTCGCCGGAGGCTGACCCGCCTCGCACCACCCCGTGTTACGCCGATTGCCCCCTCCGCGATGAAAGCGGAGGGGGCAATTCTGCATGGTTGAGCGCGGTACAGTTGGGGAAGCCCCCTCCTCTGCCTGTGCCCGGCGCATATGAGAATGCGTCCCCGCGCGACAAGAAGCAGCCAAAGTGCCGGACCTAATTGCCGCTCATGTGTGCTTTGTCCGGCCCGACTTGCCCTGGAAATCGGGGAATTACTCTCTTTCGCGTGTTCCGCCATGCCCAGATTTCTCGTCCGATTGACCTGTTGCAGAGGGCAGTTGGGCGGATACATTCAGCCGCGGTCGACGCGTTCCGGCGCACGCCCTCTCCTGTCGGAGGGTGGAGGAGTCTGACCCAGGACCCGCGAAGTGCGGTCCTGTGCAAGGGCCAGAAATAGGGGAGTTAAGCCATGGCTCAGGGCACCGTCAAGTGGTTCAACGCGGAGAAGGGGTACGGCTTCATCGCGGTCGACGGTGGTGCGGATGTTTTCGTCCACTACAGCGCGATCCAGATGGACGGGTACCGCACCCTTGAAGAAGGTCAGCGAGTCGAGTTCGAGATCTCGCAGGGCCAGAAGGGTCCGCAGGCGGACATGGTCAAGCTCGCCGTCTGATCCCGGCGCGATCGGCCACCGACGCACTCACGCATGAAGGGCCTGTACCCCACACCGGGTACAGGCCCTTCACGCGTGCCGCGTTCCGTTCGGACGCCTGTCCACATCCGAGGGGGACGCTTGCACTCGAAGGGGTCGAGTGCTAATCATTGGCGTTAGCACTGTTAGCACTCTCCCAGTGAGAGTGACAGAAGGACCGGGCCGGTGAGGCCCGCAGGCCGGGTGGGACAAGGAAAACCACCAGGCAGGCAGGCCGTCCGTCGCGGGCGCCACTCGGTCCGGAGAATCCACCCCAGTCCGGGAGGACCACTTCACATGGCCAAGATCATCGCGTTCGACGAGGAGGCACGGCGCGGTCTCGAGCGCGGGATGAACCAGCTCGCCGACGCCGTCAAGGTCACCCTCGGCCCCAAGGGCCGTAACGTCGTCCTCGAGAAGAAGTGGGGCGCCCCCACGATCACCAACGATGGTGTTTCCATCGCCAAGGAGATCGAGCTCGAGGACCCGTACGAGAAGATCGGCGCCGAGCTGGTCAAGGAAGTCGCGAAGAAGACCGACGACGTAGCCGGTGACGGCACGACGACCGCGACTGTCCTCGCCCAGGCTCTGGTCCGCGAGGGCCTGCGCAACGTCGCCGCCGGCGCCAACCCGATGGCCCTCAAGCGCGGCATCGAGAAGGCCGTCGAGGCCGTCTCCGCCGCTCTCCTTGAGCAGGCCAAGGACGTGGAGACCAAGGAGCAGATCGCTTCGACGGCCTCCATCTCCGCCGCCGACACGCAGATCGGCGAGCTCATCGCCGAGGCGATGGACAAGGTCGGCAAGGAAGGCGTCATCACCGTCGAGGAGTCGCAGACCTTCGGTCTCGAGCTTGAGCTCACCGAGGGCATGCGCTTCGACAAGGGCTACATCTCGGCGTACTTCGCCACCGACATGGAGCGCATGGAGTCGTCGCTCGACGACCCGTACATCCTGATCGTCAACTCCAAGATCTCCAACGTGAAGGACCTCCTTCCGCTGCTGGAGAAGGTCATGCAGTCGGGCAAGCCGCTGCTGATCATCGCGGAGGACGTCGAGGGCGAGGCGCTGTCCACGCTCGTCGTCAACAAGATCCGTGGCACCTTCAAGTCCGTCGCCGTCAAGGCTCCGGGCTTCGGTGACCGCCGCAAGGCCATGCTCGGCGACATCGCCATCCTCACCGGTGGCACCGTCATCTCCGAGGAGGTCGGCCTCAAGCTGGAGAACGCCGGTCTCGACCTGCTCGGCCGCGCCCGCAAGGTCGTCATCACCAAGGACGAGACCACGATCGTCGACGGCGCCGGTGAGAGCGACCAGGTCCAGGGTCGCGTCAACCAGATCCGTGCCGAGATCGAGAACTCCGACTCGGACTACGACCGCGAGAAGCTCCAGGAGCGTCTGGCGAAGCTGGCCGGCGGCGTGGCCGTCATCAAGGCCGGTGCCGCCACGGAGGTCGAGCTCAAGGAGCGCAAGCACCGTATCGAGGACGCCGTTCGCAACGCGAAGGCGGCCGTCGAAGAGGGCATCGTCGCCGGTGGTGGCGTGGCGCTGCTCCAGGCCACGGCCGTCTTCGAGAAGCTCGAGCTCCAGGGCGACGAGGCGACCGGCGCCAACGCCGTGAAGCTCGCGCTGGAGGCTCCGCTCAAGCAGATCGCCGTCAACGGTGGTCTCGAGGGTGGCGTCATCGTCGAGAAGGTGCGCAACCTCCCGCTCGGCCACGGCCTGAACGCCGCGACCGGCGAGTACGTCGACATGATCGCCGAGGGCATCATCGACCCGGCGAAGGTCACGCGCTCCGCTCTCCAGAACGCCGCGTCCATCGCCGCGCTGTTCCTCACCACGGAGGCGGTCATCGCCGACAAGCCCGAGAAGGCCGGTGCCCCCGCGGGCGGCGGCATGCCGGGCGGTGACATGGACTTCTGATCCTCACGGATCGGCTGTTCAGCTGTACGGACCGAGGGCGGCATCCCCTGCGAGGGGGATGCCGCCCTCGGGCGTTCCCGGCGTTCCTGATCCGGGATGTGAATACACTTAGTATTCAAACCACCGCACTGAGTGATTGCGCTTGATCGTTTCTGCATGGTGCCATCGTGACCACGCCGAACCCCATGAGATCGCCCTCGCGGCCGCCGTCACGGCTGTCCTGGCGACAGTAGGCCCGTTGTCCGCCTCCGCGACGCAGGCTGCCCGTTCCGCCCCCGCCCCGCTCAGACTCGTGGATCAGGCCGTGCCCGGTCAGTACCTCGTCGAGATGAAGCCCACGTCCGACGTCGCCAAGGTGGCGACCCAGGTCGGCGTGACGCCGCTGTTCAGTTTCAAGAAGGTCATGCACGGCTTCGCCGCCAAGCTCACGGACGATCAGCTGACCCGGGTGCGGGCCGATCCGAACGTGGCGGCCGTGGAGCAGGACGCCAAGGTCACCGTGTCCGGGCCCGCTGGGTCATGGGGCCTCGACCGGATCGACCAGCACGCCCTGCCGCTCGACAACCAGTTCACCGCCACGGCGACCGGCGCCGGGGGAATCGCCTACATCCTCGACACGGGCATCGACTACAGCCACACGGAGTTCGCGGGGCGCGCGAGGTCCGGGTTCGACGCCTTCCCGGGCGAGGGGCGCCTGGGGCGGGACTGCCAGGGCCACGGCACCCATGTGGCGGGCACGGTGGGAGGCGCGACGTACGGCGTCGCGCGCGAGGCACAGCTCTACAGCGTCCGGGTCATGAACTGCGAGGGCACCGGCAGCAACGCCACGGTCATCGCCGGGCTCGACTGGGCGGCCTCGCACGCCGCCGAGGACCCCGACAGGCCGGCCGTACTCAACGCATCGCTCGGCGGTCCCAAGTCGGAGCAGGTGAACGCTGCCGCCACCAAGCTCGCGGCCAGTGGCGTCCTGCCCGTGATGGCGGCCGGCAACGACGCGAAGGACGCCTGCGACGTCTCCCCGGCGTCCGCCGAAGGGGTGGTCACGGTCGCCGCGTCCGACCACGCCGACGCGGAGGCGCCCTTCTCCAACCGCGGCTCGTGCGTGGAGGTCTACGCGCCGGGCACCAAGATCGTCTCGGCGAAGCTCGGCGGCGGAAGCGTCGCTCTCGACGGCACGTCCATGGCCTCTCCCCACGTGGCCGGGACGGCCCTGCTCTACAACAGCACCAACGCGTCGGCCACCTCGGAGCAGATCGCGAGCTGGCTCGACACCACCTCGACCAAGGACGCATTGTCGGGCGTCACCCCGGGCACGCCCAACAAGCTCCTCTTCACAGGCGGTCTCTGACCCCTGCGGCAGCCGCCTGTCCTCCGCCCCCGAACGTGGGGTGGAGGACAGGCGGTCGTCGTTTCCGGTCCGGCTACCGCCGCTTGAGATCCGCGACGAAGGCGGACCAGGCGGCGGCGGGGAACACGAGCGCCGGGCCTTCGGGGTTCTTGGAGTCTCGGACAGGGACGGCGTGGGGGTGTCCGTCGGACACTTCGAGGCAGTCGCCGCCGCTGCCGTCGCTGTAGGTGGACTTGCGCCAGGTGGCGACCTCAAGGCAGTTGCCGCCGTCTCCGCCGCTGTAGCTGGACTTGTGCCAGGTCGCCGTGGACAGGTCGTACTCAGGGCTGGTTCTCATGCGCGTAATCCTCCGCCACTGATGCGATCAGAGCCAGGGATTCCTTGGGGGACAGTGCCATGGCCCTGACCAGATCGTAGGTCAGTTCGTAGCGGGCGACGGTGGCCGGATCGTCCTCCAACTGGCCTGTGCCCAGACCTTCGAGGTAGGCGAGAGGGGGCGCGTCCTCGAACCCCATCAGTTTGATGCCGCCGTCCATCGCCGCATGCGCCCCCGCCCCGAACGGCAGCACCTGCGCGATGATGCGGTGGCGGCGGACCATCGCCGCCAGGTGGTTCAGCGCCTGCGCCATCTCCGCGGGCTCGCCCACCTTCCGGCGCAGTACCGCCTCGTCCAGCACCGTCCACAACAGCGGCTTTGTTGGGTCGTCGAGGAGATGCGCGCGCTCCAGCCTCGCCGCCACCAGTTCGTCGATCACCTCTTCGGCGGCTGTCGGCTGGTACGCGCGGAAGATCGCCCTCGCGTACGGTTCCGTCTGCAACAGGCCGGGGATCAGGAGCGGCGCGTACTCCTTGATCGCCGTCGCGATCGCTTCCGCCTCGGCCGCCTCCGCGAAGTGGTCCGGGTACTTCGACTTCGTGGACGCCTTGCAGTTCCGTTCGAAGAAGCCGCCCGTTCCCAAGATCTCGTCTATCTTCGCGGCGTACTCCGGCATCATCCGGCGCGTTCCCGCCTCCAGCTGGCCGATGAACGAGCCGCTCACGAAGAGTGGCCGGCCGAGTTCCTCCTGGGTGAGGCCCTCCTTCTCGCGCGCGTGGCGCAGTTCCGCGCCGAGCAGGGCGCGGGGTGAGGAGGAAGGGTCGAGGTCCTTCGGACCGGGCATGGCAACTCCCTGTCGTACATACGGGGTTGTTGGGCCGTCTTCACTGTTCAGGCTAGTGCTCTTTCGGACACGCTGTGTGAGGAAAGCGAATACACAGCGTGCGGAGGTACCTGGTCATGGTGGTGCGATCGTCGGAGCGGCTGCGGGCCGCGGAAGAGGTGGTGGCCCAGTTGCGGGAGGGGCTCGGGGTGGTCGCGGTGACGCTGCCGTCGCTGCGGGTGGACGTGGTGTCGCTGGCGAGCGAGGCGCCGTATCCGCTGGTCGACCTGGGGCGATGCAATCTGGACACGGCGATGCGGCTCGCCGCCGTACTTCAGGGGCTCAAGCCGTGACCGACGGCGAGCCGCCCGCGACGGGGGCGTACGCCGTGGATGTCCGGGACGGGCGGGTGGGCCGGGTGATGGGCCGTGTGGGTACTTACGTACAGCTACGGCCGCCCGGTGGGGGCAAGGAGTGGGACTGCCCGCCGGAGGACGTGCGGGCGGCTCCGAGCGGGGAGGTGCTCAGGGCGCGCGTGCGGGAGATCAACGCGCAGGGCCGGCTGCCGTGACATGCCGCGCGAAAAGGGCGGCACCCCCTGCCGGTTCGCGGGGGTGCCGCCCTCGGGCCCTCGGGGCCGGTGGACGCGGCGTCAGCGCACGTCGACGTAGTCCGTCCCCGACGTGCTGTTGAAGTGCTTGCTGTCACCGGCGTGGCGGAAGGTCCAGGTGCCGTCCTTGACGGCCTTGGTCTTCAGCGTGATTCTGCCGTTCGACGCGGGCCGGCCCCAGGTGACGTACGACCACTTGGTGGAGCCCTTGGCCTTGAAGTACAGGTCGACGGCCCTGCCCTGGTACGCCTTCCAGCCGCTCCCGGCCTTCTCCTGGAGCACGCCGCTCACCGTGACCGTCCCGCCCTTCGTCACCGGCTCGGGACCGGCGTTCACGGAGGTCACGCGGGTCGCGGTGCGGGTGAGGAGGTGGGAGGGGCCGAAGCTCTCGGTGTAGGCGTCGGTGGCCGGGTGGTGCACCCGGTAGTGGCCGCCGGTGCTGCCCTTGACCGACCGGGAGAACTCGCCGGTCCAGTACGCGGTCTTCGCCGACGCCACCTTCTTCCAGCCGGTCCTGCCGTCCTTGGAGTGCTCCAGCTGTACGGGCTCTTCGCTGAAGGCCGCTCCCCGGTCGTAGACGGCGGCGAGCGCTCCGGTGACGGTCACGAGGCCGTCCGCGGCCAGGGTGGAACGTACGCCTCGGACCGCCGATTCGGCCGGTACGGCGAGCTTCCCGCTCGCCTCCCCGCTGACGTAGAACTCGGCGGCCCGCGCACTCCAGCCGCTCAGGCTGAGTCCGGTGGGACCGGTGAGCCCGGCGGTGAAGCGGCCGTCGGCGTCCGTCCTGACGGTCTTGTGCGTCGCATGGCCCGCGCCGCCGTTCAGGAAGCCGACGCGTATGTCGGTCCCTTCGACGGGCGTGTTCGCGGTGCCGTGCGTCACCCGGCCGGTGATGGTGGCCGATGCGCCGGGCAGCAGGCGCGTCCTGTCGGACTTGGCGGTGATCTTCACGGGGTACGGCGTGATGGTCAGGCCCTCGTACGTGGTGGACGAGCCGTGCGCCGTCGCGGTGTCCGCCGTGTGTGTGGCCCTGAAGTTCGCCCAGTCCCGGATGTCGATCTCCGGGCTCGTCACGGCGCCCGAGCCGTCCGTCACGGCGGTCACCGCGACGGGGTCCGGCGTGTCGCCCGTGTACGTACGGACGAAGGTGACCGTGGCGTCTTTGAGCGGCACCAGGTCGCCGCTGCCGGGCTGTTCGCCCATGAGGGTGGTCCGCAGTCGCACCCTGGGGTTCTCACGGCTCGGGGTGTTCTCCTGCTTCAGCTCACCGAGCCTGGGGGTGAGGGTGAAGTCGAGTACGCCCGCGTCCTGGCGGGTGGTCGTGTTGCCCTTGCTGTCCTTGGCGGTCACGTCGATGGCGTACCGGCCGAGAGCGGGGACGGCCCCCTGGTCCTCGGTGAGCTTGAGCACCGCGCTCTCGGGGACCCGGAACCGGCCCTTGTCCCAGGACTGTTCGGCCAGCGCGGGGATTTCGGTGACGACGTCGGAGCCGCTGCGGACCCGCGCGGAGACGGAGACGATGTCGGCCCCGGTGGCGTCGGTCCAGGCGTTGACGGAGAAGAGGCCGCGCTGTGCGCCGTCGGTGACGGCACGGCCGATGCCGACGGGCGCCGGGTCGGCGAAGGCCGTGCCCGCGCCGAGGAAGACCGTGCCCGTGGTCAGCAGCGCGGTGGTGGCGATCAGGGAGACCGTGCGGGTGAGTGCGCGCTCAGCGGACATTGACGTACACCTTCTTGGACTCGGCGTAGAAGTGCTTGGCGTCGGGTTCCAGGACCACGACCCAGTCGCCGTCCTCGTAACCCCTGCCCTTGAGGCTGTACTTGCCGCCGCTGCCGGTCCTGCCCTTGGCGACCCAGTACCACTGGTTCTGGCTCCGGGGCTTGAAGACCAGCGTGACCTTCGCTCCGCCGTACGCCTTCCACTTGCCGTCGAGGTGCCTCTGGAGAGAGCCCGACGCGGTGAAGGAGGCGTCCTGGGCCGGCCGGGTGTTGCTGACCTTGAAGGAGGCGAACCTGGTCGCCGTACGGCCGACCCGTACCGGCGCGGAGGTGCCGCCCAGGAAGCGGTCGGTCTCCGCGTGCGAGACGCGGTAGTACGAGCTGACGAACCCGCCGGTTTCCAGGGTGAAGGCACAGCCGCTGCCGTTGCCGTCGTACTGGGTGGTGCCCTTCTTCAGCTCGGCCCAGCCGTCACGGCCGTTCGTCGACGCCTGGAGCACGATCTTCTCGTTCTCGCAGTACGGGGCGGCGAACTTGCCGGTGGCGCGGAGCTTTCCGTACGCGTCGATGGAGATCTTCACGCCGGTGAACTTGAAGCGCTGCGGCACGGCGACCGAGCCGAGGGCCGACGGCGCCTCCTGGAGGAAGGCGCTCGGCCTGAGGAAGGTATGGACGTCGGTCGTACGGCCGGCCTTCGCTCCGTAGCCGAAGGTGCCGTCGGCGGCGGTCCTGCCGCTGCCCATGAGCCCGCGGACGGTGGTGCTGTTGTGGTCCGGGGCGTCGGAGGAGGACACCGCCGTCTCGCCGGCGAAGGGCTTCCAGCCGTCGGCCGTCAGCCGCTCGGCGCGGCCGGTGACCCGTACCGAGTCCCCGGCGTGGACGCGCTTGGCACCGAGCTTCGCGGTGATCCGGTACCTGGTCCGCTCGATGCCGAGCGCGTCGACGCTCAGGGCCTCGTCGGGGTCGGTGTCGGCGGCCGGCTGGACGACGACGGCACCCACGCCGGTCATCGGGGCGACGGGTGTGGCGGTCAGCGAGAACGCGCCGTCGGCGTCCGTGGCGACGGTCGTCCTGACCGGCGTGTAGTGGCCGTTGCCGTTCAGGGTGTAGCGGATCTCCACCTTGGTGCCGGCGCGGGCCGGCGTGCGCTCGCCGGTGCGCGGGTCGTACGTCGTCGCCCTGCCCGTCAGGACGGCGGTGCGGTGGTCGTAGTCGAGCGACGCGCGGTCGAAGGCGGCGCGCTCGACGCCGGTGCGGAGCTTGTAGCTGTACGTACCGGCGTCCTGGCGGCGCTGGACCGTGCCGCCGGGCAGCCGGTAGGTCACGGCCACGGGGTAGTCGCCGAGGGCGGTGCCTTCGGGCAGGGCCGGGGCTTCGGCGGTGGCCCAGCCGTAGACGGAGCCGGTCGAGTTCCAGGTCAGGTCGTCGGTCGAGGCGAGCACCTGGGCGCCGGGCAGGTCCGACGCCAGGACGTCGACCTTGACCCACAGGGCATGGGCGGACAGGACGACGTTCAGCCGTCCGTCGTCGAAGGTGCTGATGCCGGTGATGTCCGCAGCGGGTGCGGCATGCGCGGCGGGGGCGGTCACCAGGGCGGGGACGGTCAGGCCCGCCGCGAGGGTGAAGACCGCTGCCGCGCGTACGACGGCGTGCGAGACGCCATGCGTAACGGCATGCGAAAGAGGGCGCACTGGGCGCAAGTACGGGACCCCCCACAGGTCAAATGGCGGCGTCGGCAACCCGGAAAAACATTCCGGAAGAAGGGGCGACGCCCGCGAGACGATCCAATGATCGCGTCAGCGCAGAATAACGGGCCACCCCGCAAAAGGGGAGTGGCCCGTGTGAATTGTGGTGATGATGTGAGTCAGAGCGCGGCGGGTTCCTTCTCCGGGGCGGTGGGCGGGGAAGCGGGGCCGGTGGCGGTGGTGGTGGCCGCGTCCGCGCCGGGGGACGGGGCGTCCGCGTTCAGGTCGGCCAGCATCTGCTTGCTGAAGCCGAAGAAGTACGTGGCCAGGAAGCCGGCGACGTAACCGGCGACCAGCCCTGCCGCGTACACCGCGATCATCACGCCCATGCCCTGGTTGCCGGCCAGGAGGGGGAACAGGGCCCAGCCGGACGGGCCGATGGCCGTGGAACCGACCGAGTCGCCGAGCTGGTTGAACAGGCCGACGAAGCCTCCGCCGAAGGCGCCGCCCACGCAGGCGGTGATGAACGGGCGGCCGAGGGGCAGCGAGACGCCGTAGATGAGCGGCTCGCCCACGCCCAGGAAACCGGCCGGGAGCGCGGACTTGATGGTGCGTCGGACCGAGCCGTTGCGGGGGAGGCGGAGGTAGACCGCGACGGCCGCGCCGACCTGGCCCGCTCCCGCCATGGCGAGGATCGGGAGGAGGACGGTGAAGCCCTGCTGCTCGATCAGGGTGGTGTGGATGGGGATGAGGGCCTGGTGCAGGCCCAGCATGACGAGCGGCAGGAACAGGCCGCCGAGCACGAACCCGGCCGCCGCGCCGCCGGTGGCCAGTAGCCGGTCGGAAAGGTCACCGATGGCGGCGGAGACCTCACCGGCGACGAACATCAGGCCGTAGACGGTGACGAGGCCCGCGACCAGGACGGTGAGGGTCGGGGTGACGAGGACGTCCAGGGCCTCCGGGACCCACCGGCGGCACCATTTCTCGACGTACACCGCGAGGACCGCCGCGCCGAGCGCGCCGAGCACGCCGCCCTGGCCGGGCGACAGCGTCTGACCGAAGGCGTCGACCTTGGCGACGCCCGGGAACACGATGATGGCGGCGACCGCGCCGCCCAGGATCGGCGTACCGCCGAACTCCTTCGCCGTGTTGAGGCCGACGAAGACGGCGATCAGGGCCATGAAGCCGGTCGCGACGGCGGCGAGCGCGGGGGTGACGGCGGGGAGCCACCCGAGGTTGACCATCAGGCCGTTGAGACCGGCGATGATGCCGCAGCCGATGAGGGCGGGGATGAGCGGGACGAAGATGTTCGCGATCCTGCGCAGGAAGAGCTTGACGGGGGTGGCGTTCCTCGCCTTGCGCTCGGCCTTGATGGCGGCGCCCTGGGCGGCGAGTTCGTCGGCGGTGAGGGGGATGGGGGAGGGGGAGGCGGGCCCCTGGGAGGGCGCGGGGCCGGCCGCTCCGGGGGTGGCCGTTTCAGGGATGGCCGTTTCGGGGGTGGCCGCTCGTTCCGCGGCGACCAGGGCCTCGAACTCCGGGGTGACGCGGGCGACCGTACCGGGCCCGAGGACGATCTGGTACGTCGCGTCCTCGACCACGCCCAGTACGGCGGGAAGGGCCTTGAGCCGCTCGTCTTGGACGAGGGCACGGTCGCGCAGACCCAGCCGGAGGCGGGTCATGCAGTGGGCGATGGAGGTGATGTTCCCCGCGCCTCCGACGAGGGGAAGGATCGCGGCGGCGGTGGCGCGGTTCTTGTTCTCTGTCATGGTGCGTGGTGCCTTACTGTGCGGGGGTGGTGCGTCCAGTTCAGGCCGTACGGGCGGCCGCGGCCTGGAGCGCCACGCGCAAGTGCCCCTGCGCTTCGTTGAGCAGAGCGGCCGCGGTGGGGCCGTCGACGGACCCGAGGAGCACCAGGATGGCGTTCTTCACCTCTCCGCCGGTGGCGGCGAGCGCGGCTTCGATGTCCGTGTCGGGGGCGCCCGTCGCCAGCGCGACGATGCGGCGCGAGCGGGCGCGCAGCTTCTCGTTGGAGGCGCGTACGTCGACCATCAGATTTCCGTACGTCTTGCCGAGCCGGATCATCGTGATGGTCGAGATCATGTTGAGGACGAGCTTCTGGGCCGTGCCCGCCTTGAGCCGGGTCGAGCCGGTGAGGAGTTCGGGTCCGACGACGATCTCCAGGCCGTGCTCGGCGGCCGCGCCCAGCGCGCTGTCCGCGTTGCAGGACAGGCCGAGGGTGAGGGCGCCGAGGGCGCGGGCGTGTTCGACGGCGCCGACCGCGTACGGGGTGCGGCCGGAGGCGGATACGCCGACGACGGTGTCGTCGGCGGTCAGACCGAGTCGGTCCAGGTCCTCGGCCGCCAGCTCCCTTGAGTCCTCCGCGCCCTCGACCGCCTTAATCATCGCGGTCGGTCCGCCGGCGATCAGGCCGACGACCTGGGCGGGGTCGGTGTTGAAGGTCGGCGGGCACTCGCTCGCGTCGAGCACGCCGAGCCGCCCCGCCGTGCCGGCGCCCGCGTAGATCAGCCTCCCGCCCCGGGCCATCCGCTCGGCGGTGGCGTCGATGGCGGCGGCGATCTCCGGGAGCCGGGCGGCGACGGCCTGGGGGACGGTGCGGTCCTCGCCGTTCATGATGCGGGCGATGTCGGCCGTGGGGAGCTGGTCGATCTCGGCGAGCTCGGGGCGGAACGCCTCGGTGGTCAAGGTGGCGAGCTGGGCGCGCAGTGCGCCGTACGTGGCGGAGGGCGTGTTCGCGCGGGTCGAGGTCATGAGGAGTGCGGCTCTTTCTCGTCGTACGACTGCGGGAGTGGCTGTGCGCTGCGGGCGTGGCCGCTGTGCTGTGGGCCGCGCGGCGTTTGCCCGCCGGCGGCTAACGGTTGCTGCTGCGGGGCGCGTGGCGGTGGGCGAGCGCCTCGTAGGAGGCGGCGAGGGCGGGGGCGGCTGTCTCGTACGTACGCTGCGCCACGCCTATGAACAGGCAGTCGACGACGAGGAGTTGGCTCGTACGGCTCGACATGGCGGCCGGGCGCAGTTCGCTCTCGCGGGCGGTCGACGTGGTCAGGACGTGGTCGGCGTACTGCGACACGGGCCCGTCCGGGCGGCCCGTGATCGCCACCGTGGTGGCCCCCCGGTCGAAGGCGACGCGCAGCGGCTCGATGGCGTCACCGGTCGAGCCGGAGTGCGTGATGGCTATCGCCACGTCGCCGGAGCGGAGCTGGACGGCGTTGGTGACGGCGAGGTGCGGGTCGGTGTGCGCGTGCGCGATGAGGCCGATGCGCAGGAGTTTCTGGGCGAGGTCCATGCCGACGAGGGAGGAGGCGCCGACCCCGTAGATGTCGATGCGGCGGGCCGCGGCGAGCGCGGTGACGGCCGCGCCCAGCTGGACGGTGTCGAGGCCGGCGGCGGTGTCGGCGAGGGTCTGCTGCTCGTCGTACGCCAGCTTCGCCACGACGTCCGCGATCGGGTCGTCGACGGCGATGTCGGCGGTGACGGCGGGCGCCCGGCCCGACTGCTGCTGGGCGGCGAGTCCGGCGAGCGCGAGGCGCAGGTCGCGGTAGCCGGGGTAGCCGAGGAGGCGGGCGGTGCGGACGACGGTGGCCTCGCTGGTGCCGGTCAGCTCCGCGAGGCCGGTGACCGTGAGGGCGGCGCAGCCGGCCGGGTCGGCGGCGACGGCCTCGGCGACGCGCTGCATGGAGCGGGTCATGGAGGGGGCGAGGGTCCGTACCTTGGCCGCGAGGGCGGCGGGGGCGGGCGGGGCGGTGGTGCGGGCGCCGGCTGGGGCGACCGTGCGAGCTGTGCCGATGCCTGCCGTGCCTGCCGTACCTGCGGTGCCTGCCGTGGTGACCGCGCCTGCCGTGCCGACCGCGCCTGCTGCCGGGGTGGGCGTGCTCGCGGAACCGCCGGTGAAAATTTCCTTCACTTCATTGGTCACGCCTGAAAGATATTTTCGTGCGGGTGGGGCCGTCAACCCCCTGCCGTGGAACCCCTGCGCGCCCACGCGGCGCGCGACAATGGCTCTATGGACCCCATTCCCTCCCCCACGGAACAGGCGCTGCACGCCGCCCGCGCGCTCGTCATGGCCGACCTCACGGCCCGTGACGTGGCGCGGGCGGACGTCGTGTCGCTGGTCGAGGACGCGATAGTGCACCGCCGCTGGTGGGTGGAGCAGTGGCCCGCGGGGGCGGAGTTCGTCACGGGCCTGATTGCCCAGGACGTCCAGGACGCCCTGCTGGAGAAGTACGGCCGCTGGCCGATCTGCCCCGTGTGCACCGACGTGGAGCCGCACGCGCTCGCGGTCGAGCCGGAGCTGGGGCCCGATCCGCACTGGGTGTGCTCGAAGGCGGCCGTGATCGTGGCGCCGGTCGGCAGCCTGCGGTGACGTTGTACATCGACCCGCCGACCTGGCCCGGGCACGGCCGGATGTGGTCGCACCTGGTGAGTGACGTCTCGTTCGAGGAACTGCACGCGTTCGCGGCCGCCATCGGGTGCCCGCCGCGCGCCTTCGAACGCGACCACTACGACGTGCCCGACGTGCGCTACGCCGACGCGGTGGCCGCCGGTGCGGTGGAGGTGGGCTCGAAGGAACTCGTACGCCGCATCACGGCGGCGGGCCTGCGGCGGCCGAAGGGGCGGCCGGCGTAGGAATGCGGGTGCTGCCGGGTCGCTCCGGCGTCAGACCGGGAAAGCGCCGGTGTCCAGCAGCCCGCCGAAGGGCTCGGGGAGGCGCACCTGCTCGCCGAAGGCGGCACGCTCGCTGTGCTTGTACGCGCCGTTCTGCGGCTCGGTGAAGAGGGTGGTCGTCGGGCCGTGCTCGTCGAACCGGTCGATCAGCAGGTACGCCGGCACCGGCGCGTGCGCGTATGCCCATAGCTTCTTGGTCCGGTCGTCCTTGGCGTTGCCCTTGGACGTGATCTCGACGACGAGCAGGGCCTCCGAGGCGTCCACCGGGTCGCTGGTGTCCGGGTCCATTGCCGCGATCAGTGCGGTCGGCATGACGACCAGGTCCGGGACGTAGAGCTTGTCGAGTGGGGCGATGTGGACGCCGAGGGTCTGGTAGACCTCCAACTCCTCGGACAAGTCGCGGTAGAGCGTGCGCTGGACCTTGGCGGCGATGCCGTTGTGGTGCGCGTGTGGCGGTGGTACCAAGACGATCTGTCCTCCGTCGATCTCGGCGCGCCAGCCCTCGGGCACGTCCAGCTCGCGCCAGACCTGCAACAGGTAGTCCCACGGCCGACGGCGAGGCACCTGGTCGTTCCCGACCATTGCGGCGGTCATCGCGCCTCCCTTCTCCAGCGGCCTGACACGGCGAGCGTAGATCGACGGATCTGCGGCGGTGAGCCGCTTTCAACAGCGTGCCACGATCGAATGACTGGCGCGCCGACCCCGTGCAAAGGCGCACGGGCCGGGGTCAGGTTCGCTCGGTGTGCACTGCCTTCGGTGCCTCGAACGGTGACGTGGCCGAGGACGCCACCAGGCGGGAGCGCGACCGCTGGAGGCGCAGGGAGAACGCCGCCGCCACGAGTGCCACCACCGTCATCGCCGCGCCCGCCCACGCCGTCGACGAGAAGCCGAAGCCCGCGTCGATCACCGTGCCGCCGAGCCAGGGGCCGCCCGTGTTGCCCAGGTTGAACGCCGCCGTCGTGGTCGCGCCCGCCAGGGTCGGCGCCGCGCCCGCGACGTTGAACATCCGGGCGTTGAGCGCCGGCGCCGTGTAGAAGGCCGAGAGGCCGAGCAGGAACGACAGGGCGACCGCCACCACCGCGCTGGAGGCGAAGAGGGCCAGTACGACGAGGAAGACGGTCGACGCCGCGATACCGCTGATCAGTACGCCGAAGAGGTGCGCGTCCGCGACCCGGCCGCCCACCGTCGTACCCACCAGCGCGCCGATGCCGAACAGCGCCAGGACCGTCGGCACCCAGCCCGCGTCGAGGCCCGCCACGTCCGTCAGCAGCGGCGCGAGGTAGCTGAACGCGCAGAAGACGCCGCCCGCCGCCAGCGCCGTGATCGTGATCGCCAGCCAGACCTGGCCGTCGCGGTAGATCGCCAGCTCCCGCTTGAGCCGCGGCTTCTCCGCCGGGAGCGGGATGCGCGGGATCAGCGTCACGACACCCACCAGCGCGAGCGCGGAGGCCGCGCCGACCGCCCAGAACGCCGACCGCCAGCCGAAGTGCTCGCCGAGGAACGCCCCGGCGGGCACACCCAGCACGTTCGCGATGCTCAGCCCGCCGATCATGACCGCCATCGCCCGCGCCCGCGCGTTCACCGGCACCATCGCGATGGCGACCGCCGCGCCCACCGCCCAGAACCCGGCGCACGCGAACGCGCTCACGACGCGCGAGACGAAGAGCAGCTCGTACGACGGCGCCAGCGCGCCGGCGACCTGGCCGAGGCCGAACACCGTGATCAGCGCGATCAGGGTCGTACGGCGGGGAAGGCGCAGCGTGGCGACGGCCAGCAGGGGCGCGCCGATCACCATGCCGATGGCGAAGGCCGAGATGAGGAGCCCCGCCTGGGGGATCGAGACGTCCATGTCGGCGGCGATCGGCGGCAGCAGCCCGGACAGCATGAATTCGCTGGTTCCGAGGGCGAAGACCGCCAGGCCGAGTATGTAGACGGCGAGGGGCATGCGGGCGCGGCGCTTTTCGGCGGAGTCGGGCATGACAGGGGAGAACGCCGCTGGAAGGGCTCGCATTCCCGGTCGGCCCGGTCGGCCCGGTCGGCCCGGTCGTCCGGTAGCCCGGTCGGTCCGGTCGGTCCTGTCGGCCCGGTCGGTCCGGTTCGCCTTGTTCGCCTGCCGGTCAGACCGTGAGCAGGTCCAGCTCCGTCGTCAGGTTCTGGCGCGCCCGTGCCTCCCACTCGGCCTGCCCGTACGGCGTACGGAACAGCGTCGGCAGCTCCAGGAGCTGCCGCAGCACCGCCGCGCGTCCCTCGCGGAACGCCGCGTCGGGGACGAATCCGTACTCCTCGCGGACCGCTGCCGCGTAGGCGGCGTACGGGGCGGGGGGAGCGGCGAGGATCGCCAGGTCGGCGTCGCAGAGGGCCTCGCCGTTGGTGTCGTCCGGGGCGGGGTCGTGCGTGGCGGTGAGGCGGACCAGGCGGGCCACCTCGGCCGTACGGGCGTCGTCGAGCCCGAGCTCGGCCAGGGCGCGCTCGGCGAGGTCGGCGCTGCGTTCCTCGTTCTCGGAGCGGTCGGGGCGGTAGACCGCGTCGTGGAACCAGGCGGCGAGGCGGACGGCGGCCGGGTCGTCCGCGTGGCCGGCCAGCGTGTCCAGGTGGCCGAGGACCGCGACGAGGTGGTCGGTGGAGTGGTAGCGCCGCTGGGGTTCGGCCCAGCGGGCGAGGAGGTTCTCGGCGTACGGGCGAGGGTCGGCGGCAAGCCCGCTTCGGGCCGGGACGGTGTCCAGCCAGCGGCGGACCAGGTCCTCGTGCGCGGGGTGCCGGGGGGCGGCGGCCATGGCGTTCATGCCCCTCATTGTGCCGCGCGGCGTCTGCGCGTCTTCCCGGGCTCGGGCAAACGTACGACCGCCCTTGGGCGCAGGCCGGTGAGGGCCCGCGCCCAAGGGCGGTCGGGGGAGTGCGTTGTCGACCGTCCGCCGGCCCGTCCGCTTCGCCGTCAGCCGGTGGCCGCCTTGAAGCCGCGCAGGCGCAGGGAGTTGCCGACGACGAACACGGAGGAGAACGCCATCGCGGCGCCCGCGATCATCGGGTTGAGCAGACCGGAGGCTGCCAGCGGGAGGGCGGCCACGTTGTAGGCGAAGGCCCAGAAGAGGTTGGACTTGATGGTGCCCAGCGTCCTGCGGGAGAGGCGGATGGCGTCGGCCGCCGCGAGGAGGTCGCCCCGTACGAGCGTCAGGTCGCCCGCCTCGATGGCGGCGTCGGTTCCGGTTCCCATGGCCAGGCCCAGGTCGGCCTGGGCGAGCGCGGCGGCGTCATTGACGCCGTCACCGACCATGGCCACGCTGCGGCCCTCCGCCTGGAGCTTCTTGACGACGTCGACCTTGTCCTGCGGCATGACCTCCGCGAAGACCTCGTCGATGCCCACCTCACGGGCGACCGACTCGGCGACGGCCCGGTTGTCGCCGGTCAGCAGGATGGGGGTCAGGCCGAGCGCGCGCAGCCTGCGGACGGCCTCGGCGCTGGTGTCCTTGACCGCGTCCGCGACCTCCAGCACCGCGCGGGCCTCGCCGTCCCAGGCCACCGCGATCGCGGTACGGCCGGCGGCTTCGGCGGCGGCCTTGGCGCGCTCCAGTTCGACGGGCAGGGTCATCGACCACTCGGCGAGCAGCTTGGTGCGGCCGACGAGGACCGCGTGGCCCTCGACGACACCCTGGACGCCGAGGCCGGGGACGTTCGCGAAGTCCTCGGGGATGGGCAGGGGGCCGGTCTTCTCCGCGGCGCCGGCCGCCACCGCCCGGGCGATCGGGTGCTCGGAGGCGTGCTCCAGGGCGCCCGCCAGGCGGAGTACCTCTTCCTCGGTGGTGGTGGGCGCGGTGTGGACGGCGAGGAGGGTCATCCGGCCGGTGGTCACGGTGCCGGTCTTGTCCAGGACGATCGTGTCGGCCTTGCGGGTGTTCTCCAGTACTTCCGGCCCCTTGATGAGGATGCCGAGCTGGGCGCCGCGCCCGGTGCCGACCATGAGCGCGGTCGGCGTGGCCAGGCCCAGCGCGCAGGGGCAGGCGATGATCAGTACGGCAACGGCGGCCGTGAACGCGGCGGTCAGGCCGGAGCCGCTGCCGAGCCAGAAGCCGAGCGTGCCGACCGCCAGGGCGATGACGACGGGAACGAAGACGGCGGAGATCCTGTCGGCCAGGCGCTGGGCGGCGGCCTTGCCGTTCTGCGCGTCCTCGACGAGCTTGGCCATGCGGGCGAGCTGTGTGTCGGCGCCGACCCGGGTGGCCTCGACGACCAGGCGTCCGCCGGCGTTGAGGGTCGCGCCGGTGACCGTGTCGCCGGGGGCGACCTCGACCGGCACGGACTCGCCGGTGAGCAGGGCGGCGTCGACGGCGGAGGTGCCCTCGACGACGGTGCCGTCCGTGGCGATCTTCTCGCCGGGACGGACCAGGAAACGGTCCCCTACGGCCAGCCGGTCGGTGGGGATCGTCTCCTCCCGGCTGCCGCCGTCGCGCAGTACGGTCACGCTCTTGGCGCCCAGCTCCAGCAGGGCCTTGAGGGCGGCGCCCGCCTTGCGCTTGGAGCGGGCCTCGAAGTAGCGGCCGGCCAGGATGAAGGCGGTGACGCCGGCCGCCGCCTCCAGGTAGATGTTCCCGGCGCCGTCGCCGCGCGAAATGGTCAGCTCGAAGGGGTGCGTCATGCCGGGCGTACCGGCCGTACCGAAGAACAGCGCCCACAGCGACCACAGGAACGCCGCCGACGTACCGACCGAGATCAGGGTGTCCATCGTCGCCGCGCCGTGCCTGGCGTTGGTCCAGGCGGCGCGGTGGAAGGGCCAGGCGGCGTACGTCACGACCGGGGCGGTCAGCGTCAGGGACAGCCACTGCCAGTACTCGATCTGAAGGGCGGGGACCATCGCCATCGCCACGACCGGGACGGCGAGGACGGTCGCGGTGATCAGCCGCTGGCGGAGCGGGCGCAGTGCGTCGTCCTCGGCGCGGTCCGCCGGTGCGTCCGGGCCGGCGGCCGACATTGCCCCGCTCTGTGGTCCGGTGCGTAGCGGGGGCGGTTCCTTGGCCGTGTACCCGGTGGCCTCCACCGTCGCGATCAGGTCCTGTACGGAGACGTCCTCGCCCCGGTAGGTGACCTTGGCCTTCTCGGTGGCGTAGTTGACGGTCGCCTCGACGCCGTCCATGCGGTTCAGCTTCTTCTCGATGCGGGCGGCGCACGAGGCGCAGGTCATGCCGCCGATGGCGAGTTCGACCTCGGCGCCCGGGGCGGCCTGGGCTCCGGGGGCGGGGGTGCTGACGGTGGCGGGCCTCGTGGTCACGTCTGCTCTCCTCGGTCGCTGTCCTATGGATACCCCAGGGGGGTATCTGTTGGCTCCATGTATACCCCCGGCCATCCGCTTGTGCAAGCGTGGGTTGATGCGCGGGCCCGGCGGGCGCTCTAGGGTGGAGATTGGACTAGACCTGTAGTGGCCGTTTTCCGGAGAATGGAGTCCCATGAACAACCGTGCAGTCCTGGAGGTGATCGCCCTCGACGCGCAGGACGCGGTCGCCGCCCGGTCCGGAGGGGCGGACCGGCTGGAGCTTGTCACCGACATGGCGGCGGACGGCCTGACGCCGTCCCGCGAGACCTTCGGGCGGGTCCGCGCGGCGGTGGACATTCCGCTGCGCGTGATGCTGAGGCTGGCGGACGGGTTCCTCGCGGGGGACATCGACGAGCTGGTGCGGGCGGCGCAGGGGATGCGTGCGGAGGGGGCGGACGAGTTCGTCCTGGGGTTCCTGGACGCGGAGGGCAATCCCGATCTGGTCGCGGTCGAGCGGGTGGTGGCGGAGATCGAGGGGTGCCGGTGGACGTTCCACCGGGCGATCGACCGGGCTGCGGACCGCGACGCGTTGCGCAAGCGGATCGCGGAGCTGCCGGGCCTGGACACGTACCTGACCGCCGGTGCGGCGGAGGGCGTGGACGCGGGGCTTCCGGTGCTGCTGGCGGAGGCGGAGGCCGGGAGGCGGGGCGCGCCGGGCTATCAGGCGCAGCTCCTGGTGGGCGGAGGGCTGCGCCTGGACCACCTGCCGGAGCTGCGGGCGGCGGGGATCGACGCGTTCCACATCGGTGGCGCGGCGCGGCCGGGTGGCTGGGAGGCGCCGGTTTCCGCCGATGCGGTACGGGAGTGGCGGACGAGGCTGGACGGGTAGGCCCGGGGGCGCCGGGGTCCGGACCCCGGCCCCCGGCGCCCCGGCCCCCGGCGCCCGGCGAGGAGCTGGGTCCGGGCGTTCGAGGAGCGGGGTCCGGGCGGAGCCCGGCAGCTACCCCGGGGCGGTGAGGTCAGGTCAGGGAGGAGGGGAGCGGGGCCGTGTGGACGACGGTCAGACCCGAGACCGCTCGGGTCAGCGCCACGTACAGGCGGCGCAGACCGGTCCGCTCGTCCGGCTCTCCCGCCACCACCGCCGCCGGCTCGTCCAGCACCACGTAGTCGTACTCCAGGCCCTTGGCCAGCGATGCCGGCACCAGGGTCAGGCGGGACTCCGCGGTCGTCTCCTCGCCGGGCGAGAGGTACGCGTGGCCCGCCGCCGTCAGGGCCGCCGCCAGTTCCCCGATGCGCGCGTCCGCCGCGATAAGGCCCGTCGACCCCTCGTTGCGCAGCGCCTCGGCGCACGCCGCCACCACGGCGCCCGACAGGTCGGCGGCGGTCACCTGGCGCACCGCCAGCGCCCCCGCGCTCTCCCGTACCGACGACACCGGCGCCAGCCCCGGCGAGATCTCCGGCAGCAGCCGCGACGCGTACGCGATGACGTCGCGCGGCACGCGGAACCCCGCCGTCAGCTCCTCGACCGCCGCCTCCGGCTTGCCCAGGTGCCGCAGGGCCTGCGCCCAGCTCGCCGTGGCCCACGGCGTCGTGCCCTGGGCCAGGTCGCCCAGTACCGTCGCCGAGCCCGTCGTGCAGCGGCGGCCCACCGCCCGGTACTGCATCGGCGACAGGTCCTGCGCCTCGTCGAGCACGACATGCCCGAGCGAGTGCGTACGCGAGATGAGGTCCGCCGCCTCGTCCAGCAGCACCACGTCCGCCGCCGACCACTTCGCCGACTTCACCGAACGCGCCGGCTTCGCCCACAGGATCCGCTTCTGCTCCTCCGCCGACAGCACGCCCTCCGCGTGCTCCGCCAGGAAGTCCGCGTCGGACAGCAGCCGCAGCACCAGCTTCGCCGGGTCCACCGCCGGCCAGATCGCCTTGACGGCCGCCTTCACCGCCGTGTTCCGCGCCACCGCGTCCTGCACCCGGTCGTCCGGCGCCTCGCCCGCCTGCTCCATGCGGACGAGCACCGCGTGCGCGATGCGCTGCGGCAGGGCGTCGTGGGCGGCCCCGTAGCGGATGTCGCGGGCCAGCAACTCGCCGACGATCTCCTCCAGTTCGTACGCCGGAACCCGCCACCTGCGCGAACCGCGCACCACCATCACGGGCTCGGTGGGCACGGCGGTGACGTGCGAGCGCAGCGCCCTGCGCAGCACCTCCGCCATCCGCGCGTCGCCCTTGATGACGGCCGCGTCCGCGTCGTCCGCGCCGCGCACCTCGCCGTGCACCGCCACCAGGTCGTCGACCGTCGCCTGCTTGACCTCCAGCTCGCCGAGCGCGGGCAGGACCTGCTCGATGTAGTGGAGGAAGGACTTGTTGGGGCCGATGACCAGCGTTCCGGTACGGGCCAGCCGGTCCCGGTGCGCGTAGAGGAGGTACGCGACGCGGTGCAGGCCCACCGCCGTCTTCCCGGTGCCGGGACCCCCCTGCACGCAGACGCTGCCGGACAGGCCCGACCGTACGATCTCGTCCTGCTCGGGCTGGATCGTCGCCACGATGTCCCGCATCGGGCCGACGCGCGGGCGCTCGATCTCCGCCTGGAGCAGCTTGCTGGTCCGCTCCGCCTCCGCCGGGTCGGACAGGTGCTCGTCCTCGTACGCCGTGAGTTCGCCGCCCGTGTAGCCGAACCGGCGGCGCAGGCCGACGTCCAGCGGGTCCTTCTTCGACGCGCGGTAGAACGGCTGGGAGACGGGGGCGCGCCAGTCGATGACCATGGGGTCGCCGTCGGCGTCGTGGACGTGCCGGCGACCGATGTAGAAGCGCTCGCCCTCAGCGCCCTCGGCCTCTTCGGCGCCGACGACGTGCAGGTAGTCGAGGCGGCCGAAGAAGAGCGGCGTGTGGGAGAGGTCGGCGAGCGACTTGATGCGTTCCTCGATCTGGGCGCCGAGGACGACGGCATTCACCCAGTTCGCGGTGACGTCGCGGATGTCGAGGGCCTCCGCGTCCTCGCGCATGGCGCGCAGCGCGGCGCGCGAGGCGGTGAGGTGGGCGCGTTCGCGGCTGAGGGGGTCGGCGGAGCCGGCGGGGGCGTCGCGGTGGGACGTGGCGGGGTCGGGCGCGGGCACGGTCTTGCCTCCGGAGGGGTGCACGTGGGTGTCGCGCGGGATCACGTAGGGGATCACGGGCGTGGACCGGCCGGTTTCCGTCCGGGCGGCGGCGCTCCTCGGAGGGAGGCGGGAAGACGGGGGAGTGTAGTCGGGGGGCCGTGGCGCGGGCCAATGGTTTTCCGTCGCGGGGGCGGCGGCGGGGACGGCACGGCGCCCGCCACTGGGGCGCGGGCCCTAGGGGTTGGCGTCAGACCGCGGGAGGAGGCGGGGGGTGCGGAGTTCAACCCCTGGACCGTTGTACGTGAAATGTCCGGTATCCATCATGGAGACATGAGCGCAACGACCTTCACCCCAGGCCCCTCCGCCCGCCTCGACCACCCCTCCGGTGGCGCCACCGCCCTGGCCGCCGGCCACTCCGGCCGTCCGTTCGGCGCGGCGCTGCGCGCACTCAAGGTCTTCGCGGCGGCGGCGTTCAGCGTGGCCGTGCTCGGGGAGTACGCGCAGGAGGCGGGCGTAAAGCGGCGGTGAGGGGGGCGGCCTTCCGGACGGCGCTCCGGACGGCGTTCCGTGGGGCGTTCCGGACAGTGCTCCGGACAGCGTTCCGGGCGGCGTTCCGTACCCGGACGCCCGTCTGCGCCCGCGGATCCGCCCGCTGATCCACTAGGGTCGCGGCCGTGGAAAAACGGAGCGTGACCCCCCGATCACCGGTCGTACTCGCCGTCGCGGCCCCACTGCCCGCCGGCGTGCTGCTCGCCGTGTCGCTGGCCACGCTGGCCGCCCTGTGCGTACTCCAGCACATCCCCATGGCCGACACGCTCGTCTACCGGGCGGAAGGCGCGGCCGTCGCGAACGGCACCGACCTGTACGGGTTCACCGTCACCCAGTGGCAACTGCCCGCCACCTACCCGCCGTTCGCCGCGATCCTCTTCGTACCGACGACCTGGCTGCCGATCGGCGCGCTCAAAGTCGCCTTCGCCGTCGGCAACACCGCGCTCCTCGCCCTCCTCGTCCACCTCTCCTGCCGGTTCGCCCGGCTTCCGGCCACGCCCGCGCTCGTACTCGCGGGCACGGCGGTCGGCGTGTGGTGCGAACCCGTCTTCCAGACGATCGTCTACGGGCAGATCAACCTGGCCCTGGTCTGCCTCGTTCTGTGGGACCTGACCCGTTCGGACGACGCGATCGGCAAGGGTTTCGCGCTCGGCGTCGCGGCGGGCGTCAAGCTCACGCCCGCGATCTTCATCGTGTACCTGATCCTGACGGGCCGGGTACGGGCCGGTCTGACCGCCGTCGCGTCGCTGACCGGCACGGTGCTGCTCGGCGCGCTCGTACTGCCGCACGCCAGCGTCGACTTCTGGACCCGGCGGGTCTTCGAGACCGGGCGGGTCGGCAAGGCGTGGATCGTCGACAACCAGTCGCTGCAAGGGCTGCTGGCCCGGGTACTGCACCATCCCGAGCCGGGAGCCGTGTGGCTGGCGGCGGCGGTGCTGATCGGCGCGGCCGGGCTGTGGACGGCGCGCCGGGCGGCGGTGGGTGCGGTGGCCGGGACGGGCCGCGAGACGTGGGGCGTGCTGGCCACCGCGCTGACGGCGCTGCTCGTCTCGCCGATCAGCTGGTCGCACCACTGGGTGTGGTGCGTGCCGTTGCTCGCGGTGCTCCTGGCGGAGGGGAGGCGCGGGGCGGCGGTGGCGGTGGCCGGCGTTTTCCTGGCCCGCACGCTGTGGCTGGTCCCGCACGAAGGCCCGCTGGACCTCCGGCTCCCGTGGTGGCAGCAGCCACTGGCGTCCCCGTACCCGCTCCTGGGCCTGGCCCTGCTGGCGTACGCGGCGATCCCGCCCCGCACCTCCCGGCCTCACCCATTCCCGCGCCCGGCCGGGGTTCCTTCACCCACCAGGCCGGACGATGCCACCCGGGTGGGCAGGGGAAGCCCGGTCGGCAAGGAGAGCCGGTGAGCGGTGCGGACGGGGCGGACGGTGCGGACGGGGTGGGCGCGGCGGGCGGGGCGGCCGGGCGCCGGCCCGTTGGCCCGCGCCCGTCCCGGACCCGGGTTACGGCGTGGTGCCGTCCTCTGCCATGAGTTCGTCCGCGTCCACGATGCGGTACGCGTAGCCCTGTTCGGCCAGGAAGCGCTGGCGGTGGGCCGCGAAGTCCTGGTCGATCGTGTCGCGGGCGACCACCGAGTAGAAGTGCGCCTGGTGTCCGTCCGCCTTCGGGCGCAGGACCCGGCCGAGGCGCTGGGCCTCCTCCTGGCGGGAGCCGAAGGTGCCCGAGACCTGGATCGCGACCGTCGCCTCGGGCAGGTCGATCGAGAAGTTGGCGACCTTCGAGACGACCAGCACGCTGATCTCGCCCTGCCGGAACGCCTCGAAGAGCTTCTCCCGCTGTGCGTTGGACGTCTCGCCCTTGATCACCGGCGCGTCCAGGTGCTCGCCCAGCTCGTCGAGCTGGTCGATGTACTGGCCGATGACCAGGATCTGCTGGCCCGCGAACTTCCGTACGAGCGCCTCCGTCACCTTCCGCTTCGTCGCGGTCGTCGCGCAGAACCGGTACTTCTCCTCCGTCTCGGCGGTCGCGTACGCGAGCCGTTCCGTCTCCGTGAGGTTGACCCGGACCTCGACGCAGTCGGCGGGCGCGATGTAACCCTGCGCCTCGATCTCCTTCCACGGCGCGTCGAAACGCTTCGGCCCGATCAGGGAGAAGACGTCCGACTCGCGGCCGTCCTCGCGCACGAGCGTCGCCGTCAGGCCGAGGCGGCGCCGCGCCTGGAGGTCGGCCGTGAACTTGAAGACGGGCGCGGGCAGCAGGTGCACCTCGTCGTACACGATCAGACCCCAGTCCCGGGAGTCGAACAGCTCCAGGTGCGGGTAGATGCCCTTCCGCTTCGTCGTCAGGACCTGGTACGTCGCGATGGTGACCGGCCGGATCTCCTTGCGCGTACCGCTGTACTCGCCGATCTCGTCCTCGGTCAGCGATGTCCGCTTCACCAGCTCGTGCTTCCACTGGCGGGCCGAGACGGTGTTCGTGACGAGGATCAGCGTGGTGGCCTTGGCCTGCGCCATCGCGCCCGCGCCGACCAGCGTCTTGCCCGCGCCGCAGGGCAGTACGACCACGCCCGAGCCGCCGTGCCAGAAGCCCTCGACGGCCTGCTTCTGGTACGGGCGCAGGGCCCAGCCGTCCTCGGCCAGGTCGATCGCGTGGGCCTCGCCGTCGACGTAACCCGCAAGGTCCTCGGCCGGCCAGCCCAGCTTGAGCAGCGTCTGCTTGATCTGGCCGCGCTCGGAGGGATGTACGGCGACCGTGTCCGCGTCGATCCGGGCGCCGACCAGCGGCTGGACCTTCTTCGAGCGGAGGATCTCCTCCAGCACCGGGCGGTCCGTCGAGGTGAGGACGAGACCGTGGACCGGGTGCTTGGAGAGGGTGAGGCGGCCGTAGCGGGCCATCGTCTCGGCGACGTCGACGAGCAGCGCGTGCGGGACCGGGTACCGGGAAAACTCGACGAGCGCGTCGACGACCTGCTCCGCGTCATGTCCGGCGGCCCGCGCGTTCCACAGGCCGAGTGGCGTCACCCGGTACGTGTGGATGTGCTCCGGCGCCCGCTCCAGTTCGGCGAAGGGCGCGATGGCCCGGCGGCAGGCGTCGGCGAGCTCGTGGTCGACTTCGAGGAGCAGCGTCTTGTCGCTCTGGACGATGAGGGGTCCGTTCACGCGGGTTTCGGCCCTTTCTGCGGCAGGTCGGCCGGTACGGCCAAACGTCCAGTGTGCCGCATCGCGTGCGGTACGGGTCGGGACTCGGGGTAGGTGGGTGTCCATGACAGCTGAAGCGGATGAAGCGGACGGCACGGAACCACGCCGCTCCTGGGGGCGGGCGCTGCTGCGGGCCCTCGCGGTCGCCCTGGCTTTTGTCGGGCTCGTACTCTTCTCGGCCGTACTGGCGCGGCTGACGCTCGCGCCCTCGCACGCGTCGGAAGCCCTGGTCACGACCAACCTGCGACCCGGTGCCTCCCTGCGGCAGTACGCCGAGGACTACACCTTCCTCGCCGCCTGCAAGCAGATCGGCGGCAATCTCCTGCTGGGCATGCCCTTCGGCCTGCTGCTGCCGGTACTGGTGCCGCGCTCGCTGAGGATGCTGCGTGTGGTGGCTCTCACGGTCGTGGTGATGGTGCTCGTGGAGCTGGCGCAGGGGGCGATCGTCGCGGGGCGGGCCTTCGACGTCGACGACGTCATCCTCAACACGACGGGCGCGCTCATCGGCTACTTCCTCCTCGGCCGCCGGATCGGCCGGGCCGTGCACGCGAAGCGCGCGCCGCGCCGGGATGCGGACACGGTGCCTCTGGGCAAGTGAGCGAGCTCGCACGTGGACGGACCGGAGGAGCGCGGCCCCGGGTGCCGGTCGGCGCCCGGGACTCCGGCCCGGGCTAGGGGCTGTCCGCCAGTTCCGCCACGCCCGTGATCCGGTGCAGGGGGTACGTGCGGACCTCGTCCGCGGTGTGGTCGTACGCCGTGACGAAGCCGCCCTCCACCCGGACCGGCGCGATCACGCGCTGGCTCGCCGCGCCGTCCGCGTTGACGTACCCGATCCACACGGCCGAGCCGGTGAGGGCCGCGGCCTGCACCGTGGCCAGGGTCTCCGCCGACGAGGTGCGCGGCAGCTCGCCGACCGGCGCCGCCTCCGGAGCCTCCTTGCGCACCGCCGTGGATGCCATGTCGCCCGCCCGGATCGCCCGCAGCGCCGCGCCCAGGAGCGTCTCGTCCGGCGTCGGCGGCCCCTCCGGCACCGGTACGGGCGCGGTGCGCGGCGGGGTCCGGTAGGCGTGGGCCCGCGTGATCAGCACGTCTCCGGCCGCCGACTCGGCGGCGGGCGCGAACCCCATGCTCCGCAGGCCCTCCAGCAGCGTCCCCGGGTCGCTCTGCGCCGCCAGCACCGTGGGGGCCAGGCGCCGCAGCCCCAGCGGCTGGGACCGCTTGTCGGCGAGGATCTCGCCCAGCATGGCGTCGTCGTCGCACCGCACGTACGCCGACGCCGCCCCGATCCGCAGATGCCCGTGCTTCCTGGCCACGTCGTCGATGAGGTAGGTCAGCGGCTGCGGCACGGGCGTACGGCTGTGCTCGGCCAGGAAGGTGTGCAGGTCGGACGCGGCCCGGCCGGCGTCCAGGGCGCGCCGTACGGACGCGGGCGTGAACCGGTACACGGTCGCCCCGCCCTTCGACTCCACATCGGCGAGGACGTCGAGCGTGTCGGCCAGCGGGCGGCGCAGCGGCCCCGGTGCGACGGCGGTGAGGTCCGCCTGGAGCAGTACGTGGTCCAGCGGTTCCGGGATCAGCGGCGCGAGCAGCGCGGCGGCGCTCGCGGCGGCCGCGGCCTCCTCCACGTCGCTCCCCCGCGTGGGGGCGCCGCCGGTGGCCGACAGCGCGCGCCCGTGCGAGGAGAGGGCCCCGCGCCCGGTCACCCCGAGGAGTTCCGCCTCGGTCAGTGTCCACAGCGCGATACGGGAGCGCAGGTCACCCGGCGTGCCGGTGGAAGCGGCAGCGGAGGCCGGGGGGGAGGCGGACGCGGGAGCGGTCGCGGCCCCCGCACCCCTCAGTGGCCGCTCCCACCGCAGCCGCGCCAGCATCTGCTCCGGGGCGGGCGCGGACCCCTCCGGCAGGCCGGCCATGAGCGCCAGGACCCGGCGGCGTACCTCCGGGGCCGCCGAGCGGTCCAGGTCGGGGCCGAGCGCGGCCAGGACCCGGCCCTTCGCGTCCTGGCTGCCGATCAGGCCGGCGGTACGGGTGGCGTGCAGCCAGGCGGTGGCGAGGCGGGTCCACTGGTCCTGTGGCGGGAGGTCGAGCCATTCGTCGTACGCGGGCGTGGCGGCGTACCGCTCGGACGCCTCGCCGTCGGACGCCAGCAGCCCGGCGGCGTAGGCGAGTTCGACCCAGAAGGCCGCCGTGTGCTCGGGCACGTCGAGCGCGGCGGCCGTCCTCTTCAGGTCGCGCACGCTCAGCCCGCCGGAGCGCAGGACGGCCGGGCCGCCCTCGTTCCAGTCCTTGAGCAGCTCCTCGACGGTGGCCAGCGCGGTGTACGCCTGACCCGCCGCCGTACTGTCCACAACCTGTGGACGGTACGAGTGGGCCGGCTCGACGGACGGCGGCACCGGCTCCGGCACCCGGTGCGCGCGCCCGGCGCGCAGATGCAGCGCCGCCTCGCGCGGCAGCACGACCGTACGCAGACTCGTCGGCAGCAGCAGCCCCCGGTCGCGCAGCCACCGCACGGGCGGCGCCGGGTCCGAGGTGACCTCCCCGTACGGCGGCCCCCACACCAGCCGCTCCAGCACCATCAGCGCCTCGGGCGGCGCGGTGTCGAGCAGCGCGGACATCCGGGCGCGGTCGTTGAACAGCTCCGCCAGCGCCGTGACCGCCGACACCGGATCGTGGGTGGGCGGCAGTCCCGCCGCCGCCAGGGTCTCCTGCCATCGTCCCGGCGACATCCCCGCGGTCGCCTCGGCGACGGTCGGGCCGAGGCCGGTGGGGGACGGGTGCGTGGGGGAGGGGGCGAGCAGCTCGCGGGCGGTACGGACCAGGCGGAGCCGGTCGTCGGCACCCCACAGCAGTGCCTGGTCGCGCAGCACGGCGACGGCTCCCGGCAGCGCCGCCTCGACCGCCGGGTCGCCGTCGTCGCCGGTCATCAGCGCGCGCAGCGCCTCGTACGGCGCCGGATCGGGGGCCACGGCCAGCGCCTCGGCGGTCTGGAGCGTGAACCGGTCGAGCCGTTCCAGGGCGCGCACGACCGAGGCGCGCGTCGCCGCGCGGGTCGCGAGCTGCGACACGTCGTTCGGCACGGGCGAGAGCAGGTCGGGCCGGGCGCGCAGCAGCGCGGCCAGGGACGCGTCGCCGCGGTGGCGCAGGGCTTCCGCGAGCGTGCGTGGTGGCGTTGCGCCTGTTCCTTCGGACACGTGCGCCTCCTGGTTGCGCTCGCCGGTCCCCATCCGCCCCACGGTAGCCGGTGTGGCGCTACCGTCGGTGCAGGCAGTTGGAGGTTGGAGGGCGAGGGGACGGAACGGCGCGTGGGGATCGAGAGCGATCAGCTCGTCTACGACTACCTGAGCCGGGTCGGCGACCTGGCGCAGCAGCAGAAGCTGCCCGCGGCGACGCGGATGCGGCTGGTGGCCGGGCTGCGCGACGAAATCGACCGTCAGCGCTCGAAGTTCGGTACGCCGGACTCCCCTGCGGCGGTACGCCGCATCCTGGGCCGGATCGGTCCGCCGGCCGAACTGGTGGCGCGGGCGGCGTCGGACGAGGCGGGGCCGAGGCCCGCGGCGGCGCAGCCGGTCGTGCTGCCGGAGCAGCGGGACACGTCGAAGGGGCGCGGGTGGATTCCCCGGCCCCGCGACCGCGACCCCGACCGCGACTCCGGGCGCGCCAAGGGCGGAAAGGGCGCCAAGGGCGGCAAGGAGCGCGGCGCCGAACTGCCGGACACCGTGGACCAGCCCGCCGGCGCCTCGCCGCCGCACCTCGCCGGGTCGGACGAACTCGGCCCGCCGGGCAGCGAAACCGACTGGTGGCGCGTCGAACCGGGTCCCTTCGGCCTCGGCGACACCGTGCCCGGGTTCACCGGCGGCGTGGAGATCCCCGAAATACTCAAGCCCCCGCCGGCGAAGGACGACGAGGACGGGGACGGCGACGAGCACGGGGAGGACGGCGAGGGCACCGCCGCCGGGGTGGAATCCGCTCCTCGCCGCCGCTTTCCGCGCCTGCGGCGACGTACCGCCGCGCCCGCCGCCGTGGTGGCGCCCGAAGCGGCACGCCCGCCCGCCAACGTCCTGCTCCTGCTCGCCGCCGCGCTGCTCGTGGCCGGGGCAGTACTCGGCAACCTGCTCGCGCTGGGCGGCGGTTGGCTCCTCGCGTACGCCTCGCGGCGCATCAGCCGCGCCCAGGCGAAGTGGGCGGTGCTGGGGCTGCCGGGGCTGGTCGCTGCGGGCGGGCTCGTGTGGCTGTGGGGCCGTACCGAGGGCCGGTGGGGTGAGCCCGTCGCCCGGGGCGCGATGGGCGAGGCGGTCTCGGACGTGTGGCCCGTGGTCGTACGGGCCGCGGCCGTCGCCTCCGCGCTCTACCTGGTGTGGCGGGCGCGGAGGCGGTAGCGGCGCCTACGTGGCCAGGTGGCCGCGCAACTCGTCGAGGATCTTGTTGGCGGCGGTGTAGCCGATGCCCTGGATCCACAGCTCGTCGTCGACGCCGAAGACCTTGTCCGCCTTCGCGGCGGGCATGTTCTTCCACAGCCCGCTGTTCAGCGTCCGGGTCTCCTTGGCCTTCTCCGGGTCGCCGTACGTCGAGTGGAAGACGACGTCGGCGTCCTCGCCCGCGAGGTTGATCTTCTCGGGGCTC
The DNA here is from genome assembly GCF_001746415.1 of Streptomyces agglomeratus. NCBI lineage: Bacteria > Bacillati > Actinomycetota > Actinomycetes > Kitasatosporales > Streptomycetaceae > Streptomyces > Streptomyces agglomeratus. The sequence goes on from NZ_MEHJ01000001.1 coordinate 4,436,400, forward strand.
ACGTCGTACGAGAATCCGTCCTTCGCCTTGTCGGCGACGGCCGGGCGGCCCAGGCCGACGTCGGCCAGGACCGTCGCGATGTAGTTCTTCCGGCCGTAGATGCGGATGTCCGCGCCCTCGATGAACCGCACCACGTTGACGTTGGTCTTCGCGGCCTTCTCCTTGCCGCCGACCGCGTCGGTGACCTTCGCGGCGCGCGCGGTGTAGCCGGCGACCACTCGCTTCGCCTCGGCCCGCTTGCCCAGCGCGTCGGCGTGGACCTGGAAGTTCTCCTTCCAGGGGTAGCCGGTGTTCTCGGTCATCACGGTCGGCGCGAGCGCCTTGAGTTCGTCGTACAGCGCGCCGTGGCGTACCTTGCTCGTGAGGATGAGGTCGGGCTTGAGAGCGGCGACGGCCTCCAGGTTGGGGCTCATCATCTCGCCGACGTCCTTGATGCCCGCGACCTTCTCCCTGGGCAGGTAGCTCAGGAAACCCGACTCGGCGCCGGTGTGCGTGGAGCCGACCGGCTTCACGCCGAGCGTGATGGCGGAGTCCAGTTCGGCGGTGTCGAGGACGACCACCCGCTTCGGGGCGGCCGGGACCTTCACGTCGCCCATGGCGGTCTTGACGGTGCGGGTCCCGCCGTCGGCGGACGGCGCCGTCTTGCCGTCGCCGGCGTCGGACCCGCAGGCGGCGAGCGTGAGGGCGGCGGTCACGGCGAGGGAGCCGGCGGCGAGGCCGCGGTGGAGGGGTCGCGTCATGAGGTGGGCGCCTTTCGGGGAGGCAGGTCGGCGGGCTCGGGGAGGGCGCCCGGCGCGCCCCCTCCGGCCACTTCGGGTTCGGGGAGCGGGCCGGGCGCGTCCCCTCCGGCCACCTCTGGCCCGGGGAGCGGGCCGGGTGGGGTCCAGGGGGCGCCGGGGATCACCAGGGGGGAGCCGGTCACCGGGTCGGGGACGACCACTGAGGAGAGCCCGAAGACCTCCTGTACGAGATCCGCCGTGACGATGTCGCGCGGGTGGCCCTCGGCGACCACCCGGCCCTCCTTCATCGCGACCAGGTGGTCGGCGTACCTGGCCGCCTGGTTGAGGTCGTGGAGGACCGTGACGACCGTCCGGCCCTGGTCGTGGTTGAGCTGGCGCACCAGGTCCAGTACCTCCACCTGGTGGGAGATGTCGAGATACGTCGTCGGCTCGTCCAGCAGCAGGAGGTCCGTCTCCTGGGCGAGCGCCATGGCGATCCACACCCTCTGACGCTGGCCGCCGGACAGCGCGTCGACGGGCCGCTCCGCGAGCGCGGTGACGTCCGTACGGGCCATGGCGTCCGTCACCGCCCGCTCGTCCTCGTCGGACCACTGCTGCCACCAGTGCTGGTGCGGCTGGCGGCCCCGCGCCACCAGGTCGGCGACGGTGATGGCCTCGGGGGCGACGGGGGTCTGGGGCAGGAGGCCGATCTGCTGCGCGATCCTCCTGGTCGGGATCTTCGCCAGCTCGGCGCCGTCGAGCAGCACCGCGCCGCGGCGGGGCTTGAGCAGCCGGCCGAGTGCGCGCAGGGTGGTGGACTTTCCGCATGCGTTCGGGCCGACGATGACGGTCACCCGGCCGTCGGGTACGGCCAGGTCGAGCTCGTGCACGACCGTACGGTCCTCGTAGGCGAGCGTCAGCCCGCGCGCGGTGAGCCTGCTCACGCCTTGCCTCCAGTACGGCCTTTGACGATCAGCCAGATCAGGTACGGGGCGCCGACCGCCGCCGTCAGTACGCCCACCGGAAGTTCGGTGGGCGACAGCAGGCGTTTGGCCAGCAGGTCCGCCAGTACGACGACGAGTGCGCCCGTGAGGGCCGAGCAGAGCAGCGGGATCTGCGCGGTGCGGGTCATGCGGCGGGCGATCTGGGGTGCGAGCAGTGCGACGAAGTCGACGGGGCCCGCCGTTCCGGTGGCGACCGATGCGAGCACGACCCCGGTGAGCACCAGTCCCAGGCGCACCCGCCCCAGCCGTACGCCGAGCGCGGTCGCGGTGTCGTCGTCCAGCGACACGCTCCGCTGGGCGCGGGTGGCCCAGAGCACGGCGGGCAGCATGGCGAGGAGCACCCAGGCCAGCGGGGCCGCCTCGTCCCAGCCGCGCCCGTTGAGGGAGCCGGTCATCCAGATCTGGGCCTGCTGGGCGACGAGGTAGTCGCCCTTGGTGAGGAAGAGGTGGGTGATGGAGCGCAGCGCGATCGCGAAGCCGATGCCGATGAGCACGAAGCGGGTGGCGTGCAGTCCGCCGCGCCAGGCGAAGGCGTAGACGAGAGCGGCGGCGAGGACTCCGCCGGCGACGGAGAGGTACGGGAGTACGGCGTAGGAGGTGATGCCGAACGTCATGGCCCCGACGGTGAGCGCGCTCGCGCCCTGGCTGACGCCGATGATGTCGGGGCTGGCGAGGGGGTTGCGCGCGACGGTCTGGATCAGCGCGCCGGCCACGGCGAACGCCGCCCCGACGAGCAGCCCGACGGTCATGCGGGGCAGCCGGAGCGTTCCCACGACGAGCTCGTTCGCCGACGGCTGCCCGAAGAGGACCTTCAGCACCTCGGCGGGCGGGACGCTGCTCTCGCCGACGCACAGGTACGCGACGCACACCCCGGCGAGTACGAGCGCGAGGGACCCCGCGACCACGGCCGCCCGCCGGTGCAGCAGGAACCGCCCCCGCCCGGCCCGTACGAGTGCGTAGCCCGCCGGGCGGACCCCGGCCGTCGCGTCGGTCGTCACGCCGGCACCGCCTTCCGTCGTACCAGGGCCACCAGGAACGGCACGCCGATCAGCGCCGTCATCACGCCCGCCGGGACCTCGCCCGGCGGGAAGACGATCCGGCCGACGACATCGGACACCAGCAGCATCACCGGTCCGATCAGCGCCGCCATCGGCAGTACCCACCGGTGGTCGCTGCCCACGATCGCGCGCGCGATGTGCGGGACGGCGAGGCCCACGAAGGCGATCGTGCCGGCCGCGGCGACCCCCGCGCCGGTCAGGACCGTGGCGCCGATGCCGCCGACGATCCGTACGGTCGCGACGTTCTGGCCGAGCCCCTTCGCCACGTCCTCGCCCAGCGCCAGCGCGTCCAGTCCGCGTGCGACGGAGGCGACGAGCACGACGCCTGCGAGCAGGAACGGCCAGATCTGGCCGACGACCTCCGCGTCCCGCCCGGCGACGGACCCGACCTGCCAGAACCGGAACTCGTCGAGCGCCGCCGCCTGCGTCGTCAGGACCGCCATCGTCACGGAGGCGAGCAGCGCGTTGATCGCGGCGCCGCCCAGCGCGAGCTTCACCGGTGTCGCGCCGCCGCGCCCGCTCGCCGCGACGGCGTACACCGCGACCGAGGCGAGCGCCGCTCCGGCGAAGGCGAACCAGACGTAACCGGAGAGCGAGTGGATTCCGGCGAAGGCGATGGCGAGAACCACGCCCACGGACGCGCCCTGGCTGATGCCCAGGATTCCGGGGTCGGCGATGGGATTGCGGGTGATGCCCTGGAGCACGGTTCCGGCGAGTGCGAGCGCGGCGCCGACCATCAGCCCGATGAGCGTGCGCGGCACCCGCATGGTCCGTACGACCTCGGCGGCATCGCTGTGACCGCCGTGCAGCAGTACGTCGATGACCTCGGACGGCGCTGTGGTCCGTGCCCCGACGGCGAGGCTGAGCAGGACGGACAGCAGCAGGGCGGCGACGGCCGCGGCCGTCCAGCCGATGCGGCGGGTCACCAGGGCGCGTCGCGGGTGGCTGGTGGCGGCTCGCATATGACCCATTCCGCGTCCGGATTTGGTAAGGCTTGGCTAAGTGTACGGGTGGGCTCCGGAGCCCCCGCAGGCACAATGGCCGGTATGCCTTCGCACTCCGAGACGCCGACGTTCCCCCTGACGGTCGGCTTCGACCTCGACATGACGCTCATCGATTCCCGGCCGGGCATCAAGGCCGCGTACGAGGCGCTCGCCGCCGAGACCGGCGTGCACATCGACGCCGACCTGGCGGTCACCCGGCTGGGTCCGCCGCTGGAACGGGAACTGGCGTTCTGGTTCCCCGAGGAGCACATCCAGGAAATGGGCGACCGTTACCGCGAGATCTATCCGACGTACGCGATCACGCCAACTCCCGCGCTGCCCGGAGCCCGCGAGGCGGTGACCGCGGTACGGGCGGCGGGCGGCCGGGCGATCGTCGTCACGGCCAAGCACGAGCCGAACGCCAAGCTCCACCTCGCGCACCTCGGCATCGAGCCGGACGCGGTCATCGGCTGGCTGTGGGCGGAGGCCAAGGCGGAGGCGCTGCGCGAGCACGGCGCCTCGGTGTACGTCGGCGACCACCTCGGCGACGTACGCGGCGCGCGAGCGGCGGGCGCCCTGTCCGTGGCCGTTCCGACGGGGCCCTGCGACGCCGCTGAGCTGCGGGAAGCCGGTGCGGACGTCATTCTGGACGACCTCACGGCCTTCCCCGCCTGGCTGGCCGGCTACTGCGAGACGGTGGCGGCGCGCGCCTGACGGCGCTGCGCGGCGATGGACCGGAGCACGCCCGCGGCGGCGATCACGAAGCCCGCGCCCATCAGCATGCAGACGGCGTACGCGACCGTCGGGAAGGGGTCCGTGCCGAGGAAGAGCGGGGCCACGGTGACCAAAGTGGCCAGCGCGCCGACGAAGAAGACGATCGCGCCGACGCGTACCAGCCGGTCACCGGCGCCGGCCTCGGCAGATTGGGTTTCAGTCATCACCCGCTCAGGGTAGTTCCCTGCCCGGAGGAACCGCCCGGCGACGTCTTGTCACCAGCCCCTGGACCATTAGCCTTGGTGGTGGCGGGTCCTACGACCCGCTGTAGTGCTATCCAGAGCCGATTTCCCGGATCGAACGCGCGAGCGGGACCACCGGGGATCCGACGAGTACGAGGACGAGGACAGACGTGCCTACCGGCAAGGTCAAGTGGTTCAACAGTGAGAAGGGCTTCGGCTTCCTCTCCCGCGACGACGGCGGCGACGTCTTCGTTCACTCGTCGGTGCTCCCTGCCGGAGTCGACGCACTCAAGCCCGGCCAGCGCGTCGAATTCGGCGTCGTGGCGGGCCAGCGCGGCGACCAGGCGCTCTCCGTGACGATCCTCGACCCGACCCCGTCCGTCGCCGCCGCGCAGCGCCGCAAACCCGACGAACTCGCGTCGATCGTGCAGGACCTGACGACCCTTCTGGAGAACATCACCCCGGCCCTGGAGCGCGGCCGCTACCCCGACAAGGCGGCGGGCGCCAAGATCGCCGGCCTGCTGCGCGCGGTGGCCGACCAGCTCGACGTGTGAGTCAGACGAACTCCAGCACGCCGCCGCCGAGGGGCGGAACCAGCCCCTCGGCCGCGGCCCGCGTGAGCAGCCCCCGCACCGCCGCGTAGCCGCTCTCCCCGAGGTCGGCCGTGAACTCGTTCACGTACAGCCCGATGTGCTGGTCCGCCACCGCCGGGTCCATCTCCTGGGCGTGCTCCAGCACGTACGGACGCGACACCAGCGGGTCGTCCCAGGCCATCCGCACCGAGGTCCGCGCCGCGTCCGCCAGCTCGCGCAGGCGCTCCGCGCCCAGCGAGCGCTTGGCGATGATCGCGCCGAGGGGGATCGGCAGACCGGTCGTGTTCTCCCAGTGCTCGCCCATGTCGGCGAGGGAGTGCAGCCCGTAGTCCTGGTACGTGAAGCGCGCCTCGTGGATGACGAGGCCCGCGTCGGCCTTGCCGTCGCGCACCGCCGGCATGATGTCGTGGAACGGCATGACGACGATCTCGCCGACCCCGCCCGGCACGACCTCCGCCGCCCACAGCCGGAACAGCAGATACGCCGTCGAACGCTCGCTCGGCACGGCCACCCGCTTGCCGGTGAGGTCGACCCCGGGCTCGCGCGTGAGCACCAGTGGCCCGCAGCCCCGCCCGAGGGCCCCGCCGCAGGGCAGCAGCGCGTACTCGTCCAGGACCCAGGGCAGCACGGCGTACGACACCTTGAGCACGTCGAACTCCCCGCGCTCCGCCATCCCGTTGGTGATGTCGATGTCCGCGAAGGTGACATCGAGCGCGGGCGCGCCCGGCACCCGGCCGTGCGCCCAGGCGTCGAAGACGAACGTGTCGTTCGGGCAGGGCGAGTAGGCGATCTTCAGCGGCGCGTCAGTGGTCATCGTCCTCATCCCAACGTTCGAGTACGGGCACGAGCTTCCCGAACGCCCCGGCGAGCGCGTCCAGCGCGTCCCCGATGCGCCAGGCCGCCCGGTCGCGGGGCCCCACGGCGTTCGACACCGCACGGATCTCCATCACCGGCACGCCGTGCAGGGCGGCGGCCTCCGCGACCCCGGACCCCTCCATGGCCTCGGCGGCGGCGTACGCGTGCCGTCCGCGCAGCTCGGCGGCGCGGGCGGCGGAGCCCGTCACGGTGGACACGGTCAGCACGGTGCCGGTGAGCGCGCCGGTCGCGCCGGCCACGGCCCGTACGAGAGAGGCGGGCGGCAGGTGCTCCACGGCGCCGAAGCCGAGGGCGGTCACCGGGAGGTAGCCGTCGGGGGTCTCGGCGCCCAGATCGGCGGCGACGATCGCGTCGGCGACGACGAGGGAGGCGAGCGGGGCCACCGGGTGGAAGCCGCCGCCGATCCCCGCGGAGATCACCAGAGCGTACGGGCGCGTCGCGGACGCCAGGGCCAGCGCGGTCGCGGTCCCGGCGGCCGCCGCGGCGGGACCCACCCCGGCGGCGATCACGTCGATGTCACCCGGTCCGGGCCCCAACGCGCGCGTGACCGCGTCCCGCTCTGCGGGAACCGCGGTCACGACCAGTACACGCATCGTCAGGAGGTCTTCTCCAGCTTGAAGTGCCAGATACCCGTGAGCTTCTTGCCCTTCGTCTCGACGACGCTGACCTGCGCCTCGTCGGGGCTCGGCGCGCCCGGCTGCTGCTGTTGCTGCTGGGCGAAGAAGGCGCTGCCCGGGATGGTCCGGTAGGTCTTCTTGAACGGCTCCTGCTCGGCCTGCTGGCCGTTGATGAAGAGCGTCCAGCCCTTGTCGGCGATCTCGGGGTCCACGCCGAAGCGGACTTTGTCGTCCATGGCGACCTTGACGGTCTTCTCGGCCTTCTTGTTCAGGCAGCCCTGGAGCAGGGATTCCTTGATCGCGGAGCCGTCGTTGTAGCAGGCGGCCTCGGTGTTCACCGAGTCCGTGCCGACCGTCACGGTCGCGAGCGGTGTCGGCTTGTCGCAGGCGGACAGGACGAGGAGTCCGGCCGACACGGCACCGATCACGGTGGCGGTGCGGCGGGCCTTACCAGAGAGGAGCGCAACGGTCATGGGGCGAAGGCTATCGCCCGCTCCGCCTCACGCCACGCGGGGGTGCGGCGAGCCGCGCCGGGCCGCGCTCAGGAGACCCCGTACGGACAGGGCGGCGCCGGTCGCCAGGATGCCCGCGGCGACGGCCATGCCGAGCGAGCCGTTCAGCGGCAGGGCGATCCCGATGGCGCCGCCCACCACCCAGGCCATCTGGAGCAGCGTCTCCGACCGCGCGAAGGCGGACGTACGTACCTCCTCGGGTACGTCCCGCTGGATCAGCGCGTCCAGCGACAGCTTGGCCAGCGCCTGGCACAGCCCGGCCGTCGCGCCGAGCACCGCCACCATCAGTCCGCCGAAGAAGACCGCCGCGAAGACGGCCACCCCGAGCGTCAGCAGCAGCACCGTCGCGATGATCAGCTCGGGGCCGCGCGACTTGAGCAGAGCCCCGATGGCCGTTCCGCAAGCGTTGCCCACACCGGCCGAGATGCCGACGACCGCCAGCGACACGGCCGCGCTCTGCCCGGAGAGCGGATGCTCGCGGATGAGGAACGCCAGGAAGAAGATCAGGAAGCCGGAGAGGGCGCGATGCGCCGCGTTGGCCTGGAGGCCGTGCAGTACGGAAGGCCCGACAGTGCGCAGGCCGGGGCGGCGCGGCGCGTGGCCGTGCTCCAGGAGCATGGCCTTGCGCTCGCCCTTCGCGGAGTCGACCTTGTGCGGCATCGTGAAGGCCAGCACCGTACCGGCGACGAACAGCGCGCACGCCCCGAACAACGGCCAGGCCGGGCCGATCTGCTGGAGCCCGATCCCGATGGGCGCGGCGGCGCCCGTCGCGAGCAGCCCGGCCAGGGTCACCCGCGAGTTGGCCTTCACGAGGGAGAAGCCGGGTGGGAGGAGGCGTGGGACGACGGCGCTCCGTACGACGCCGTACGCCTTCGAGGACACCAGCACGCCCAGTGCCGCCGGGTAGAGCTCCAGGCCCCCCGTCGCCACCGCGCCCGACATCGCGAGCGCGAGCAGGGCACGGGCCAGCATCGCGCCGGCCATCGCGGCGCGGCGGCCGTGCGGGATCCGGTCCAGGAGCGGGCCGACCACGGGGGCGAGGAGGGTGAACGGTGCCATGGTGACGGCGAGGTAGAGGGCCACGCGGCCCCGTGCCTCGTCCGTCGGGACGGAGAAGAAGACGGTGGAGGCGAGGGCGACCGTGATCATGACGTCGCCCGCGCCGTTCACGGCGTGCAGCTCGATCAGCTTGCCGAGGCCCGACTCGCCCGCGCCGTGTGCGTGCGTGGCGCGGCGGATTCCCTTCGCCGTACCGGTGATGGGCAGGTGCAGGGCACGGCCGACCGCCCGGCCCGTTCTGCTGAGTGGACCGGATCCGTCGGACGACTTTGCGGCAGCCACCCCGCCATAGTGCCCCAAGGCCCCCGGCTCGAACCTGAAACGTGGCGGACGGCGCAGGTGAACCACCACTCCGGGCATTTGGGACGCTCAGCGGATTCCGAGCCGGATCTCTCGGGCGTTCCCGCCCCAAAGACGGGCGTGCAGGTGGGCCGGGGGCGGCAGAGGGGGTAGCGTGCGTAGCGCGCCACCGGCGGTTGTCCTCGGCCGCGCGCCTCTCCGTCATCCCGCAGAATGGGTGGTGGAAAGTGCGCCCGAGACCGAGACCAGGTAGGGCGCGGACGTCGACGCGGCCCTTTGGTCCGCTCCGCCCGCAGCTCGCACCTCGTATCTCGTACCTCGTACGGGCATCCGTTGGCGCACCCGTGAGACGGCGTAGGAGAGAAGCGAGACCTGTGAGTGCTGCGACGACGCGAAGCCGAACCCCTGACCGCCTGTGCGCCGAGGCGGTAGACCTTGCCCGGGCGGCGGCCGAGGAGGCCGCCTTCCCCGGGGTGGTCGGCGAGCATGTCTCCCTCTTCGCCGAGGGTGACCGGGTGGTCACCCACCTCTTCGAATGCAAGGAACCCGGATACCTGGGCTGGCGCTGGGCGGTGACGGTCACCCGCGCCTCGCGGGCCAAGCTGGTCACCCTCAACGAGACCGTGCTCCTGCCGGGGCCCGAGTCCCTGCTGGCGCCGGAGTGGGTGCCGTGGAGCGAGCGGCTGCGGCCGGGGGACATGGGTCCGGGCGACCTCCTGCCCACCGAGGCGGAGGACCTGCGCCTGGAGCCGGGCTACTCCGGCGAGGACGCGCCGCCGCCGGACTCGGCCGTCTCGGAGGAGATGGCGGAGCTCGTCGAGGCGGAGGACGCCGAGGTCACGGGCGGCGCGCCGGCGACCCTTCCGCTGGTACCGACGCGCGGTTCGATCGCGGCGGTCGCCGAGGAGCTGGGGATGCGACGGGCACGTGTCCTGTCGCGGTACGGGCTGCACATCGCGGCGGACCGCTGGGACGAGGCGTACGGGGCGAAGACCCCGATGGCGCAGGCGGCGCCGGCCACGTGTGTCTCCTGTGCCTTCCTGGTTCCGCTGGCCGGGTCGCTCCGCCAGGCGTTCGGAGTCTGCGCGAACGAGTACTCCCCCGCGGACGGGCGCGTCGTGTCGCTCGCCTACGGCTGTGGTGGCCACTCGGAGGCGGCGGTCATGCCGAAGCCGCTGCGGCCGGCGCCGCCGGTGCTGGACTCGATGGCCACGGACGCGTTCCCGCTCCGCCCGGACCCGGAGGGCGGCTCGGTCCCGGCCACCCCGGACCCCACCGAGGACCTGGGCCACTCCTGACCCCGTGCCCGGACCCCGCTCCGCGAACGGACACGCCCGGAGGGCGTCCGGGGATCTGAGGGCTCGCCCCCGGTTCGGGAAGGGGCGGGCAGGGAAACCCCGCGCAACGGCCACCCACCGCCGCCGCACCCACACCCGCACCGCACCGATGGTCAGGTGGCCGGCGGCGGGCCGCCGGCGCGGGATACTTGCGCCCCGTAGACACGGGTAGGCGTCAGTAGCAGTAGCTACTTGTACCCCAGGACGAGCGGAGACAAGCGTGAGCGTCAGGGCCACCGACGAGGCCGACCCCTTCGGCACGGCGCGGCTGAGGCGCGGAGTGCTCGACGCGTGGAGCGCGAGCCCCGCCCGCTTCCGCGAGGACGCCAACGCCGAGGAGGACCTCGCCCTCGGCGGCTACCGCGACCGACTCGTGGTCGAGCTGGCCCAGAACGCCGCCGACGCCGCCGCCCGCGCCGGAGTGACCGGCCGCCTGCGCCTCACCCTGCACGCCGCCACCGCCGACGCGCCCGCGATCCTCGCCGCCGCCAACACCGGCGCCCCCCTCGACGCCGCCGGTGTCGAATCGCTCAGCACGCTGCGCGCCTCCGCCAAGCGGGAGGACACGGACGGCGCCGTCGGCCGCTTCGGCGTCGGTTTCGCCGCCGTCCTCGCCGTCAGCGACGAGCCCGCCGTCCTCGGCCGCCACGGCGGAGTCCGCTGGTCCCTGGCCGAGGCCAGGGAGCTGGCCGTGGACGCCGCCCAGACCGCCCCCGGGCTCGGCGAGGAGCTGCGGCGCCGCGACGGCCACGTACCCCTGCTGCGTCTCCCGCTGCCCGCCGAGGGCTCCGCCCCCTCCGGTTACGACACCGTCGTGGTCCTGCCCCTGCGCGACGGCGGCGCCGTGGACCTCGCCCAGCACCTCCTCGACGCCATCGACGACGCGCTGCTGCTGACCCTCCCCGGCCTCGCCGAGGTCGTCGTGGAGACGCCGGACGGCGCCACCCGTACGCTCACGCGCGCCGAGCAGGACGCGTACGTACACATCGACGACACCGTGGGCACGGCCACCCGCACCACCCGCTGGCGCACCGTCACCCGCTCCGGCGCCCTGGCGCCCGCCCTGCTCGCCGGCCGGCCCGTCGAAGAGCGCCTGCGCCCCCACTGGGCCGTCACCTGGGCCGTTCCGGTGGACAGCGAGGGCGCTCCGCAGCGGCCCGCCACCGCGCCCGTCGTGCACGCCCCGACCCCGACCGACGAACCCCTCGGCGTACCGGCGCTGCTCATCGCGTCGCTGCCGCTGGACACGACCCGCCGCCACCCCGCGCCGGGCCCGCTCACCGACTTCCTGGTGCAGCGCGCCGCCGACGCGTACGCCGAACTGCTCGGCGACTGGGAGCCGGTGTCCACCGGCACCGTCGACCTGGTGCCCGGCCCGCTCGGCAAAGGCGAGCTGGACGGCGCCCTGCGCGCCGCCGTCATCGAGCGGCTGCCCCGCGTCGCCTTCCTCGCCCTGGCCGCCCCGTCCGAGGAACTCACCGCACTGCGCCCCTTCGAGGCCGAGGTCGTCGAGGGCGCCGGAGCCGACACGGTCCGCGTCATGGCGGAAGTGCTGCCCACCCTCCTGCCCGCCGGTCTGGAGCGCCGTGCCGAGCTGCGCACCCTCGGCGTCGGCCGGCTGCCGCTGGGCGACGCCATCGAGCGGCTCGCGGGCGCCGAGCGCGACCCGTCCTGGTGGCGGCGGCTGTACGAGTCGCTGGCCGGCGTCGACCCGGACCGGCTGTCCGGGCTGCCGGTGCCGCTGGCCAGTGGCCGCACGGTGATCGGCCCCCGCCAGGTCCTGCTCCCGCTGCCCGGCGCGGACCCGGACACCGCCGCCCCCGAGCAGCTCGCCCGCCTCGGCCTCAAGGTCGCGCACCCCGACGCCGCCCACCCCCTGCTCGAAAAGCTCGGCTCGCTCCCGGCCACTCCCCGCGCCGTCCTGACGACTCCCCAGGTGCGGGCCGCCGTCGCCGCCTCCCTGGACGAGGGCGGCCAGATCTGGGACGAGGACGCCCCGGACGCCGAGGAACTCGCCGAGACCGTGCTGGCCCTCGTACGGGACGCCGACCTGTCGCCCGGCGACGAGCCGTGGCTCGGCGCGCTGGCGCTGCCCGACGAGGACGGCGAACTGTCCCCCGCCGGTGAACTCGTGCTGCCCGCAAGCCCGTTCGCCCGGATCATGCGCGAGGGCGAACTGGCCCTGTGCGACGGCGAACTGGCCGCCCGCTGGGGCGAGCAGCCGCTCACCGCCTGCGGCGTCCTGGCCACCTTCGCGCTCGTGCGCACCACCGACATCGTCCTCGACCCCGATGAGTTCGAGCCGCGCGACGGCGACTACGCCGAACCCGACGACGCGGGACTGCTCGACGCCGTGGACGTGTGGTGCGAGGACATCCTCGACCAGCTGCCGGAGACCTCCGTGCCGCCGGTCGCCACCGAGATCGTCGCCGTACGGGACCTGGACCTGGTGGACGACGACAAGTGGCCGCAGGCCCTGGCGCTGCTCGCCCAGCCGCCGTTGCGCGACGCGCTGACCCAGCCGGTGCGCGTACTGCTGCCGGACGGGACGACGCAGTCCGTGCGCCCGTACACCGCGTGGTGGCTGCGCGACCACCCCGTGCTCGGAGGGCGCCGTCCGGCCGGTCTGCGCTCGGCGGGCGGCGACCCGCTGCTCGAAGGGCTCTACACGTCCGCCGACGCGACCGGTTTCGACGACGAGCAGGTGCTGAGGGCGCTCGGCGTACGGACCTCCGTGGGGGCGCTGCTGGACGAGCCCGGCGGCGCGGCCGAGCTCCTCGGCCGCCTCGCGGACCCCGACCGTACGGTCACCGCGGCCCAACTCCACGCGCTGTACGGCGCCCTGGCCGACCTCGACCCCGAACAGGTCACCCTCCCCGACGAGCTGCGCGCGGTCGTGGACGGCGAGGTGCGGGTGGTCGACGCGGCGGACGCGGTGGTCGCGGACGCCCCCGACCTGCTGCCGCTCACCTCGGGACTGCCGCTGCTGCCGGTGGCGCCGTCCCGCGCCGCCGACCTGGCCGAACTCCTCCAGGTGCGCCGCCTGAGCGAGTCGGCGGAGGCCGAGGTGACCTCGGACGGTGTGGAGCGCGAAGTTCCGGAAGCTGTACGGGTCCTGCTCGGCGCGGGCACCCCGACGACCTATATCGAACACGAGGAGTTGCTCGCGGGCGGGGTCGAGCTGGACTGGCGCCGTACGCCCGACGGAGTCGTCCACGCGGCCACGCTGGAGGGCGTGGCGGCGGGTCTCGCCTGGTCAGCCGGGCAGTGGCCGCGACGGTTCGAGGTGGCGGCGCTGATCGAGGACCCGTCGCGCACGGACGAATTGGCCCGGGACCGCTGGTTCGACTGATTTTTTGTTTACGAACTCTCCGCACGCTCCCTACACTTCGTTCGACACTCAAAGATCCCGCCGGGGGGAAACGCGGCGGGCTCGCATACCTGTGGGGACATACATACATGCGCATACGTGCCACTGTGGCCGCCGTTTCGGGCGCCCTGGCCCTGTCCGCCCTCGCCGTCCCGGCCGCCCAGGCCGAGGACACGGCGGACTCTCGAGTCTCGCCCTTCGTCGCCAACGCGCCGCAGGACGAGATCGAAGGCGACATCAAGATCACTAAGGTCGTCGTCAACGGCGGCAAGAACGTTGTGGTTGGCACTACCGCTGCGAAGACGTTCAAGATCGCCATCACGGCCACCGACCCGTCCGGCATCGAGGGCGGTGACCAGTTCCTCTGGCACGGCTCCGCCTTCAACGAGAACGAGATCGACGGCGCGCTCACCTCGGAGCAGGACGCGGCCGACTGCGTCCAGGCCAGTGCCACCACCTCCACGTGCACCGTGAGCGTGACGGTCGACCCGCAGCTCGACCTGTACAAGAACGCTCTGGCCGGTACGTGGAAGGTGTGGGCGTCGGTCTACGCCAAGGACGGTGACTACATCTTCAAGGAGATCGCCGGCACCGCGCGCGTCCAGCGCGCCTCGAAGCTGACGGTCAACGCCTCGCCCGAGCCGGTCGTCAAGGGCAAGACCATCACCATCACGGGCAAGCTCTCCCGCGCCAACTGGGAGACCTCCACCTACGCGGGCTACACCGCCCAGCCGGTGAAGCTCCAGTTCCGCAAGGCCGGCACCACCACGTACACCACCGTCAAGACGGTGAACACCAACAGCACGGGTGACCTCAAGACGACCGTCACCGCGGCGTCCGACGGCTACTGGCGCTACTCGTTCGCCGGTACGACCACCACCCCCGCGATCTCCGCGGCCGGTGACTACCTCGACGTGCGCTGAGCACTGACCGGCCGACCCCGTTAGCGGGGAACGTCCGACGCCGCCCCGGAGCCGCACCGGCTCCGGGGCGGTGGCGCCATCGCAGTACATCCCGCTCGACACCTCACGTCCCCGCCGGGGGGAATACGCGGCGGGACGCGTGCCAACCATGGGGACAACACACATGCGCATCCGTGCCACTGTGGCAGCCGTTTCCGGCGCCCTGGCCCTGTCCGCCCTCGCCGTCCCGGCCGCCCACGCGGACGGTGGCCACGGTGACACCGCGATCACGAAGGTGGTCGTCAACGGCGGCAAGAACGTCGTGGTCGGCACCACCCAGGTCAGGACCTTCACCGTCGCGGTCACCGCCGCGGACGACTCCGGGATCGTCGGCGCCGACCTCACGCTGAACGGCCCCGGCTTCGGCTCCCTGGAGCCCACCGACGTCGACTGCCTGGGCAACACCTGCACCGGGGCCTTCTCGGCCGACCCCCGGGTCGACCTGGCGTACTCCAACGAGAAGGCCGGCACCTGGTACGTCGACGCCTGGGTGGACGCGGCCGACGGCGACTACGTCTGGAAGCAGAAGTCCGCCTCCTTCAAGCTCCAGCGCCAGTCCACCGTGTCGGTCAACGCCTCGCCCGAGCCAGTCGTGAAGGGCAGGACGATCACGATCACGGGCAAGCTGGCCCGCGCCAACTGGGAGACGTACACCTACGCGGGCTACACCAACCAGCCCGTGAAGCTCCAGTTCCGCAAGGCCGGCACCACCACGTACACCACCGTCAAGACGGTGACGTCGAACGGCACCGGCCAGCTGAAGGCGACCGCCACGGCGGTGTCCGACGGCTACTGGCGCTACGCGTTCGCCGGTACGACCACCACCCCCGCGGCCACCGCGACCGGTGACTACGTCGACGTCCGCTAGCGGAACCGGCATGCCCCGCTAGGCGGGGAAGCGGCGGCCGACCCAGCGCCACACCAGCTCCAGGGCGGCCGCCGCCACCGCCGACACGGCCACCGCCGCCCACGGCATGGTCGTACCGACCAGCCTCAGGGCGAAGACGTCGGAGAGCCACGGCACCACGAGCACCAGCAGGAAGCCGAGCCCCATCGCGGCCACCAGGCCGACGCGCCACCAGGTGTACGGGCGGGCGATGATCGCCAGCACCCAGATGGACACCAGGAAGAGCGTCAGCGTCGCCACACTCGTCTCGGCGGACAGCGCGTCCGGGCCCGAGTAGTGGGTGCGGGCCAGCAGGTACGTACAGAAGGTCGCGGTCGCGGCGATGATGCCGCCGGGGATCGAGTACCGCATCACCTTGCGGACGAAGTTCGGCTGGGCGCGCTCCTTGTTGGGCGCCAGCGCGAGGAAGAACGCCGGCACGCCGATCGTCAGCGTCGACAGCAGCGTCAGGTGCCGGGGCAGGAACGGGTACTCGATCTGCGAGCAGACCACCAGGATCGCCAGCAGCACCGAGTAGACCGTCTTCGTCAGGAAGAGGGTCGCCACCCGCGTGATGTTGCCGATGACCCGGCGCCCCTCGGCCACCACCGAAGGCAGCGTCGCGAAGCTGTTGTTCAGCAGCACGATCTGCGCGACCGCCCGGGTCGCCTCCGACCCGGAGCCCATCGCGACCCCGATGTCGGCGTCCTTGAGGGCGAGTACGTCGTTGACACCGTCGCCCGTCATCGCCACCGTGTGGCCCTTCGACTGGAGCGCCGCCACCATCTCGCGCTTCTGCTGCGGGGTGACCCGGCCGAAGACCGCGTTGTCGTCCAGCGCCTCGGCCATCTCTCCCCGCTCGGCGGGCAGCGTACGGGCGTCCACGGTGTTGGCGGCGCCCGGCATGTCCAGCTTGGCGGCCACCGCGCCGACGGACACCGCGTTGTCACCGGAGATGACCTTCGTGGCGACGTCCTGGTCGGCGAAGTACTGGAGGGTGTCGGAGGCGTCGGGGCGTAGCCGCTGCTCCAGGACGACCAGGGCGGTCGCGCGCGAGCCGTCCGCGACCCGTGGGCCGTCGAGCCCTTCCGGCTCTCCGGTGACGCGGGTGAGCAGCAGCACTCGCAGACCTTGCTGGTTGAGCAGATCGATCTCGTCCAGGTACGGGTCGCCCTTCGGCAGCAGCACGTCGGGGGCGCCGAGGAGCCAAGAGCTGCTGCCGCCGTCGCCCTCGGTGAAGGTCGCCCCGCTGTACTTGCGGGCGGAGGAGAACGGCAGCGCCTGCGTACAGCGCCAGGAGTCGGTGTCCGGGTAGGACTTCCTGATCGCCTGAAGGCTGGCGTTCGGCCGCGGGTCGGACTCGCCGAGGGCCCCGAGCACGGTGTGTACGTACGCCTCGTCCGAGCCGGAGCCGTTCAGCGTCCGGACCTCGGTGACGTCCATGCCGCCCTCGGTGAGCGTGCCCGTCTTGTCCAGGCAGACGACGTCGACCCGCGCGAGGCCCTCGATCGCGGGCAGCTCCTGCACGAGGCACTGCTTGCGGCCGAGCCTGATCACGCCGACCGCGAAGGCGACCGAGGTGAGCAGCACCAGCCCCTCGGGGATCATGGGGACGATGCCGCCGACGGTGCGCGCGATGGAGTTCCTCAGCTCGTTGTCCTTGACGACCAGCTGGCTGATGATGAGGCCGATCGACGTCGGAACCATCAGCCAGGTGACGAACTTGAGGATCTGGTTGATGCCGTTGCGCAGTTCTGAGTTCACGAGCGTGAAGCGGGACGCCTCTTCGGCGAGCTGGGTCGCGTACGCCTCCCGGCCGACCCTGGTGGCCGTGAACGCGCCGCCGCCCGCGACGACGAAGCTGCCGGACATCACCTGGTCGCCGGGCTGTTTGAGCACCGGGTCGGCCTCGCCGGTGAGGAGGGACTCGTCGACCTCCAGGCTGTCGGCCTCGACGACCTCTCCGTCGACGACGGCCTTGTCGCCGGGGCCGAGTTCCACCAGGTCGCCGAGGACGATCTCGGCGGTGGACACCTCGGCGGACACCCCGTCACGCCGGACCTTGGGTTTCGCCTCACCGATGACGGCGAGGCTGTCGAGGGTCTTCTTGGCGCGCAGTTCCTGGACGATGCCGATGGCGGTGTTGGCGACGATCACGAAGCCGAACAGGCTGTCCTGGATCGGCGCGACGAAGAGCATGATCGCCCACAGCACGCCGATGATCGCGTTGAAGCGGGTGAAGACGTTGGACCGGACGATTTCGACGGCGGAGCGGGAACTGCGTACCGGTACGTCGTTGACCTCGCCCCGGGCGACCCGTTCGGCGACCTCGGCCGTGGTGAGCCCGGTGAGCCTCGGCCGTGCGACGGTTCCGTCCGAGTCGATCTCTGCCCGCTGCGTCATGGTTTCGACGGTACGACCGGATGTGCCGATTGACCCGTCGAGTTACGGAAGATCGGACCGGAGTATGAGGGCGGGGCGGCCGGGACGGTCCCTCGGATGTACGGAGGCGGTACTGAGCCGGTACGCGAGCCCGTACGGGACCCGTACCGAGCAGCCGGTGCGGGAGCCCTTGGTTCAGGGGGTTTCGCGGTCCGAGCCGGGTGTTTCCGCCGACGCCGCCGACGCCTCGGACTCCGCCGCCTTCGCGCGCCTGATCGCGGCTTCGCGTCCGCGCACGTACCAGATGCCGATCAGCCCGAGTCCGGCGCCGGCCAGGCAGGTCCACACCCACCACGACCAGCCGCGGTCGTCGTACCAGCCGTAGAAGGGGAGCTGGACGAGGAAGAGGACGAACCAGAGGATCGTGCCGCCGACGATGGTGGCGACGACGGGCCCCTCAAGGGGCTCGGGTGCCTCGTGCTTGGGGGTCCACTTCGCCATGGGGACAGTGTAGGCGGGCCTTCCGGCGGGCCCGCCGGCCAGGCGGCTCAAGGGTCTACGCGCGGAGATAGCGATCTTTCCATGATGTATTCATACTGAAACGGCTTTGTTCTGACTGGTTTTGTTCGGCTGAACATCCAATGTCGACCGCTTCCGGTTCACTCCCTGAGCTTCCCTTCTTCCGCATGAGGTCACGCATGTCTCCCTCGGCCACGGCTCCGGTCGACGCCAAGCAGCCGCCCTCTCCCTCGGAGCCGCAGAGCGGTCTCGACCGCTTCTTCAAGATCTCCGAGCGGGGCTCCACCGTCGCCCGCGAGATCCGGGGCGGTCTCGCCACCTTCTTCGCGATGGCCTACATCATCGTGCTGAACCCGATCATCCTCGGCAGCGCGAAGGACATGTACGGGCACCAGCTCGACGGCGGTCAGCTGGTCACCGCCACCGTCCTGACGGCCGCGTTCTCCACGCTGCTGATGGGTGTCATCGGGAACGTGCCGATCGCGCTCGCCGCCGGTCTCGGCGTCAACACCGTGGTCGCGCTCCAGCTCGCGCCCCGGATGAGTTGGGCCGACGCGATGGGCATGGTCGTACTCGCCGGCTTCGTGGTGATGCTGCTCGTGGCCACCGGCCTGCGGGAGCGCGTGATGAGCGCGGTGCCGATCAGCCTGCGCAAGGGCATCGCCATCGGCATCGGCCTCTTCATCATGCTGATCGGCCTCGTGGACTCGGGCTTCGTCTCCCGGATCCCGGACGCCGCGCACACCACCGTGCCGCTCCAGCTCGGCGCCGACGGGCACCTCAACGGCTGGCCGGTGCTCGTCTTCGTACTCGGCGTACTGCTCACACTCGCGCTGATCGTCCGCAAGGTGCCGGGCGCGATCCTCATCTCGATCGTCGTGATGACCCTGGTCTCCGTCGCCATCAACGCCGTCGCCGACATCCCGTCCTGGGGTCTGACCACGCCCGAGTGGCCCGGCAATCCGGTCGCCTCCCCGGACTTCGGTCTGGTCGGCCAGGTCAGCCTCTTCGGCGGCTTCGAGAAGGTCGGCCTGCTGACCGGTGTCCTCTTCGTCTTCACCGTGCTGCTGTCCTGCTTCTTCGACGCCATGGGCACGATCCTCGGCGTCAGCGACGAGGCCAAGCTGCTGGACGAGCAGGGCAACCTGCCCGGCGTCAACAAGGTGCTGCTCATCGACGGCATCGCGGTCGCGGCCGGCGGCGCCAGCTCCAGCTCCGCCACCACCTGCTTCGTGGAGTCCACCGCGGGCGTCGGCGAGGGCGCGCGTACGGGTCTGGCCAACGTCGTCACCGGCGGTCTCTTCGCCGTGGGCCTGTTCCTCACGCCGCTGGTGACCATGGTGCCGTCGCAGGCCGCGACGCCGGCCCTGCTCGCGGTCGGCTTCCTGATCCTGTCGGGCTCGGTCAAGGACATCGACTGGAGCGACTACACGCTCGCGATCCCGGCGTTCCTGACCATGGTGATGATGCCGTTCACGTACTCCATCACGAACGGCATCGGCATCGGCTTCGTCGCCTTCTGCGTACTGCGCCTGGCGGCCGGGCGCGGGCGCGAGGTGCCGGTGGCGATGTACGCGGTGTCCGGGGTCTTCGCCTTCTACTACCTGATGCCCGCGCTGAACCTCACGTAGGCGGCCCCAGGCGTGGCCCCGGGTGCGGCCCCCGCGTGCGCCCCCGGGCTGTGCCCCCGCGGCCTCACGCCAGGCCGTAGAACTTCTCCGTCTCGTCGACCGCCGTCTTGAAGCGCTCGTCGAAGTCGTCGCGAATGAGCGTCCGGACCACATAGTCCTGGACGCTCATTCCGCGTTTGGCGGCATGGTCCCGGAGGCGGTCGTGCAGCTCACCGTCTATTCGCAGGCTGAGCACTGTCGATCCCATGGGGGACAGCGTCGTGGGACCGGCCCCCGCGGTGGTCACTTTCCGGATCTGACTCACTCGTACGGGTGATGTGGCGAGGGAGTCCGGATACGACTGGTCTTTAGTGTGGGTAATGAGTTAGGCTAAGTACATGCCTGACCTGTCGCACGCCGGCAACGCTGCCGCTGTGAACTCCCTGCGCTCGGCCGTCATGCGGCTGGGCCGGCGCCTGAAGCATCAGCGCGTCGACGAATCGCTGAGTCCCACCGAGATGTCGGTACTCGGCACCCTCGCCCGCTGCGGCTCGGCCACCCCCGGTGAGCTGGCCCGCAAGGAGCATGTGCAGCCGCCCTCGATGACCCGCATCGTGGCGCTGCTCGAAGCCAAGGGACTGGTCAGGCTGGAGCCGCATCCCGACGACCGCCGGCAGAAGGTGGTCAGCCAGACCGAGACCGCCGAGGCGATGCTCGAAGAGAGCCGCCGCAAGCGGAACGCCTGGCTGGCCGGCCTCTGTGAGGGTCTGGACGAGGACGAATGGGCGAAGCTGCGCGCTGCCGCCCCCGTTCTGGAGAAGCTCGCCCACCTCTGACCCCGCGCGCCGCCAAGGAGGCGAACCCACTTTGAGTACGGGATCCGGAGCAGACTCCGCCCCCGCACCGAACATCCACCACGAGACCAGCACCACCAGACAGCACACGCAACACAAGGAACACGCGGAACACCAGCGGACGGGCATGTTCTCGTCCCTGAAGATCCGCAACTACCGGCTCTTCGCGACCGGCGCCGTCGTGTCCAACACCGGGACATGGATGGCACGCATCACCCAGGACTGGCTGGTGCTCGACCTCACCGGGTCGGCGGCGGCCGTCGGTATCACCACGGCCCTCCAGTTCCTGCCGATGCTGCTCTTCGGCCTGTACGGCGGTGTCATCGCCGACCGGTACCCGAAGCGAACCCTCCTGCTCTTCAGCCAGGCCGCCCTCGGCCTGTGCGGCGTGGCGCTCGCCGCGCTCACGCTCTCCGGCCACATCCAGGTCTGGCACGTCTACCTGATCGCGTTCCTGCTCGGCATGGTCACGGTCGTCGACAACCCGGCCCGGCAGTCCTTCGTCTCCGAGATGGTCGGCCCCGGCCAGCTGCGCAACGCGGTCAGCCTCAACTCGGCGAACTTCCAGTCGGCCCGCCTGATCGGCCCCGCCGTCGCGGGTGTGCTGATCACGACGGTCGGCAGCGGCTGGGCGTTCATGCTCAACGGCCTGTCCTTCCTCGCGCCGCTCGCGGGTCTGCTGCTGATGCGCCAGAGCGAGATGCACAAGGCCGAACGCGTCGCGCGCGGCAAGGGCCAGCTCCGGGAGGGCCTGCGTTACGTCTCCGGCCGCCCCGAGCTGATCTGGCCGATCGTCCTCGTCGGCTTCGTCGGCACCTTCGGCTTCAACTTCCCGATCTGGCTGAGCGCCTTCGCCGACGGTGTCTTCCACGGCGGAGCCGGGCTGTACTCCTTCTTCAACATCCTGATGGCGGCCGGTTCGCTGGCCGGCGCGCTGCTCTCCGCCCGCCGCCGCTCCTCGCGGCTGCGGATGCTGGTGGCCGCGGCGATGGCCTTCGGCCTGCTCCAGATCACGGCGTCGTTCTCGCCGTCCATGTGGCTGTTCGCGATGCTGCTGGTGCCGATCGGCATGCTCGGCCTGACGGTCAACATCACCGCCAACACGAGCGTCCAGATGGCGACGGACCCGGCGATGAGGGGCCGCGTGATGAGCCTCTACATGATGGTCTTCGCCGGTGGTACGCCGGTGGGCGCGCCCCTGCTCGGCTGGGTGACCGACACCTACGGCGCGCGCGTGGGCTTCGCGACGGGCGGCGTCATATCGCTCCTGGCGGGCGTGGGAGTGGCGCTCGTACTGGCACGCCTCGGGGGCCTGCGCCTGAAGCTGGACCTGCGCCGGGGGCACCAGCACGTGGCGTTCGTGCCCAAGGCCCCGCTCCGGCGGCAGGACGACGGCGTACGCGCGAAGGAACTCACGACGGTGGCGTGACAGGGGAGTGAGACCCCTGACCTCGCACCATGTGGCCCCGGACACGTGCCGTGTCCGGGGCCACACCTCTGTGCGGGGCGGTTATCGCTGAGCCCAGCGGTGCAGGTGCTCACTCAGGGCCCTGACGCCGGCGGCACCCGGCGCGATGGAAGCCAGTACCTTCCGCAGTTCGTCGGGAGGCGGCTGGAGCCGCAGGCCGTTTGCCTTCATGAACGCGCGGGCTGAGGCGAAGGCGAAGGCTTTGTTGCTGCGCTCCAAGGGGGCGAGCAGGGCGAGCGTCTGCATGAGCGCGGCCGCTTTGAGCGGAACCGAGCCGTACACCTCGTGGTTGCAGGCCCTGGCCTGCGTGCGGGCCGACCCGGCGATCAGTACACCGAGGTCGTCCGCCTGAGGGTCGCCGGGGACTTGTTCCGCAGTCCACAACAGCTGGCTCAGGTCGAGGTGATGGGTCATGCGGCATCGGCTTGCGTACGAGGCGGGGCGTCGTCTGCGAGATCCGCCTCGGCGAGCACGTCACCGTACAACTCGAATGTCTCCAGCACCGCCTCTTTGTACCGCTCAGTGAACTCGTCCCGCTGGAGCGTCGTGACGACGTACTCCTGAACCGTCATGTCGCGGGCGGCGGCTCGCTCCTTGATCGATTCAAGGGAGTCGCTGTCTATGCGCACGCTGAGCATCCTGGTGGCCATGCCGCCATGCTTGCACGGTGTCTGCGCAGGTGAAAGTGGAAGTGCACATTCGGGTGGGCGGTGACCGGGCGGCGACCGCAGTCGATCACCAGGAGTCGCGTCCGTGCCGGAAACTGGTCGTATGAGACTCTTCGCCGCCGTGCTGCCACCCGCAGAGGCCATCGACGAACTCGCCGCCGCAGTCGACCGGCTGCGCACCCTGCCCGGCAACGAAGGGCTGCGCTGGACGGGGCACGACGGCTGGCACTTCACGCTCGCCTTCCTCGGCGAGGTGGACGAGGAACTCCTCCCCGCCGTCGAGGAGCGCTTCGGCCGCGCCGCCGCCCGCCAGGCCCCCTTCTCGCTGCGCCTCCACGGCGGCGGCCACTTCGGCCGGCGCGCGCTGTGGGCCGGGGCGGCAGGCGGCCTGGACGCGATGCGGCTGCTCGCCGACCGCGCGGACGCGGCGGCGCGGCGGGCCGGGGTGGCGATGGATGAGCACCGGGCGTACAAGGCGCACCTCACGCTGGCCCGGAGCCGCACCGGCTCCGACACCGACCTGAGGCCGTACGTCGACGCGCTCGCCGGCTTCGAGGGCACGGCCTGGACGGTGAGTGAGCTTGCTCTCGTACGCAGCAACCCGCCCACCGCCGGGGTTCCGGGCGCACAGCCCCGCTACGAGCCCCTGCGGATCTGGCCGCTGGGCCACTGAGGCGGGGCGGCGGCGAGGAGGCGCGCCGGGGGCGGTTACGCTCGATGGGTGGACCCGAAAAGCAGAAACCGGATCATGGCCGGTGTACTCGTTCTGATGTTCGTCGTCGTCGCCGTGGCGGCCGCGGTCGGCGGCTGACCGGACGGCCGGGGCCGCCACGGCGCGTGACGCGTGCGAGGCAGGCGTCGGCCGCGTCTACCAGGCGAAGGACTCGGGAGACGGTCCCGGCCCCGGGAAGATCTCGTCCAGCGACGTCAGCACCTCCTCCGAAAGCTCCAGCTCCACCGCGCGCAGCGCCGACTCCAACTGCTCCGCCGTGCGCGGCCCGACGATCGGGCCGGTGACCCCCGGCCGCGTCAGCAGCCAGGCCAGCGCCGCCTCACCGGGCGCGAGCCCGTGCTTCTCCAGCAGGTCCTCGTACGCCTGCACCTGCGCGCGCACCGTCGTGTTCGCGAGCGCGTCCGCGGACCGCCCGGACGCAGAGCGTGCCGCCCCGCCCTCGCGCTCCTTGCGCAGTACGCCGCCGAGCAGACCGCCGTGCAGCGGCGACCACGGAATGACCCCGAGCCCGTACTCCCGGGCCGCCGGGATCACCTCCATCTCGGCGCTCCGTTCGGCGAGGTTGTAGAGGCACTGCTCGCTGACCAGGCCGTACGATCCGAGCCGCCGCGCGGTCTCGTTGGCGCGGGCGATGTGCCAGCCGGCGAAGTTCGACGACCCGGCGTACAGGATCTTGCCCTGCTGTACGAGTACGTCGACGGCCTGCCAGATCTCCTCGAACGGCGTGTGCCGGTCGACGTGGTGGAACTGGTAGATGTCGATGTAGTCGGTCCTCAGCCGCCGGAGGCTCGCCTCGACGGACCGGCGGATGTTGAGGGCGGAGAGGCGGTCGTGGTTGGGCCAGGGCGGTGTGTCGTCGAGCGACATGTTGGCGTACACCTTGGTGGCGAGGACGGTCTTGTCCCGCCGCTCGCCGCCCTTCGCGAACCAGGAGCCGATGATCTCCTCGGTCCGTCCCTTGTTGGCGCCCCATCCATAGGCGTTGGCGGTGTCGAAGTAGTTGACGCCGGCCCCGAGAGCGGCGTCCATGATGCTGTGGCTGTCGGCCTCGCTCGTCTGGGGCCCGAAGTTCATCGTGCCGAGGACGAGGCGGCTTACCTTGAGTCCCGTGCGTCCGAGTTGCGTGTACTTCATGGTCCCCAACCCAACGCCTTCGAGCGCGCTCGAAGCAAGAGGGCGTGCGCGGGAGGGGAGCGGGGCGCGGGGCCGATCCCGGGGCCGACCTTGGGCTCGTGAGAAGCGCGAGAAGCACGAGAAGCACGAGAAGTCGTGAGACGCCGCGAGAAACTCCCTTCGGAGTGGCGGGGATTGGCCCCTGGGCGGCCTTCGGCGGGGGCCGGAGCGGTGGGACGACGAAGGGCGCGGGTGAGGCCCTCGGCGTACTGCGGACAGCCCGTCAGGCGACGGGCTGCGCGGTTCGCCGACTCCTCTCACACCTGCCCTGACCTGGGCTTATGGGCTTCCCGGACCTAAAATTTCCCCATCGGGAAAGGGGACCGGATGGACCGGAACATACGCACGGTCGACGATGTGCTGAAGCTTCTGGACGGCCTGTTCGCGCCGGACGCCGACCGCTGGACTGTCGACGCGGCCGACTGGTGGGACGGCTTCTACGCGGACCGGGACAAGCCCGTGCCGTTCTTCGTGGCGAAGCCGGACGAGAACCTGGTCTCGTACGCCGAGCGCGGCCTGATCACGCCGGGCCGCGCCCTGGACCTGGGCTGCGGGCCGGGCCGCAACGCCCTGCGTCTCGCCTCGCTGGGCTGGCAGGTCGACGCCGTCGACCTGTCGCCGCAAGCAATCGCGTGGGCGGAGGAACGGGCGCGGGAGACGGGGGCGGAGGTCCGGTTCCGGTGCGGCGACGCGTTCGCCATGTCGGCGGCGGACGTGGCCGAACGGGGTGGTCCGTACGATCTCATCTACGATTCCGGCTGCTTCCACCACCTGCCGCCGCACCGCCGCGTCAGTTACCTGGCGCTGCTGGAACGGGCGCTGGCGCCGGGCGGTCACTTCGCGCTGACGTGCTTCGCTGCGGGGGAGGCGGGGATGGGCTCCGAGGTCCCGGACGCGGATTTCTACCGGGCGTCCCGGCTCCACGGCGGCCTCGCGTACACGCCGGAGTCGCTGCGGTGGATCTTCGCAGACGGTGGCGGCCTGGCGGAGGTCGAACTGCGCCGCATGTACGACGAACCCGCCGAGTCACCGTCGTTCGGCGAACCCTTCCTCTGGACGGCGCTGTTCCGCCGGGGAGCGGAGGCGTAGACGTGACTGCCCCGCCGGATTCCGGCGGGGCAGCGGTACGCGGTGCGCGGTGGCGTCAGGTTCGGTCGGTCAGCCGCACGCGCCGTTGATCCAGCGGTGCGACTTGAGCATGTACGTGCCGGTCAGGTTGCCGCGCTGGCCCTGAGGCGTGCAGCCCATGCGGGTGTTGTAGTCGCGCCAGCGGTAGTACGCGACACCTGAGGCGGAGCTGGTGCCCCGGTTCCACACCGACTTCACGTTCGTGGTCTGCGACCAGGAACAGCGGATGGAGCCTTGCGTCCAGTCCTCGTCGGCGACACTCCAGGAACACTTCGAACCGGTGCCGTTCGCCCCGGTGTAGAAGCAGACGTTGCCGCTGGCGCACGCCCCCCACGCCTGCTCGCCGGCCGGTGCGGCGGCTGCCACGGGTACGGCCACGGTGGTGAGGAGGGCGGCTGTGCCGAGGCCGGCCAGCGCCGTACGGATTTTGGGCATGATGAAGTACTTCCTCTCCCTTGAGAGACTTCCCCCGCCGCCCGGGTCAGTGGGCGACGCGCCCACGCTAAGAATGCGGCCACGGAAGTCCAAGGGCACCAATCGGCCAGAAGCCGGACGTGCCTCCGCCTAGCGGTTGTTGCCGCTGCGGTACGTGGCTACGAAGGCGGACCAGGTGGTGGGGGAGACGGCGAGTGCGGGGCGGGTGGTGTCTTTGGAGTCGCGGATGTGGATGGCGTGGTGGGAGGTGGCTACCTCGACGCAGTCGCCGCCCTGGCTGCCGCTGTAGCTGCTCTTGAACCAGTTCAGGTCGGTGCTCATAGTGCGTCTGCCACCTGTTCGATCAACTTCGCGGACTCTTCGGGGCTGAGAGCCTGAGCTCGCAGAATGCCATACTTTCCGAACAGGTCTCCTAGGGCGGGCTGTTCGCTCACGAAGTAACCTCCGCTCTGTCCTTCGACATAGCCGAGCTGACGGCGTTCCGCCGTTTCCAGGAGAATCATGGGGCCGTCGAGTCCCGCGTGAGCTTCGCGGTCCGCAGGCATCACTTGGATGTCCACGTTGCGCTGTCGCGTCGTATCAAGCAAGTGGTGCAGCTGCTGTTTGAGGACTTCGCGGCCGCCCACTGGGCGAGTCAGGGCGATCAGTTCCAAGACGAAGCTGATGACGGGTGCAGGCTTGCGCTGAAGAAGGTTCTGGCGCTCCAGCCGTGTTGTCACACGGCCCTCAACCTCCTCGTCGTCCAACGGCGGATAGTGGCAGTTGAAGACGGCGCGAGCGTAGTCCTCGGTCTGGAGAAGGCCAGGCACGACGTGGTTTTCGTAGGAATGGCGAGCCACCGCCCTTGCTTCTTCATCAGCGAGTGCCGCAAACCAGGACGGCAAGTGGTTGACCTTGAGTTCTCTCGCCGCTGCCAAAAGTGCACCTTGTGCACCCAGCGTCTCGTCCGCGTTGGGAGCAAACGTGGCCTTCGGCGGGCGCTCTCCCCTTTCCACCATGGCTACCTGAGACTTGGAAAAGCCGATGCGGCGGCTCAGCGCCTCCTGGGAGATGCCTGCGCGCTCCCGGTAGAAGCGCAGCAACGAGCCGAACATCTTCGCGTTGCCGGAGCCACGTTCACTGGTGTGCACAAAGTCCTCCCCGGGTGCACAGACCTGCACAGTCGTCCTGTGGTGCTGGTCACAGTCAACCTTCGCGCGTCATCGTCTGTTTCATGAACAGAGAAACTGCGCCCTCATGGGTGCCCGCCTCCGGGCATGCCCTGCGACATGCCGGTATTCACTTCGACGCGGTCCGGATCGAGGGGATTCTGGGGGAGCAGGCGGCGTACGAGCTGCTTCAGTTCACGGACTTCCAGGCCGGTCCGATCGTCCGCGAGGACACCGGCGCGCGGAGCGTCTACTTCCTGTTGCCACCGCAAACCGCCGCCGCGTACCGGTGGCCGGCGGGTGCTCGTGCGCTGAGCCGTGACGCGGGGTGTGCGGCGTACGTCGGCGTACCGGCGTTGGAGGGGGCGACCCTGCCGCTGCGGTGGCAGTCGCGGCCGACGGCGGAAGTGCCGTACGTGGACGGCGGGTTGCTGCACGAAATGGTGGGGAGAGCGGTCCGTGCTGTACGGTAACCGCGTCATCACGCTCCGTACATGCGGAGCGGTCCCCGGCAGTGCTTGCGACACCGGCCGAGGACCTACACGCCGACTGGATCAGAGGTCCAACGGAATGCTCCGGCACTCTATCGCGCCCTCGCGCGACTATCTGAAGGCCCCGCACGCGATCGTGCGGCATTCGCGCCTCAACAACGACGCCAAGATGCTCCTGCTGTACGTCCTCGGGCTGCCCGAGAGCAGGTGCGGCAAGCCCCTGGGTGAGCACGCCGCCCGGCTGGGCATCAAGCCGCGGGCGTACCAGAAGGCCAAGGCGCTGCTGGTCGAGTGCGGGTTTCTGCTGGAGAGGAAGTGGCAGAACGAGCGCGGGCGCTGGGTGACCGAGCAGACGGTGACGAACGATGCGGCCGGGTTACCGAGTACGCACTTCCCGGCGGTCGGTGATTCGACCGATCGGGTGGCCGGAGACTCTCCTACGGAGGAGGAAGAACAGGGGAAGAACGCTTCCCACCCCCCACCCGAAGACGAACCGCTCGCCGCTCTCGGTGGCGTGCTCGCCGAGGCGGAACGGGTGTTGCTGTCGCTGCGTAACGTCAACCTTGGGCTGCACCTGGGTGTACGCGAGGCCAGAAGCCTGGTGGAGATGGCGGGCGAGTGGCTGCGGCGCGGGGTGTCGCCCGCGGAGTTGCGACGGGTGCTGAGCACGGGACTGCCGGTGAGTGGCGTCAGGTCGGTGGTGGGCTTCCTGCGGCACCGGCTGGTGCGGAAGATGCCGGAGATGCCGCCGGTCGGCCGCCCGCGCGAAACGGCGCCGCCGCCGGACAGTGTCCGGGGCGCGCTGGTGCTGTGCGCGGGGCCGGGCGACGACCACATGTTCCGGCCGAGGCCCGGCGAGACGGAGTGCGGAGAGTGCCGGAGGGCGGCGGCTGCCGAGGGGGCGGTCCCGGACCTCCGGGGGGCGTTGGGGACCGGAACGTTGGGGACCGTACACACGCCTTGGAGGGAACGTGTGCCGACGGGTGGGGCCGGTTCGGCGTGAAGCGGGGCGGGGTGCCTCTATGTCTTTCGTCAAGCGAGGCTGGGGGTTCGGTGTTCGCAGAAGGTGCCGTCGCGGAGCATGGCGAACAGCACGCTGATGCGGTGGCGGGCGAGGCGGAGGAGGGCTTGTGTGTGGGTCTTTCCGCGGGCCCGGCACTTGTCGTAGTAGGTGCGGGAGGCGGGGTCGTGGAGGGCGGCGAACGCGGACAGGAACATGGCTCTCTTGAGTTGGCGGTTGCCGCCGCGGGGTGCATGTTCGCTGTGGATCGAGGTGCCCGACGACTTCGTGGTCGGGGCGAGGCCGGCGTAGGAGGCAAGGTGGGCGGCGGTGGGGAAGCTGGTGCCGTCGCCGACGGTGACGAGCAAGGTGGCGGCGGTCCTGATCGCGATCCCCGGCATCGAGGTCAGGACCTGGGAAAGAGGGTGCTCCTCCAGCAGGGCTTCGATTTGGGCTTCCAGGGCCCGGCGTTGCTCGTGGACGGCTCCGAGCGAGCGGGCCAGCGACGGGACGACGATGTCGAGGGTGCCCGTGCCCGGCACGACCACGGTCTGCTCGTCGAGCGCGTCGAAGACCTCGTCGATCAGCCGCTGAGCCATGCGCGGGGCCTTGGGCCGGATAACTTCGACGAGCCTGCGTCGGCCGGCTTTCCGCAGGGCCTGCGGGGATCCGTAGCGTTCCAGCAGCCAGGTCACTGCGGGGTGGTCCAGGCGCGGCCCGAGCACGCGTTCCAGCGAGGGGTGGAACTGGGTGAGGAGGCCGCGTATCCGGTTGGAGGTGCGGGTGGCCTCGGCCGCCAGGTCCTGGTCGAAGCCGGTCAGCACGGTCAGCTCGGCGGTGATCTCGTCGGTCAGCTCCAGCGAGCGCAGGGTGTGCGGCATGGTGCGGGCGGCGTCCGCGATCACCGCGGCATCCTTCGCGTCGGTCTTCGCCTCGCCCGGGTAGAGATCGGCGATCCGCCGCATCGCCAGTCCGGGCAGATAGGCGACCTTGCAGCCCGCGTCCCGGGCGACCGTCAGCGGCAGGGCGCCGATCGAGGCGGGCTGGTCCACGATCAGTAGGACTGTGCCGAACTTCGCGGTCAGCTTGTCGAAGACGGCCCGGAGCTTGGGCTCGCTGTTGGGCAGCGGCTTGTCGAAGACCTTCTTGCCGGCAGGGGTCAGTCCGTGGCCGTGGTGGGCCGTCTTGCCGACGTCCAGAGCGAAGAACACGTCGACGTCGCTGATGTCGTACAAGCCATCCTCCCGAACGGGGTTGGTGCGGTGCTGGCCACGGTGTTGGCGCCGTATTCGCGCATCCACGTTATGCAGACCTGCCACCCGCGAGATGCCGGGCGTTGCGCCAGGCGGGGCGGTAGTCGGACCTCTCATCAGCGTCTCCATCGGCACCCCTCGGGCCCGGTGGCACCACCCCCCAGGTCATGCCTTCCAATGCCGTTGCTTTAGTGGTCGTGCCACCGGTTGTTCAAGGCCACGGCGATCGGTGGACGTGGGCTGCTGGAGGGTTCGCCAGGTGCTTTGCTGGCGTAGCCGGTGATGCAGGAACGGATCTTGCGAGGGCAGTCACGGGATCTACGGCGGGGCAGCAGACTGCAACCGATCTCAAAGAGTCCGAGGCGTCGGTCCCGCTTGCGAGCTGAGGGGGGAAAAGCCGCTCGGTGAGATCACCGAGCGGCGGACGACGTGCAGGGCCCGGGTGAACGAGGTCCGCTCGGCGATGCTGCGGTGCAAGCGGGCGGCCTCGTCCAGCAGATCCCGGGTGGCATGGTGCACGATCAAGTGCGCGTAGATCTCTTGCCGCACGCCGTCCGGTGTCTGCGATCTGAGGACCGGCCGGCCGCGTTGATGGGTCTTGATCTCGTCGAAGACGAGCTCGATCTCCCAGCGCCGGGCGTAGAGGACGGCGAGTTCTTCGGCGGGGTACTTCTCGTGATCGGTCAGGCTTGTGATGAGCCGGACGATGTCGGCCTGCCCGTCGACGCGGTACTCGATCACCCGGACCAACGCCGGCGGCGCCTTGACGGTTCCGGCCGCCTTGCTGTGCTTGTTCGCCTCGATCCGAGCGAGGTAGCTACCGTCGGGCAGGACGTCCTGGACCCGGCGGGCCTTTCGCCGCTCGATTCGCCACAGCAGTTGCGTGCCCTGGTCCCGGAGCCGGTGCCAACGGGCCAGACCCCACAGTCCTCGGTCAGCCAATAACAGCGTGCCGGTCCCGACATGGGCGTCCAAGGCGTCGGAGACGATGCGCTCGGAATCCTTGAACCCGCCGATCGCGGCGTCCAGGACGGCGTGAGAGGAACACTCGGCCACCGCGACCACTCTGGCCTGCGGATAGCCCATGGGGCTGCGCTGGGATCCGGACTTGCCGAAGGCGTCGTTGTTGCCCGCAGAGTCGGGCACGGCCAGCAGCATCCCGTCCAGGGCCAGCACCCGCAGTCCTCGGAACAGCTCGGCGTCCGTGCCCAGCGGACGGGCCACCGACCGGAACAGCTCCCGCATCACCGGCCAACCGAGCCGCTGCCGGGCCCTGGTCAGCGACGACTTGTTCACCCCGGGCCAGGACCGCAGCCCCTTGTCGCCGGTCTTCACCAGCCGGAGGACCTCTAGGTAGTCGGCCTGCGGGAACAAGCACATAGCCAGCACGAAGTACACCGTGAACCGGGCGGACAACAGACGCCGACGCTTCTCCGCACGGCCCGCCTCACCCACCACCTGGTCCACCAACTCAAGCGGACACGACCGGGTCAGGACCCCTAACCCCAGTTGCTCCAGTCGCGATATCAACACACCGCTTCAACCGCCCGGACCCCGCAAAAGCAACGGCATTGTCATGCCTTCGACAGGGGGAAACAGCCCGGAGTAACCCTTCACCTGGCGGGTTACCCCCCACATCCGGTCGGTCGCCGGTGTATCGCTTTCGGTCGTCGGGGGAGCGTTGTCAGCCGCTGCCCGGTTCAGCCCTTGGCGACCGGCCGGTAGGTGCACACGTGAACGCCGGTGGGGCTGGTGACCGTGGAGGCCAGCTCCAGGGTGTGCAGGCCACCGTCGTCGGGGAAGATCGATTTGCCGCCTCCGAGGAGCACCGGCATGACCATGAGGCGGAGCTCGTCGACCAGGCCCTCGCTCAGGAGGGTGCGTACGAGCGTGGGGCTTCCCATGACCACTACGTCGCCGCCCTCGCGCTCGCGCAGCTCGCGGATGCGGGCGACCGCCTCACCGCCGGGGATGCGGGTGGTGTTGTTCCAGGTCAGCTTGTCGTCGCTGAGCGTCTCGGAAACGACGTACTTCGGGAGGGCGTTCATGCGGTCGGCGAACGGGTCGCCCGCCCGCTCGGGCCACGCCGAGGCCATCGTCTGCCACGTGCGGCGGCCGAACAGCAGCGCCTCGGCGTTGGACATCGCGTCGTCGAACGCGCCGCCGACCACCTCCGGGTCGAAGAACGGGTGCGACCAGCCGCCGTGGGCGAAGCCGCCGTCCGTGTCCTCCTCGGGGCCGCCCGGCGCCTGTACGACGCCGTCCAGGCTGATGAACTCGCTGATGACGATGCGCATGGGAATCGTTCCTCTTCCTCGTTCCGGTGTACGCCAGTAGAGACGGTCGCCACCGTCCAGAATCATCGCTCTCCACGCGATCTTGCGGATTGGTGATGCAGATCACGCTTCCGGGCGTCACTTCGGGCGTCCGCCCTGCCCGCCAACCCACCTGGCCGGGAGGGCGGTTAGGGCGCGGGGGGACTCGGGCGTGGTGCAGCCGTCGTGCGGCGGCTCTTCCCCGCCGCCGCGTGTCGGCAGGCAGCCCGCGTGGTACGACGGTACGCGCGGTGACCGGACTACGCGCGGCTGAGCGAAGCGGTGGGTGCGGCGGGGGCCGGGGTGTACGGCGCACCCACTCCCCACGCGGCGTGCATCGCGTCCGCAAAAGCCGCCGCCAGTTTGTGCTCGCCCGTCGGACCCGGGTGGGTGCCGTCGTACGTGTCCTGGTGGATGTCGTACGCCGGGTGCGGCGCCGCCAGCAGCAGCGGGGACGTGGCGGGCGCGTCCAGGTTCGCCACCGCCTTCGTCAGCAGTGCGTTGAAGCGGTCGCACTCGGCGGCGAACGGGGCGTCCGACTCGGCCCGGACGTTCGGGATGACCGGGTGAATCACCATGCGTACGCCGGGGTTGGCGGCGCGGGCCTGCGCGATGAAGCGTTCCGCGTTCTCGGCGGTCTGGCCCGCGTCCGTGTAGAAGCCGAGGTCGATCAGGCCCAGCGAGATGAGCAGTACGTCCGCCTTGGTCGAAGCAACCGTCTCCCCGATCACCGGCGCCATGTGGAGCCAGCCCTCGCCCCATCCCGACAGGTGGCGGCGGGCGTGCTCCGGGAAGCCGGGGTCGCCGTACTCGTACGACAGCGGGGCGTTCGCGAAGGTGTCGTACAGCTCGGTGCGGGGGCCGACGATGCGGAAGGGGCCGCCGTACGTCGCCACGAGGTGCTGCCACATGCGGTAGCGCCACGTGAAGTCGCCGGCGCGCCCGATGGTCATGGAGTCGCCGACGAACAGGAAGCGCATTGCGTCATCATCCCGGATCACCGCCGTGGCCTGCATCGTGATGATGAACACTTGGGCCATGCGCTCGCTCTCGTACGCCGTCGCCCCCTGTGCCGCCGCTGTCCTTCTCCTGCTCTCGTCCGGCACCGCCGTGGCCGACGACGGCTTCACGATCAAGGACGCGCGGATCACCGAGTCCAGCGGCCTCGCCGCCAGCCGGCTCCATCCCGGCATCTACTGGACGCACAACGACAGCGACGACGGGGCGTTCGTCTACGCGGTGGATTCCAGGAGCGGCGAGACGGTCGCGACGCTCACCCTGCGCGGCGTCGGGGCGCCGCGCGATGTCGAGGGCATCTCCATCGGGCCGGACGGGAACGTGTACGTGGGCGACATCGGCGACAACCTCGACGGGAGCTGGAGCCATGTGTGGGTCTACCGCTTCCCCGAGCCGAAGCAGCTCGGGAACGCCACGGTCGACGCAACGCAGTTCACCGTGAAGTACGCCGACGGGCCCCGCAACGCCGAGGCGCTGATGGTGCATCCCAAGACCGGCCGGGTCTACATCGCCAGCAAGAACGAGGACGGCGGCGGACTTTACGAGGGGCCCGCCCGGCTGTCGGCCGGCGGTACGAACGTGTTCCGGCGGATGGGCGAGGTGCCGTGGGTGACCGACGGGGCGTTCTCGCCCGACGGGAAGGAGCTGGTACTGCGCTCCTACTTCAGCGCCCGTGCGTACGAATGGAAGGCCGACGGGCGGCTGGGGGCCGACCGGGCCGTGCGCGCGCCCTTCCAGGGGCAGGCGGAGTCGGTCACGTACACCGCTGACGGGACGGCCATGATGTTCGGCTCCGAGGGCGTCGGCAGCGACGTACAGCGGGTGGCGGTCGAGGGGCGGAAGGGCGGCGGTGAGAGTTCCGGGTCCAAGTCGCCTTCCTCCGGCGGGGGTTCGGCGGACAGCGGCAAGGGTGAGGGCGGTGCGGGCGGTGACGCGGCCGGCGGTGACGGGAAGGTCACCCTGGGGCTGGTCGTGCTCGGCGGAGTGGTCGTCGCCTTCCTCGGGCTGAAGCGGCTGCGGCGCAGGGCCTAGGTGGTGGCGTTACGGAGAGTGATCGTTCGGCGTGCGAGGGTGACGAAGCCCTGCTTCGCTGGAGGGGACCCGCTCTTCCTAGCGTCAAGGAGTGACGATGAGCATTGCAGGCGAATCCAGTGGCCGTGTGCAGCAGATGCGCGAGAAGGCTGAGCAGCTGAAGCAGGCGGCGGAGCGCGCGACCGACCCGCAGGAGCGTCAGAAGCTGCTCGACAAGGCCGACCGGCTGCGGGAGCAGAGCCAGCAGGAGGGCAGGATGGGCGGCAGCCAGCAGCAGGGGTTCCTGCCCGAGTAGCCACAGCCGTACTGGCCGGCTGCTCGTCAGCCTGTCTGTCTGTCCTCAGCATCATCATGAGCCGATGGCCTTTCGTCCCGCGTTCGAGCGGGGCGGGGGCCATCGGTGCGTTGTCTGCCCGGTGCCCGGTGCCCGGTTGCCCGGCTGCCTGGTCGTCCGTCCTGCCGGTTGTCGCGGTCCCCGCCGGCCGTGACTGGCTAGGGACGGATCGTCCGACTTCTCTCCCCGCTTTGTGCACAGTGGCGCAGGACCCGCCACAGCGGCGCCCCTAGCCTCACCGGAACAGCACCTACGAGGGGCGGTACCGGTGAACTGGCTCATCCACGACTACCGCGAGAGCGATCTCGCGGCAGTGGTCCACCTGATCGACACCACGGCCGAGCTCGGGCAGGAGTCGGTCTTCTCGCTGGCCGAGTGCATCGGTGCGCTCACCTCACGGCAGCCCGCCGTCGTCGCCGTGCACCAGGGCGTTCCCATCGGCGCCGCGCTCGCCTGCGTCGCCGGTGAGCGCGCCTGGGTGATGCGTATCGCCATCTCCTCGGCGTGGCGGGGACGGGGTCTGGCCAGTGCGCTCCTGGTGGAGCTGGAGCGGCGGCTCGTCGCCGCGCGGGTGGGGCGTATCGCCTACGTACTGCCCGAGGAGGATCTCCTCGGGGAGGGGCTGCTGAACGCGGGGTACACGCGCCGGCCGGCTGTCGCCTACTTCGAGAAGGTGGAGCCGCTCCACGGGCCGTCCGCCAACCTGCTGGAGGACCTCGGCGGGCGCTTCCTGCCGAGCGACCTGTGGGCCAAGGTGGCCGGTATGGAGGCCGAGAAGGACCTGATCGAGCGGCGCGTCGTACTGCCGCTCGCGCAGCCGGAGCGGGCTGCCCGGCACGGCGTACGGCCGCCGCGCGCGGTCGCTCTCTTCGGGCCTCCCGGGACCGGCAAGACGACGTTCGCGAGAGGCATCGCCTCCAAGCTCGGCTGGCCGTTCGTCGAGCTGCTGCCCTCCCGGCTGGCGGACGAGGGCAACCTGGCGGCGGCGCTGCGGGACGCGTTCGCCCGTATCGCGGAGCTGGAGCGGGTGCTCGTCTTCATCGACGAGGTCGAGGAGATCGCTCCCGTACGGACCGAACCCGCGCAGCCGGGCGGAATGCACGGTGTGACCAACGAGCTGCTCAAGCTCATACCGGGCTTCCGGGAGGGTGACGAGCGTCTGCTGGTGTGCGCGACCAACTCGATCCGGTCGCTCGATCCGGCGTTCCTGCGGCCCGGCCGGTTCGACTACCTGATCCCGATCGGTACGCCGGACACGGCGGCGCGGGCGGCGATCTGGGCCCGGTACACGGACGGCCGGGTGGATGTGGACGTGGCGCGACTGGTGGAGGCGAGCGAACTGTTCACGCCGGCCGACATCGAGCACGCCGCCCGCATCGCCGCCCAGGCCGCGTTCGAGCGCGACCTGGAGGAGGTCGGAGGCGGTACGGGCGATCCGCGCGCGATCGGCGCCAGTACGGAGGACTACCTGGCGGCCATCGGGCAGTGCCGGCCGACGGTGACGCCCACGATGATCGACCAGTTCGACGCGGACATCACGGCACACGCCCGGTTCTGAGGACGCAGCGCGGTTCTGAGGACGCGGCGCGGTTCTGCGGCGCGGTACTGCGTCGTGCGGGTCCGTGGCTCCCGGTGACAAAATGGGACAGACGGCTCGGGGATGCTTCACGGCACGCGGGAGGCCGCGATCATGGCTTCGCAGAGCGCACAAACCCCTTACGCGTCGCATCCGGAACCCGCCCCGCACCGGGACCTGTGGCCGGGGATCGCCGGGCTGGTGGCCGGAGTACTGCTGATCGTCGGGCACATCCTGTGGCTGAACACACCGGACACCGACGGGCGGGGCGCCCTCGGTGAGGTCGTGTCCTTCTACCGGAAGGACAGCAACCAGGCGCTGGCGGAGACCTCGGCCCTGCTGTTGCTGGCGGCCGGCCTGCTGTTCATGTTCTTCCTGGTCGCGCTGTCGCGGCTGGCGGGCAACCGTTCGCACCTGGTGCTGGTGGGCGGGACGGTGTTCACCGCGTTCCTGCTGCTGGCGGCGATCGCCGGGAACGTGTTCGCGATCACGTTGAACACGTCCGATGTGTTCCGCGTCGGCCCCCAGACCGCGCTCATCGCGATCCTGCTCCTGGACGTCGCGTACGCCGCCGAGATCGCGGCGATGGCCGGAGCGGCGGTACTGCTGTTCGCCGTCTGGCGCGTGGCACGGGAGTCGCGGGCCGTGCCGGGGTGGCTCGGGTGGTTCGGCTTCGTGGTGGCGGTGCTGTCGCTGGCCGGACCGTTCAGCGCCTGGGCGACACCGTTGCTGCTGGGGCTGTGGATCGTGGCGGCGGGTGTGGTGCTGATCCTCAACGCCCGGGTGGCCCAGCGGGACGAGGGCCCGGAGCCGGCCACGGCGCGCGGCACGGCCTGACGGCTGACGCGGGGGGTGGGAGCACGTCGGTGCCGCGCCCCGTCACCTTCCCTCGGCCCGCTCCGTCACCAGCACCTCGAACCCTGCGATCAGGCGGCGCAGGCCGAACGAGAAGTGGTCGAAGTCGGTGGAGAAGGTGTCCTCGTCGAGTCCCGCCACCAGCGGGAACCGGCCGCTGGCCATGGCCCGTTCGAGGTACGGCGTCTGGCTCGCCCAGAAGTCCTCGTGGCTCAGCCCCGTCTCCTTGGCCGCCTCGTCGGCCTCGGTCTCCATCCGGGCGATGCCGACGACGAAGCTCTGGACCGTGATGATCGCGCCGATCAGTTCCTTGTCCGTGAGCCCCATCCCCTTGAGCGCGGCCAGGGACACTTCGAGTCCCAGCACGGCGCTCGGGCCCAGAACCGTGCGCGCCTGGTTGATCTTCAGTAGCCAGGGGTGACGCCGCAGCAGAGCGAGATGGGTGCGGGCCATGGTCTCGACGGCCTCCCGCCAGTCCACCGGTTCCGAGGTGTCGACCGCGTCCAGCGGTTCCCCCTGGACGCGGTCGAGCATCAGGTCGAGCAGCTCGGCCTTTCCCGGTACGTAGCGGTACAGCGACATGGTGCCGGTGCCGAGTTCGGTGGACAGGCGGCGCATCGACACCGCGTCCATGCCCTCCGCGTCCGCGAGTGCCACCGCCGCGCCGACGATGCGGTCGAGCGTCAGGCCGGGCTTGGGGCCGCGGGTGGGGCGCTCGCCCGTACCCCAGAGGATTTCGAGGCTGCGGCCGATGCGCCCGCCGCCGCTCGCGTCGCTCGTGGCACCCGTGGCGCTCGTGTCGCCTGTGGCGCTCGTGTCGCCCGTCGCGCTCGCGTCGCTCGTGGCGTTCGTGTCGCCGGTCCCGGTCTTCTTCTTCATGAGCTCACCTTAAATCCCGTGGACACAAACTGAGTACGGTGTACTCTCATTCGAGTACGCCGTACTCAGTTTCGTCTTGAGCGGGAAGGGAGCCCCTTGTGAGTGCCACCGATTACGCCGTGCGGGCCGAAGGAATCCAGAAGCGGTACGCCGAGAAGAGGGGGGCGAGGGGCGGTGCCCGGAAACTCGCCCTCGACGGCTTCGACCTCGCCGTCCGCGCGGGCACCGTCCACGGCCTCCTCGGGCCCAACGGCGCGGGCAAGACGACCGCCGTGCGCGTCCTGGCCACGCTGCTCAAGTTCGACGGCGGCCGCGCGGAGGTCGCGGGCGTGGACGTGGCCCGCGATGCCCGGCGCGTACGCCGCCGGATCGGCCTCGCCGGACAGTACGCGGCGGTCGACGAGGTGCTGACCGGGCGGCAGAACCTGGAGATGTTCGGCCGCCTCTTCCACCTGGGCGGCAAGCGGGCGAGTGCCCGGGCCGGTGAACTCCTGGAGCAGTTCGATCTGGTGGAGGCCGCGGAGAAGGGAGTGGCCGCCTACAGCGGTGGGATGCGGCGCCGGCTCGACCTCGCCGCGTCGATGATCCTCGCTCCCCGGGTGCTCTTCCTCGACGAGCCGACGACCGGGCTCGATCCGCGCGGGCGGGGCGAAGTGTGGGATGCGGTACGGGCCTTGGTGGCGGGCGGCACGACCGTACTGCTGACGACCCAGTACCTGGAGGAGGCCGACAAGCTCGCCTCGCACATCACCGTCATCGACCGGGGCCGGGCCATCGCCGACGACACCCCGGACGGGCTGAAGAACCGGGTCGGCGGCGACCGTATCGAGGTTGTGGTCGGGAACGCGGCGGATCTCGCGATCGCCGCCAAGGTGATCGCCCGGGTGTCGGAGTCCGAACCGGAGACGGACGACGCGGCGCTGCGGGTGCACGCGCAGGTCGGCGACCGGGTGGCCGCGCTGACAGAGGTGGCGCGGACGTTGCAGGACGAGGGCATCGCGGTGGAGGACATCGGACTGCGCAGGCCGAGCCTCGACGACGTGTTCCTGCGCCTGACCGGACACCGTGCGGAACTGGAGGCAGCGGCATGAGCACCGCGGACACCACTGTGAAGAGCACTGCGGACACTTCGTACGCTGCCGTGGCGGGATCCGAGCGCAGGCTCTACTGGGCGCTGGCCGACTGCTGGAACGTGACCCGGCGCACCCTCACCCACTACCAGCGCCAGCCCGTGAACATCGTCTGGCAGCTCGGCTTCCCGATCGTCTCCGTACTGCTGTACGGGTTCGTCTTCGGCGAGGCGATGGCCGTGCCGGGGGACGGGGACTACCGGGAGTTCCTGATGCCGGGCATGTTCGCGTCCACCATGGCCTTCGGCTTCATGGGAACGACGATGGCCGTGGTCACGGACTCGACGAAGGGTGTGATCGACCGGTTCCGCTCCATGCCGATGGCGCCGTCGGCGGTGGCGTCCGGGCGGGGCGTGTCCGATCTGCTGGTGGCCTGCGCCGAGTTGGCGATCCTGGCGGGGACGGCCCTGCTCATCGGCTGGGAGGCCGAGGGCGGCGCGCTCGCGGCGGTGGGTGCCTTCGGACTGCTCCTGCTGCTGCGCTTCAGCCTGATCTGGGTGGGCGTCTGGCTGGGCCTGCTCGTGCCCAACGCCGAGGCGGCCGGCGGTCTCTACGCCGTGGCGTTCCCGCTGACGATGATCTCCAGCATCTTCGTGGCCCCGTCCCTGATGCCGACCTGGCTCGGTCCTGTCGCGGCGTGGAATCCGGTCTCGTCGACGGTGACGGCGACCCGCGAGCTCTTCGGGCAGCCGGTGAGCGGCGGCTCCTGGATCGAGGAGAACGCGGTGCTGATGGCGGTGGTCTGGCCGCTGGTGATCACGGCGGTGTTCCTGCCGCTGGCGGTGCGGCGGTTCCAGGGGCTCAGTCGGTGAGCCGCCGAACCGCTTGACTGCGGGGCGGATTCGGGGGGTGGGCCCGGGAGGGGTGCGGGCCCACCCAGTCGCGGTCAGGCCGGGCATTCCTTCCAGGCCAGCCGGTAGATGGTCTTGATGTCGCCGTCCGTCGAGTCCATGGTGATGAAGCTGTTCGTCTTCGCCGGGTCGGAGGTGCCCGCGCTGACCCGCAGTTCGGTGTTGATGTTGAAGTTCCGCTTCACCCCGCAGGGCGCCCAGACCAGCTGACCCCAGTCGGTCTCGTCGGTCGCCTGCCAGTTGTTGTCGTACGGGCCGGTGTGCGGATGGGTCCTGGACGCCGTATCGGGCGAACCCTGGAAGTAGTACGACGCCTTCTGGATGGCGGTGGCGCCGGCCTGGAGGCGGGCGTAACCGCGGTAGTCGGCGCTGGCGACCGCGTAGGTGAAGCCGTGCGGGACGTGCACGATGAGGTTGAGCTGGCAGTTCTTGCGGAAGTCCGTCGGCTTCGCGCCCAGGCCGACCTGGGCGAGGTAGTCGCTGTACGTGACGGTGAAGGCCGTGTTGTCCTGGGAGACGGCGACGGCGGCCGTTCCCTGGCGGCAGCCCGAACCGTTGACGGTCGCTATCTCGATGACGATCTTGTCGGGCGGCGCGACGATTCCCTGCTTTTCGCTCGGGTTTCCGGTCGCCGAGGCGTTTTGCGCGAACAGGGTGGACGCGAGCAGCGCGGCGGCCGCTCCGCCGACGAGTAACTTCGGGTGTGTGCGCGTGCATCCGGGCATGGTGCTCCGATCGGTCGTCGGGCGAACTTGGGGGGTGCAACCGAGGGGCCTGCGTGCTGAATCTCTGAACCCGTGCGCGAGACGGCGTAAAGTGGCATGGGCATGTCAAAGATTCAAGCGGTTCCGGCCGGTACCCGAAGCGCCGGAACCCTTCGGACTGGACTGTAAGCAGCGGGGTGCGCCCTGGGTAGAGCGGTTATCGGCCTAGCGCAACCAGAAACGAGCGCGGGAGGTACGAAAAGGGGGCCCGGTGTCGGCCGGGCCCCCTTTTCGTTTCTCGTTTCGTGCGTAACGGCTAGAGCTTCTCGATCACGTAGTCGACGCAGGCGGTCAGGGCCTGGACGTCGGCCGGGTCGATCGCCGGGAACATCGCCACGCGCAGCTGGTTGCGGCCCAGCTTGCGGTACGGCTCGGTGTCGACGATGCCGTTGGCGCGCAGCGCCTTGGCGACCGCCGTGGCGTCGATCTCGTCGGAGAAGTCGATCGTGCCGATGACCTGCGAACGCTTCGCCGGGTCGGTGACGAACGGCGTCGCGTACTTCGACTCGTCGGCCCAGCCGTACAGGTTGGCCGCGGAGGTCGCGGTACGGCGGGTCGACCAGTCGAGGCCGCCCTGCGTGTTGATCCACTTCAGCTGGTCGTCCAGCAGGAAGAGGGTCGCCAGCGCGGGGGTGTTGTACGTCTGGTTCTTGAGCGAGTTGTCGATCGCCGTGGGCAGGCTGAAGAACTCCGGGATGTGGCGGCCGGACGCGTGGACGCGCGCGGCGCGCTCCAGGGCGGCGGGGGAGAAGACCGCGATCCACAGGCCGCCGTCGGAGGCGAAGGACTTCTGCGGGGCGAAGTAGTAGACGTCGGTCTCGGCGATGTCGACCGGCAGGCCGCCCGCGCCGGAGGTGGCGTCGACCAGGACGAGGGAGCCGGCGTCGGCGCCCTGCACGCGCTTGATCGGCGCCGCGACACCGGTCGAGGTCTCGTTGTGGGTGAACGCGTACACGTCGACACCCGCCTCGGCCTGCGGGTCCGGGTGCGTACCGGGGTCGGAGGCGATCACGGTCGGGTCGTCCAGCCAGGGCGCCTGCTTGGCGGCCTTCGCGAACTTCGACGAGAACTCGCCGAAGTTCAGGTGCTGGGACTTGCGCTCGATCAGGCCGTGGGTCGCGATGTCCCAGAAGGCGGTGGAACCGCCGTTGCCCAGGATCACCTCGCAACCCTCGGGGAGCTGGAAGAGGTCGCGTACGCCGTCACGCACCGAGCCGACCAGGTTCTTGACCGGGGCCTGGCGGTGGGACGTACCGAGGAGGGAGGTGCCGGTCGCGGCCAGGGCGTCCAGCGCCTCCGTACGCACCTTGGAGGGGCCCGCGCCGAAACGGCCGTCGGCGGGCTTCATGTCAGCGGGAATCTGGATCTCAGCCACGAGCCGGAGCGTAGCCGGTTTGCGGAGGCCCGGGAGGCGCCCGTCCGGCGGGTGAGACGCGCGCTCCGGCCCGTGAGACGGCGGATCGCTTTCCTCGGGGCCCCAGCCCTGGGTCGGGGAGAGGGCGGGAGGGGTTCGGGAAGGCATTGGGGAAGGGGTTCGGGAGGGACTGGGGAAGGCGTTCGGGAGGGGCGGGGTAGGGGCTCGGGAAGGGGCGGGGTGGGGAAAGCGCCGCAGGCACGTCCACCCGCTCCTTTGCCGCTGCGCCGAACTTCACCCTTTCGGCGTACCGGCCGCAGCGCGCGTCCGTGGCCTCCACTGCGGCCTTCCCCCGCGCCCTCGCGGGGAGGAGCGGGTCATCGGCATCCTTGAGCGCATGGCTGAGCAGGGTGACGGGCGCGAGCACGACGGGCGTGGCGGGCGGAACGGGTGGCGCGGGCAAGGGGAGGGGCTGCCCAGGAACGACACGGCGGCGCTGACGCGCGAGCTGCGCGCCACTGTGCGGGGCGAGGTCGCCTTCGACGCGGCGGCGCGCGCCCTGATGACGATGGACGCCTCCAACTACCGGCGCGTGCCGCTCGGTGTCGTCGCCCCGCGCGACACCGCCGACGTGGTCGCCGCGCTCGCCGTCTGCCGGGCGTACGGGGTGCCGGTCGTGCCGCGCGGCGGCGGCACGTCGATCGCCGGGCAGGCGACCGGAACGGGCGTGGTCCTCGACTTCACGCGCCACATGCGCGCCATCACGGACCTCGACCCCGAGACCCGCACGGTCGTGGTGCAGCCGGGCGTCGTCCTCGACGACCTGCGGGCTGCGGCGGGGACGTACGGGCTGACCTTCGGGCCGGACCCCTCCACGCACAGCCGCTGCACGCTCGGCGGGATGATCGGGAACAACTCGTGCGGCTCGCACTCGGTGGCATGGGGTACGACGGCCGACAACCTCTACGACCTGTCGGTCGTCACGTACGGCGGCGACGAGCTGCGCCTGGCCGAGGGCTGGCAGGGCGCACCGGCCGGTCTGCGCGAACTCGTGAACGGCAACCTCGCGCTCCTGCGCACCGGCTTCCCCGAGCTGCCGCGCCGTATCTCCGGGTACGCACTGGACGCGCTCCTTCCCGAGAACGGCGTGAACCTCGCGCGGGCGTTCTGCGGAAGCGAGGGAACGCTGGGGGTGGTGAGCGAGGCGACCGTACGCCTGGTGGACGCACCCCGTGCACGCGCACTCGCCGTTCTCGGGTAC
The DNA here is from genome assembly GCF_001746415.1 of Streptomyces agglomeratus. Classification (NCBI taxonomy): domain Bacteria; kingdom Bacillati; phylum Actinomycetota; class Actinomycetes; order Kitasatosporales; family Streptomycetaceae; genus Streptomyces; species Streptomyces agglomeratus. The sequence continues at coordinate 4,479,862 of NZ_MEHJ01000001.1, forward strand.
GCCGGCGAGAGTGCCGCGGCCGAGGCCGCTCCCGCGCTCCTGCCGTACGGTCCGCTCACGGTGGAAGGGATGGCCGAAGACCTCGTTCCCGAGAACGAGCGGAGACTGCTCCCGCGCGGCTCCGCCTGGCTCTTCGTGGAGATGGGCGGGGGCTCGCCCGCCGAGGCGCTCTCGCGCGCCGAGCGGCTCGTGAAGGCCGCCCAGGCGCTCGACGGGACGGTCGTCACCGATGCGGCCGGACAGCGCGCCCTGTGGCGCGTCCGTGAGGACGCCAGCGGCACGGCGACCCGGATGCCCGACGGGAGCGAGGCATGGCCCGGCTGGGAGGACTGCGCCGTACCGCCCGCACGGCTCGGCGCGTACCTGCGGGACTTCAGGGCCCTGCTCGCCGGGCACGGCCTGCGCGGCACGCCGTACGGCCACTTCGGCGACGGCTGCATCCACGTCCGGATCGACTTCGACCTGCTCAGCGAGAGCGGGGTGCGGCGCTTTCGCGCCTTCTCCGAGGAACAGGCGGAACTCGTCGTCGCGCACGGCGGCTCCCTCTCCGGCGAGCACGGCGACGGACAGGCACGCGCCGAACTGCTGCCGAAGATGTACGGGAACGAACTCGTCGCCCTCTTCGGACGCTTCAAGGACGTGTGGGACCCGGCCGGCGGAATGAACCCGGGCATGCTCGCCCGCCCCGCCCGGCTGGACGAGAACCTCCGCTTCACCGTGCTCCCCAGGGAGCGCGTGGACGTCACCTTCGCGTACCCCCACGACGGCGGCGATTTCTCGGCCGCCGTCCGCCGCTGTGTGGGCGTCGCGAAGTGCCGTACCGAGTCGGGGGCGGGAGCGGGCGTCATGTGCCCCTCGTTCCGGGTCACCGGCGACGAGCAGCACTCCACGCGCGGGCGTGCGCGTCTGCTGCACGAAATGCTCGCCGGAGAGGTGGTCACGGACGGGTGGCGGTCGCGGGAAGTGCGCGACGCGCTCGACCTGTGCCTGTCGTGCAAGGGGTGCAGGAGCGACTGTCCGGTGGGCGTCGACATGGCGACGTACAAGGCGGAGTTCCTGCACCACCACTACGAGGGCCGCCTGCGACCCGCGGCCCACTACGCGATGGGGTGGCTTCCCGTGTGGCTGCGCGCGGCGGCACCGTTCGCGGGTGCGCTGCGGGTCGCTTCCCGGGTACGCCCGCTGACCGCTCTCGTGAAGCGCCTGGGAGGCATCGCCCCGGAGCGTGACCTGCCCACCCCGGCGCGCACCACTCTGCGGAACTGGTGGCGGGCGCGGAACAGGGCCGTGCGGGAACGGCCCCCGGAGCTTGGTACGACGACCGTCGTACTGTGGCCCGACACGTTCACCAACCACCTCTCCCCCGAGGCCGGCCGAGCGGCGGTGCGCGTACTGGAGGCAGCCGGTCTGCGGGTCGTGATGCCACCACGGCAGCTGTGCTGCGGCCTGACGTACGTCTCGACCGGACAGCTCGGCAGGGCCCGCGCGGTGATGCGCCACACCCTGGACCGCATGGAACGCGCCGCCGGGCTGCCCGTCGTGGTCCTGGAACCGAGCTGCGCGGCCGCGCTGAAGGCGGATCTCCCCGAGCTCCTGCCGGACGACCCGAGAGCGGCCGCGCTCGCTTCCTCGGTACGCACCTTCGCGCAGGTGCTGGAGGAGTACGCCCCCCACTGGCAGCCGCCGAGGATCGACCGCCGGGTCGCGGGCCAGACCCACTGCCACCAGCACGCCGTACTGGGCGACGCGGCTGAACAGCGCCTGCGCGAGCGGGCCGGTCTCACCGGCGCCCTGAGCGGAGGCTGCTGCGGCCTCGCGGGAAACTTCGGCTTCGAGCGCGGCCACTACGACGTGTCGGTCGCCTGCGCGGAGGAACAACTGCTGCCCTTTGTCCGCGCCGCCGCCCCCGGAACGGAGCTCCTGGCGGACGGGTTCTCCTGCCGCACGCAACTGGAGCAACTGGCGGGCCGCAGAGCGAGGCACCTGGCGGAAGTACTGGCGGAGGGGCTGGACGAGGCCCTGGACGAGGCGCCGGACGAGGCGCTGGACGGCTGACGGTCAGGGGTGTGGGCGGTCTACGGTGCTGGCCCCTTTACCGTGGAGGGCATGGATCAACCCACCTCGGCGGCCCCCGGCCACGCCCCCGCCCCCGCTTCCCCCTCCCTTCCTCCGTATTCCGACGCCGGTCCCGTCGAGAGCGCCGGCAGCCCCGCCGGAGCACGGCTGGGGGCCCGGCTCGGGCCGGTCGCGATGGTGGTGGCCGGTGGGCTGTCGGTGCAGTTCGGGTCCGCCGTCGCGGTGACGATCATGCCCAGTACCGGAGCCGCCGGTGTCGTCGCCGTGCGACTCGCCGTCGCGGCCGTGCTCCTGCTGGTCGTGTGCCGGCCGAAGGTGCGCGGGTACGCCCGGGCCGACTGGTGGACCGTCGCCGCCTTCGGCCTCGCCATGGCCGGAATGAACGGCCTCTTCTACCAGTCGCTGGACCGTGTCCCGCTGGGCGTCGCGGTGACCCTGGAGGTGCTCGGCCCGCTCGCGCTGTCCGTGTTCGCCTCGCGCCGCGCCATGAGCGTCGTGTGGGCCGCGCTCGCGCTCGGCGGCGTCGTGCTGCTCAGCGGAGGGGGCTTCGACCGGCTGGATCCCGTCGGCGCGGCGTACGCGCTGGGGGCCGGCGGCTGCTGGGCGGCGTACATCCTCTTCAGCGCGCGGACCGGCCGCAGGTTCCCGCAGGCGGACGGGCTGGCGCTGGCGATGGCGGTGGCGGCGCTGCTGAGCCTGCCGTTCGGCATCGCGGGAGCGGGCGACAGGCTGCTGGAGCCGCGCACGCTGGCGCTCGGTGTGGCGGTGGCGCTGATGTCCTCCGTACTGCCGTACACGCTGGAGCTGCTGGCGCTGCGCCGGCTGCCGGCCGCGACCTTCGCCGTACTGATGAGCCTGGAGCCCGCCATCGCGGCGGTTGCGGGCTTCCTGGTGCTGCACCAGGCCCTCTCGACGACCGACGCACTGGCGATCGCGCTGGTCATCGGCGCGAGCATGGGCGCGGTACGGAGCCAGGCGCGCCAGGGGCGGCGGGAGCGGGCCAAGTCGGCCGAGTGACGCCCGCATTCGGGCTTCGGAAAATAATGCAAGCACGCTTGCTTGTTTCTTGAGGGGCTGCCATGCTCCGGACACACCGCCCTACCCCGAGGGGAGCGCACCGTGTCCGATCCGACAGACGTGCTCGACGATCTCCGTGCCGAAGGCGACGAACTCGACCGGCTGGTCGGGGGCCTGAGCGAGAAGCAGTGGTCGCTCGCCACCCCCGCGCCGCGCTGGACCGTCGCCCACCAGATCGCGCATCTCGCCTGGACGGACACGGCGGCACTGCTGTCCGTGACCGACCCCGAGGGCTTCGCGGCCGAGGCGCGCGAGGCGCTCGCCGCGCCCGAGCGGTTCGTCGACGACGGCGCCGAGGCAGGGGCCGCGCTGCCGGTCGACGAGCTGCTGGCCTGGTGGCGGGACGGTCGCGAGCAGCTCCAGCGCGCTGTGCGGGCAGCGCCGGACGGGGTGAAGTTCCCCTGGTACGGGCCGCCGATGAGCGCCGCTTCGATGGCGACCGGGCGGCTCATGGAGACCTGGGCGCACGGCCAGGACATCGCGGACGCGCTGGGCGTACGCCGGGAGCCGACGGCGCGGCTGCGGCACGTGGCCCGCATCGGGGTGCGGGCACGCGGCTACGCCTTCGCGGTCCGGGGGCTGACGCCGCCCGCCGCGGAGTTCCGGGTGGAGCTGACCGCGCCGGACGGGTCGGGACTGTGGACGTACGGCCCTGAGGACGCCCGGCAGCGGGTGACCGGACCCGCGCTCGACTTCTGCCTCCTGGTGACGCAGCGGGCCCACCGTGACGACGTGGCGGTACGGGCCGAGGGAGCCGACGCCGACCGGTGGCTGGACATCGCGCAGGCGTTCGCGGGACCGGCGGGCGAGGGGCGGCCGTCGCAGCGCCGGGCCGGGGGAGACGCAGAGGGAGACGCCGGGGGAGACGCGTGAGGGCGGCGGCCGGCAGCGGGAGCGGCGGGGAGCGGCGCCCCCTGCGGATCGGGAACGCCTCCGGCTTCTACGGCGACCGCTTCGACGCCATGAGGGAGATGCTCACCGGCGGCGAACTCGACGTACTCACCGGGGACTACCTTGCCGAGCTGACCATGCTCATTCTCGGGCGCGACCGCCTGAAGGACCCGCGCCTCGGCTACGCCAAGACCTTCCTGAGGCAACTGGAGGAGAACCTGGGTGCGGCCCGGGAGCGCGGGGTGCGGATCGTCGCCAACGCGGGCGGGCTGAACCCGGGAGCGCTCGCCGACGCCGTACGGGAACTGGCGGAACGCGTCGGAGTGCCGGTGCGGGTGGCCCATGTGGAGGGCGACAGCCTGCCGCTGCCCGAGGGGGCCCTGACGGCCAACGCGTACCTGGGCGGCGGCGGGATCGCGGAGTGCCTGCGCGCGGGCGCCGACGTGGTGGTGACGGGACGCGTCACGGACGCCGCTCTGGTCACGGGACCGGCGGCGTGGTGGTTCGGGTGGGGCCCGCAGGAGTACGACCGGCTGGCGGGGGCAGTGGTGGCCGGGCACGTGCTGGAGTGCGGGGCGCAGGCGACGGGCGGCAACTACGCGTTCTTCCAGGACTTCCCGGCCCCTTCCCGGGAGCGTTCAACTCCTGCTGCGGACCGTTCCGGGGAGCGTTCCTCTTCTTCTGCCGACCGTTCCTCGGAACGTTTCCCGGAGCGTTCCCGTGAACGTGCCCGAAGGCGCCCCGGTTTCCCCCTCGCGGAGATCCGTGCCGACGGTTCGTCGGTCATCACGAAGCACCCGGGAACGGGCGGTCGCGTCGACACGGGAACGGTCACAGCGCAGCTCCTGTACGAAACGGGCCCGCCCCGGTACGCCGGCCCCGACGTCACGGCGCGACTCGACACCGTACGGCTGACGCGGGAAGGCCCCGACCGAGTACTGATCTCGGGCGTACGCGGAGAAGCGCCGCCGCCCACGCTCAAGGCGGGAATGACCCGCGTCGGCGGGTGGCGCAACGAGGTCGTGTTCGTCCTGACCGGCCTCGACATCGAGGCGAAGGCGGAACTCGTTCGGGAGCAGGTGGAAGACGCGCTGTCCGCCGCCAAGAGCCGCCCGGCGGAGGTCCGCTGGGAACTGGCGCGCACGGACAGGCCGGACGCGGACACACAGGAACGCGCGAGTGCCCTGCTGCGCCTCGTCGTACGGGACCCGGACCCCGCGAACGTCGGCCGCGTGATCAGCGCGGCGGCGATCGAGCTGGCGCTCGCCAGCTACCCCGGCTTCCACGTGACGGCCCCGCCGGGCAAGGGGGCGCCGTACGGGGTCTTCGAGGCGGCGTACGTGGACGCGTCGGAGGTGGAGCATGTAGCGGTGCTGCCGGACGGCGAACGGGTGCGTGTTCCGCGACCCGCGACGACCCGCGCCCTGGAGCCGCTCGGCGAAGCGCCCGGCCTGCCGCCCGTACTGACCGGACCGACCCGCAGAGTCCCGCTCGGCCGAGTCGCGGGAGCACGCAGCGGGGACAAGGGCGGGGACGCCAACGTAGGCGTATGGGTGCCTTCCGACGACGCGTGGCGCTGGCTGGCGCACGCACTGACGGTGGACCGCTTCCGGGAGCTGCTCCCGGAGACCGCGCACCTCCCCGTCACCCGGCACGTCCTGCCGAACCTGCGAGCGGTGAATTTCGTGGTCGAGGGGCTCCTGGGAGAGGGAGTCGCCTCCCAGTCCCGCTTCGACCCCCAGGCCAAGGCCCTGGGCGAATGGCTGCGCTCCCGGCACATCGACATACCGGAGGTACTCCTGTGAAGGCCGAACACTCCCGGGCGGCGGCCCGGGCCGGAGCCCCGGCTCGGGAAGGGGCGGGCGCGGGAACAGCACCGCAGCCACCCGAACCCGCCACGGCACGCGCAGACGCCGCCGCGCCTTCGCCCGCAGCGTCGTCGGCACACGCACTCACCCCCACTCCCACGGCGGTGCCCAAGTGACCGTGCTCCCCACCGCCCTGGACCCCCGGAGCCCCGACTACGCAGCCCACCGCGCCGCCATGCTCGCCAAGCTGGCCGACCTCGACGCCGCACACGCCAAAGCCCTCGCCGGCGGCGGCGACAAGTACGTCGCCCGCCACCGCGAGCGCGGCAAACTGCTCGCCCGGGAACGCGTAGAGCTGCTGCTCGACCCGGACACCCCGTTCCTGGAGCTGTCACCCCTCGCCGCCTGGGGCAGCGATTACGCCGTGGGCGCGTCGATGGTCACCGGCATCGGCGTCGTCGAGGGCGTCGAATGCCTGATCACCGCCACCGACCCCACGGTCCGCGGCGGCGCCTCCAACCCCTGGACCCTCAAAAAGGCCCTGCGGGCGAACGAGATCGCGTACGCGAACCGTCTCCCCTGCATCAGCCTCGTCGAGTCCGGCGGCGCGGATCTCCCGTCCCAGAAGGAGATCTTCATCCCCCGCGGCGCGCTGTTCCGCGACATCACGCGCCTCTCCGCCGCCGGAATCCCGACCATCGCGGTCGTCTTCGGCAACTCGACGGCCGGCGGGGCGTACATCCCCGGAATGTCGGACCACACCATCATGATCAAGGAGCGTTCGAAGGTCTTCCTCGGCGGCCCGCCCCTGGTCAAGATGGCCACCGGAGAGGAGTCGGACGACGAATCACTCGGCGGCGCCGAGATGCACGCCCGTACGTCCGGCCTCGCCGATTACTTCGCCCTGGACGAGCGCGACGCCCTGCGCCAGGCCCGCCGCGTCGTCGCCCGCCTCAACTGGCGCAAGGCGCACCCGGAGCCGGCCCCCGCCGAGCCGCCCAAGTACGACGAGGACGAGCTCGCCGGCATCGTCCCCGACGACCTGAAAGTCCCCTTCGACCCCCGCGAAGTCATCGCCCGTATCGTCGACGCCTCCGACTTCGACGAGTTCAAGCCGCTGTACGGCCCCAGCCTCGTCACCGGATGGGCCCGCCTCCACGGCTATCCCGTGGGCATCCTGGCCAACGCCCAGGGCGTCCTGTTCAGCGCGGAGTCCCAGAAGGCCGCCCAGTTCATCCAGCTGGCGAACCAGCGCGACATCCCCCTCCTCTTCCTGCACAACACCACCGGCTACATGGTCGGCAAGGAGTACGAGCAGGGCGGCATCATCAAGCACGGCGCGATGATGATCAACGCGGTGTCGAACTCCAAGGTCCCGCACCTGTCCGTCCTCATGGGCGCGTCGTACGGAGCCGGTCACTACGGCATGTGCGGGCGCGCCTACGACCCCCGCTTCCTCTTCGCCTGGCCCAGCTCCAAGTCCGCCGTCATGGGCCCGCAGCAGCTCGCCGGTGTGCTCTCGATCGTCGCCCGCGCGTCCGCCGCCGCGAAGGGCCGGCCGTACGACGACGAAGCCGACGCGGGGCTGCGCGCCATGGTCGAGCAGCAGATCGAGTCGGAGTCCCTGCCGATGTTCCTGTCGGGGCGGCTGTACGACGACGGGGTCATCGACCCGCGCGACACCAGGACCGTGCTGGGTCTGTGCCTGTCCGCGATCCACACGGCACCGGTCGAGGGCGCGCGCGGCGGCTTCGGCGTCTTCCGGATGTGAAGGGCCTCCCGATGAGTCCGACGATTTCCTCAGTCCTCGTAGCCAACCGCGGCGAGATCGCCTGCCGCGTCTTCCGCACGTGCGCGCACCTAGGCATCACCACGGTCGCCGTGTACTCCGACGCGGACACGGGAGCGCTCCACGCGCGTTCCGCGGACGCTGCCGTACGCCTCCCGGGAACGGCCCCGGCCGACACCTACCTGCGGGGCGATCTCGTCGTGAAGGCCGCCCTGGCGTCCGGCGCGGACGCGGTGCACCCCGGGTACGGATTCCTCTCCGAGAACGCCGCCTTCGCCCGCGCCGTACTGGACGCCGGGCTGGTGTGGATCGGCCCGCCGCCCGAGGCGATCGACGCCATGGCCTCAAAGACGCGCGCCAAGGAACTCATGGCGGCCTCCGGAGTCCCCCTCCTCGCCCCCGTCGCGCCAGGGAAGGCCACCGAAGCGGACCTCCCGCTGCTCCTCAAGGCGGCGGCGGGCGGCGGCGGCAGGGGCATGCGCGTCGTACGCGATCTCGCGGCGCTCCCGGGAGAGCTGACAGCGGCGACCGCGGAAGCGCGGGCGGCCTTCGGTGACGGTGAGGTCTTCGCCGAGCCGTACGTCGAACGCGGCCGTCACGTCGAGGTCCAGGTGATGGCCGACGCGCACGGCACGGTGTGGGCGCTCGGCACCCGTGACTGCTCGCTCCAGCGCCGGCACCAGAAGGTTCTCGAAGAGGCCCCCGCACCCGGCCTGGACGACGCCCTGCGCACCACACTGCACGACGCCGCCGTGGCGGCGGCGAAGGCGGTGGACTACCGGGGCGCGGGAACGGTCGAATTCCTCCTCTCCGCCGAGGGCCGCCCCTACTTCCTGGAGATGAACACCCGCCTTCAGGTCGAGCACCCCGTGACAGAGGCGGTGTACGGGATCGACCTGGTGGCACTCCAGCTCCGCGTCGCCGAGGGCGAGGCGCTGCCCCCCGAGCCACCCACCCCTTCCGGCCACGCCGTGGAAGCGCGTCTCTACGCGGAGGACCCTGCCCGCGACTGGCAGCCCCAGACAGGGCTCCTGCACTCCCTCGGCGTCACCCGGGCGCCCGGCCTGCGGCTCGACAGCGGGTACGCCGACGGAGACGTCGTAGGGGTGCACTACGACCCCATGCTGGCCAAAGTGATCGCCCACGCGCCCTCCCGGACCGAAGCCGTACGCAAACTGGCCCATGCCCTGGAGCGCGCCCGAATCCACGGCCCGGTGACCAACAGGGAACTGCTCGTCCGCTCACTCCGTCACCCGGACTTCGCGGCCGGGCGGCTCGACACGGGGTTCTACGACCGGCACCTGGACGCACTGACAGCGCCGTCCGCGGACAGCACGGAAGGGGCGCTCGCCGCGCTCGCCGCCGCCCTGGCCGACGCGGCCGCCCGGCGGAACACGGGAACGACCACGACGGCCCGCCTCGGCGGCTGGCGCAACCTGCCCTCCCAGCCACAGACCAGGACCTACCGCACCGAGCCCGACGGTACGGAGCACGAGATCCGCTACCGGGCCACCCGCGACGGCTTCACCGCGGAAGGCATCGCGGGCGTTCGCGTGAACGACGTACGGACCGATCACGTGACGCTCGAAATCGACGGCGTACTGAGGCACTTCCGCGTCGCGGCGCACCCAGGAGGCCGTACGTACGTCGACACGTCCACCGGCGGTGCGCACACGCTCACGACCCTGCCTCGCTTCCCCGACCCCACCACCAGTACCGCCCCGGGCTCCCTGCTCGCCCCCATGCCCGGAACCGTCGTCCGCGTCGCCGAAGGGCTCGCGGAAGGCACGCACGTCACCGCCGGGCAGCCCCTGCTCTGGCTGGAGGCCATGAAGATGGAGCACCGCATCACCGCTCCCGCCTCCGGCACGCTCACCGCGCTCCACGCCGTTCCCGGCCACCAGGTCGAGGTCGGCGCCCTGCTCGCCGTCGTACAGGCCGAAGAGCCTGGCGAAGAGTCTCAGGAGGAACAGCAGTCATGAGCACCGCCGTTGCAGAGACCGAAGAACACCGGGCGCTCCGGGCGGCCGTCGCCGCTCTCGGGAAGCGTTACGGACGCGATTACTTCGCCACCGTCGTGCGCGAAGGAGCGCACCCCGACGCCCTCTGGGCGGAGGCCGCCAAACTCGGGTACCTCGGAGTGAACCTCCCCGAGGAGTACGGCGGAGGGGGAGGCGGCATAGCGGAACTCTCCATCGTCCTGGAAGAACTGGGCGCGGCCGGCTGCCCGCTCCTCATGATGGTCGTCTCGCCGGCCATCTGCGGCACCGTCATCGCCCGCTTCGGAACGGACGGCCAGAAGGCCGCCTGGCTGCCGGGCCTCGCCGACGGAAGCCTCACCATGGCCTTCGGCATCACCGAACCCGACGCCGGGTCGAACTCCCACCGGATCACCACCACGGCCCGCCGCGACGGCGACGACTGGCTGCTCACGGGACGCAAGGTATTCATCTCCGGGGTCGACATCGCCGACGCGACCCTCGTCGTCGGCCGCACGGAGGACGCGAGGACGGGCCGCCTCAAGCCGTGCCTGTTCATCGTCCCCCGCGACGCCCCGGGCTTCCGGCGCTCACAGATCGACATGGAACTCCAGGCACCGGAGAAGCAGTTCGAGCTGGTCCTCGACGACGTGCGCCTGCCCTCCGAAGCCCTCGTCGGCGACGAGGACGCGGGCCTGCTCCAGCTCTTCGCCGGCCTCAACCCCGAGCGCGTCATGACCGCCGCCTTCGCCGTCGGCATGGGCCGCTACGCCGTCAACAGGGCCGTCGAGTACGCCAAGGAACGTACCGTCTGGAAGGCCCCCGTCGGCGCCCATCAGGCCATCGCCCACCCCCTCGCGCAGGCCCACATCGAACTCGAACTGGCCCGCCTGATGATGCAGAAAGCGGCCCGGCTCTACGACGAGGGCGACGACCTCGGAGCGGGGGAGGCCGCCAACATGGCGAAGTACGCCGCCGCCGAAGCCTGCGTACGAGCGGTCGACCAGGCCGTCCACACCCTGGGCGGCAACGGACTCACCCGCGAATACGGCCTCGCGTCGCTCATTACCGCCGCCCGGGTGGCCCGTATCGCGCCCGTCAGCCGGGAAATGATCCTGAACTTCGTCTCTCACCAGTCCCTGGGGCTCCCCAAGTCGTACTAGTAGGCGCGATTCTGGCCACCACCCATACCGCGGAGGGGACCGTCATGGCGTTCCAGAGCGAGTACGCACCCGTAGAGCCCGTCGAGCTGCCCATCCACGAGGCGGTGCTCGGGAGGGCCGCCGAGTACGGCGACACGCCCGCCCTGATCGACGGGACGAACGGCGACACGATCACGTACGGCCAACTGGACACCTTCCACCGGCGGATCGCCGCCGCGCTTGCCGACGCGGGCCTGCGGAAGGGCGAAGTACTCGCCCTGCACAGCCCCAACACCATCGCCTACCCCGTGGTCTTCTACGCCGCCACACGCGCCGGGGCCTCGGTCACGACCATCCACCCGCTGTCCACGGCGGAGGAGTTCGCCAAGCAGCTCGCCGACTCCTCCGCCCGCTGGATCGTCACCGTCTCACCGTTGCTCAGCGTCGCCCGCAGGGCCGCCGAACTCGTCGGCGGAATAGAGGAGATCTTCGTCTGCGACAGCGCGGAGGGACACCGCTCGGTCCTCGACATGCTCGCCTCGACCGCACCCGAGCCGCAGGTCACCATCGACCCGTCCGAGGACATCGCTGCGCTTCCGTACTCGTCGGGCACCACGGGCGTTCCCAAGGGCGTGATGCTGACGCACCGCAGCATCGCCACCAACCTCGCGCAACTGGACCCCTTCATCCCCATGGGCCCGGGCGACCGCATCCTTGCCGTACTCCCCTTTTTTCACATCTACGGCCTCACGGCTCTCATGAACGCACCGCTGCGCAATGGTGCGACGGTCGTCGTACTACCGCGTTTCGAACTCGACCAGTTCCTCGGCGCGATCGAGAAGCACCGCATCAACGGCCTGTACGTCGCCCCGCCGATCGTCCTGGCCCTCGCCAAGCACCCCGCCGTCGCGAAGTACGACCTGTCCGGCCTCGAGTACATCGTCAGCGCCGCCGCCCCGCTCGACGCCGCTCTCGCGCAGGCGTGCTCGCAACGCCTCGGCCTGCCGCCCGTGCTCCAGGCGTACGGCATGACGGAACTGTCGCCCGGCACACACGTCGTTCCCCGGAACGCTCCCAACCCGCCTCCGGGAACGGTCGGAAAGCTGCTCCCGGGAACGGAGATGCGCATCCTCTCCCTCGACGACCCCACCACGGACGTGGGCGCGGGACAGGAGGGCGAAATCGCGATCCGGGGCCCCCAGGTGATGAAGGGCTACCTCGGCCGTCCCGACGCCACCGCCGCGATGATCGACGCCGGCGGATGGGTGCACACCGGCGACGTCGGAAGGATCGACGAGGACGGCTGGCTCTTCGTCGTCGACCGCGTCAAGGAACTCATCAAGTACAAGGGCTTCCAGGTCGCGCCGGCCGAACTCGAAGCACTCCTGCTCACCCACGAGTCGATAGCGGACGCCGCCGTCATCGGCGTGTACGACGAGGACGGCAACGAATCGCCCATGGCCTACGTCGTCCCCCAGCCGTCCACGAGCCTCACCGAGGACGACGTGAAGGCGTACGTCGCCGAACGCGTCGCCCCGTACAAGAAGATCCGCCGGGTGGTGTTCACCGCGAGTGTCCCCAGGGCGGCCTCCGGAAAGATCCTCAGGCGGGAACTGCGCGCACAGCGGGACCGCGAACGTGAAGGCGAGAGCACATGACCCTGGTACCGGCCGCGCACGAACGCGGGATCACGACCCTGACCCTCGACTCACCGGCGAACCGCAACGCGCTGTCCGCGCGGCTCGTCGGTGAGCTCGCCGACGCCCTCTCCGCGTGCGCGAAGGACCCCTCCGTACGGGCCGTACAGCTCACCCACACAGGGGGCACCTTCTGCGCGGGCGCCGATCTCAAGACGCCGCCGGACCCGGCGGCCCTCGTCGCCCTGCTGCGCGGCATCGTCGGACTCCCCAAGCCGGTCGTGGCGCGCGTCACGGGCCACGTGCGGGCCGGCGGCCTGGGGCTGCTCGGCGCGTGCGACATCTCGGCGGCGGGGCCCGGCGCGAGCTTCGCGTTCACCGAGTCCAGGCTCGGGCTCGCCCCGGCCGTCATCTCGATGCCGCTGCTGCCCCGCATGGACCCGCGCGCCGCCGCCCGCTACTACCTCACCGGAGAACGGTTCGACGCGGCGGAGGCCGCCCGTACGGGACTGATCACGATCGGGTCCGACGACGACGTGGACCAAGCCCTCGCACCCGTGCTGGACGGGCTGCGCAGGGCGTCCCCGCAAGGGCTGGCCGAGTCCAAGCGCCTGGTCACGGCTACAGTGCTGGCAGCCTTCGACCGGGACACGGACACGCTCGTCGAGCGGTCCGCGAGCCTGTTCGCCTCCAGGGAGGCGGCCGAAGGCGTGACGGCATTCCTCGAACGACGGGACCCCGCATGGGTGCTGTGACCCCGACACCGACGCCCGCCGCGGGCCGGGCGCAAACCGCAGGACCGGCGCCCGCCGAAGGCTCGGCGCCGGCCGCCGGCAAGGCACCCAAGCAGGACCGCTCCAGGGCCACCAGACAACGCCTCCTGGAGGCCGCCGTGTCCTGCCTCGCCGAGCGCGGCTGGGCAGGCTCCACGGTGTCCGTCGTCGCGGAACGGGCCGGCGTCTCACGCGGCGCCGCCCAGCATCACTTCCCGACCCGGGAAGACCTCTTCACGGCGGCCGTCGAGTACGTCGCCGAGGAGCGTTCCACGGCATTGCGCGCACTGTTCCCCCAGGGCGCCACCAACCGCGCCGCCGTCGTCGGCGCCCTCGTCGACCTCTACACGGGACCGCTCTTCCGGGCCGCCCTGCACCTGTGGGTCGCCGCCTCCAACGAGGACCAGCTCGGCGTCCGCGTCACCGAACTGGAAGCCCGTGTGGGCCGCGAGACCCACCGCATCGCCGTGGAACTGCTCGCCGCCGACGAATCGGTGCCGGGCGTGCGCGAGACCGTCCAGGGCCTCCTCGACATGGCCCGCGGCCTGGGACTCGCCAACCTGCTCACCGACGACGCGGCGCGCCGCGACCGGGTGGTGACGCAGTGGGCGTCCCTGCTCGACGGCGCGCTCGACGGCGGACACGACTGACGGCGGACAGGACTGAGGGGCCGGACACCGGTCCGACCCCTCGCCCGGCGTGCACGAGCCGGCGTTCACGGGACGTGCGGCATCCGCGACGCTCAGCGCGCGATGTCGTCGAATCCCGTGACCTGGTGCGGGTTGCGCGACGCCGGACCGACGTACCGCGCGGAAGGCCGCACCAGACGCCCCGTGCGCTTCTGCTCCAGGATGTGCGCGCTCCAGCCCGCCGTACGCGCACACGTGAACATCGACGTGAACATGTGCGCCGGAACCTCCGCGAAGTCCAGCACGATCGCCGCCCAGAACTCGACGTTCGTGGCGAGCACCCGGTCGGGACGCCGCGCGTGCAGCTCCTCCAGGGCGGCCTTCTCCAGCGCCTCCGCGACCTCGAAGCGCGGCGCGGCGAGCTCCTTCGCCGTACGCCGCAGAACGCGCGCACGCGGGTCCTCGGCGCGGTACACACGGTGGCCGAAGCCCATCAGGCGCTCGCCCTTGTCCAGGGCCTGCTTCACGTACGCCGTCGCGTCACCGGTGCGCTCGATCTCCTCGATCATGCCGAGGACGCGCGAGGGCGCGCCGCCGTGGAGCGGTCCGGACATCGCACCGACCGCTCCCGAGAGCGCCGCGGCCACATCGGCGCCGGTCGACGCGATCACACGCGCCGTGAACGTGGAGGCATTCATGCCGTGCTCGGCGGCCGACGTCCAGTACGCGTCCACCGCCTTGACGTGCTTGGGATCGGGCTCACCGCGCCAGCGCTTCATGAAGCGCTCGACTACGGTGTCCGCCTTGTCGATCTCCTTCTGCGGCACCATCGGCAGACCCTGCCCGCGCGCCGACTGGGCGACGTACGACAGCGCCATCACGGCGGCACGCGCGAGGTCGTCGCGCGCGGTCTGCTCGTCGATGTCGAGCAGCGGTTTCAGGCCCCACACGGGCGCGAGCATCGCGAGTGCGGACTGCACGTCGACGCGGATGTCACCGGAGTGGACGGGGATCGGGAAAGGTTCGGCGGCCGGAAGACCCGGGTTGAACGCGCCGTCGACCAGCAGACCCCAGACGTTCCCGAAGGACACGTGCCCGACGAGGTCTTCGATGTCGACCCCCCGGTAACGGAGCGCACCGCCCTCCTTGTCCGGTTCTGCGATCTCCGTTTCGAACGCGACGACTCCTTCGAGTCCGGGTACGAAGTCGGACATCAGGCGGCTCCTCATGACGTGTTCGACAAGCATCGACAAGCGGCAAGCGGCTTATGACCGGGGGGCAGGTTTCAGTGCCATCGGTCACCCCGGTGATTCCCCGCGCGGCAGGTGGTCACCCAACCGCTTCAGAAGCAGGCACGATATCCCCTGCTGTATGGAGGTCACAGTGCCCGGCGCCCATATTTTGGCGGGTTCCGCCGATGCGGGGAAGCGTGATTACCGGCACACTGCCCCATTTCCCGGCTGAGGGTTGATGGCACCGGGTGCCGGGAAGACTGGACCCCTGCGGCAGGATGGCACCGTGCCGAACCGAGATTTCGATCCCGCCGCCATGCGCGAGCACTATCGCAGCGAAGCCTTCACCGAGGCGGAACTCGCCGCCGAGCCGATGGGTCAGTTCGACCACTGGTTCCGGGAAGTCGCCACCGGCGGCCTCCACGAGCCGAACGCCATGATCCTCTCCACGGCGACCCCCGACGGCCGGCCCTCGTCCCGCACGGTCCTGCTCAAGAAGTACGACCCCCAGGGCTTCGTCTTCTTCACGAACTACGCCTCCCGCAAGGGCCAGGAGATCGCGTCCAACCCGTACGTCTCCCTGCTCTTCCCGTGGCACCAGGTCGCCCGCCAGGTCATAGTCACCGGCACGGCCGTGCGGATCGGCCGCGACGAGACAGCGGCGTACTTCAGAACACGCCCGCACGGCTCCCAGCTCGGCGCCTGGGCGAGCGCGCAGTCGTCCGTCATCGCTTCCCGGGAAGAGCTGCTCGCACGCTACGACGAACTGGCGACGCGCTACCCGCACACCGAACGCGTACCCGTGCCGCCGGACTGGGGCGGCTACCGGGTCGTTCCCGGGACGGTCGAGTTCTGGCAGGGTCACGCGAACCGCCTGCACGACCGCCTGCGGTACGTCGCCGAGGACGGCGCATGGCGTGTGGAGCGCCTCTGCCCGTAGGGCCGACCACGCCGCCCAGGGCCGCGGAGGCGCGGCGGAGGCCCGGAGAGGGGTCGGCGGAGGCCCGTGGAGGCCCGGAGGAGCCCGGACAGAACCCCGCGAAACGCAGAAACCCGCGGGCTCTGGTCCCTCCGAAGAGGAGCCGGCCGGACTTACCGGCGAGCCCGCGGGTCAGTGACTGCTGGGATTTCGGCCGACGATCTGTCGGCCTGCACTAAGTGCGACGACGGGCCGTCAGCCCGCAGTCACCTCACGAGTCCGAAATGACATCACTTCCGAACCACCTCCCTTCACGTGTACTGCAAGCCTAAGAACCCCTCCCGCTCACCACAACCGAATTAAGGGGGAGCATTTTTCCCTGAACGCGGTGTGTGCTGGGTCACGTTCCAGTTGAATGATCCCGAGTTCCGCACCGGAGCGGACAGCAGCGCAGCAAAGGCGAACACCTGCAGGGGGTGCCAGGTGAGTGCTTCCCGGATTGGCGAGACCACCGACGCGTTCGGTCCCGACGAGCCAGGGCCCGGTTCCGACGATCTTCTCGCCGCGCTTCTCGACGGCATGGACGCGGCGCTGTGCGCCTTCGACGCGGACGGGGTGATCACCCACTGGAACCGCGAGGCCGAGCGGATCCTCGGATGGACGGCCCACGAGGCGATCGGGCGGACCGGTCTGGCGGGGTGGGCGGCGCGGCCCGCGGACGCGGACGAGGTGCAGGGGCGGCTGATGGCGGCGATGCACGCGCCGGGCCGTCAGGTCCACGAATTCGCGCTGCTGCGCAAGGACGGCGGACGCGTTCTCGTACGGACGCAGTCGGCCGGGGTACGCGGCGCGGAGGGTAAGCCCGCCGGGGTGTACTGCGCTTTCAGCGAGGTGCACGCGCAGATCGACCTGGAGCGGGCGATCGCGCTGAGCGAGGCGCTCTTCGAAGACGCGTCCTGGGGTGTCGTTCTGGTGGACGTGGACCTGCGTCCGACCGTCGTCAACGCGCACGCGGCGCGCGCGCTCGGAGGCCGCGCGACGCTCCTGGGACGGCCCCTGGGGGAGCTCGTCGTGCAGGGCGTGGAGGAACTGGAGGGCGCTCTCCAGCACGTACTGGCCGAAGGAGCGCCCCCGGCCCCCGCCGAGCTGTGGGTAACGCTGCGCAGGGCAGAGGGGGGCGGTGCGGGGGAGCGGCGGAGATGCTGGCGCAGCGGTTTCCTGCGACTGGCGTCGCCGTTGGCGGAGGAGCCGGTTCCGCTGGGGGTCGGCTGGCTGTTCCAGGACATCACCGAGGCGAAGACCGCGGAACAGGAAGCCGCGCAGCTGCGCTTCCGGGGCAACCAGCTGCACCGCGCGGGGCGTGCGGCCGCCGAGTGCGAGGACCCGATGGAGGCCGCGTTGTCGTACCTCGACTTCGCCCTCGCGGGGTTCGCGGACCATGCTCTGGTCGATCTGACCTCGGGTGACCGTCCGGCGCGTCTGGTCCGGGCGGCGGCCACGCCGTCGGGTGCCCCCGGGCCGTGCGTTCCGGTGGCGGGTGGAGCGGGCATTCCGGTTCCCTATCCGTCCGGCCATCCGGCGTTCCAGTGCCTCGACCGTCTCGGTTCGGTACGGGCGAGCGGGGGGTCCCGGGAGTGGGCGGCGAAGCGCCAGTGGCCGAAGGACACCGTGCACGCGCTGTGCGCGGTGCTGCGCAGCCGGGGCAGGACGCTGGGTGTGGTGACGTTCCTGCGCGGTCCGAGCCGCAGCGCCTTCGAGCGTCCGGACGCGACGTACGCGGAGAACATCGCGGTGCGCGTGGCGGCGGCGATCGATTTGGCGCAGGTGCTGAGAGCGGCGTAACGACCGTTCCCGGGAACGGTCCGCGGACGTTCCGGGGAAGGGCGCCGGCCGGTGCGGTGCGACCGCGCCGGCTGACGGCCGTCGGCGTGCGTTCCCAAGAACAGAGGGCGCGCGCGTGCGTTCCCGTGAACCCACAGGAACGCGGGAGATCAGTGCCGGTACGGGAGATCAGTGCCGGTAGAAGATCCGGTCGCGGTACTCCGTCATCACGCGGCCGTTCCACTCGTGGCCGCCGTCGACATTGCCGGAGCGCAGCAACGGCGGTTCGATGCCCCGGTCCGCCAGCTCGCCCGCCGCGGCGGCCACGACGGCCTGCATCAGAGCGCTCGTGATCACCGTGGAGGCGGGAGCGAAGGGGGCCTCGATCCCCTCCGCGGTGAGCTCCGCGTCACCCGGCGCGATCTTGCTGTCCAGGACGATGTCGCAGTGGTCCTTGAGGTACGTACCCGAGACGTGCCGCGACTTCGTCTCCCGCGTGTACGCCACCGAGGTCACGCCGATGACCTTGAGGCCGAGCGCCCGGGCGTTCATCGCCATTTCGACCGGCAGCGCGTTGCGCCCGGACAGCGAGATGATCACGAGTACGTCGCCCGGCTTGGCGGGGCTGCTGTCCAGTACGGCTGCCGCGAGCCCGTCGACCCGCTCCAGGGCGGAGCCCAGCGTGGCCGGCATGACGTCGACGCCGACGGTCCCGGGAACGGCCAGCAGGTTCATCAGCGCGAGGCCGCCCGCCCGGTAGACGACGTCCTGGGCGGCGAGGGAGGAGTGGCCGGCGCCGAAGGCGAAGAGGCGCCCGCCCGAGGCCACCGCGTCGGCGAGGGCGGTACCGGCGGCCGCGATGTTCCCGGCCTCCTCGTCGCGGACGCGGTGAAGCAGTCCGATCGCGGCGTCGAAGAACTGACCGGCCAGTTTGCTCTCGCTCATCGCGCGGGCCCCTTCCAGCGGTACATGTGCGAACGTCGTGCGACGGTGGCGCGGATCACGTTGCGGTCTGGACCAGTGCCGTGTCAATACGGCTTCCCGTCGGCGCGGCACGGTTGTCGGCGCCATGCGTCAGAATTGGGTCAGGGCCAGCGCACGAGCAATCGAGGGGCACGTATGTCCGGACTGATCGACACCACGGAGATGTATCTCCGCACCATCCTCGAACTCGAGGAAGAAGGCGTGGTCCCCATGCGCGCCCGTATCGCCGAGCGGCTCGACCAGAGCGGGCCGACGGTGAGCCAGACGGTGGCGCGCATGGAGCGTGACGGCCTGGTGACAGTGGCGGGCGACCGTCATCTGGAGCTGACCGACGAGGGCCGCAAGCTCGCGACCCGCGTCATGCGCAAGCACCGGCTCGCCGAGTGTCTGCTGGTCGACGTGATCGGCCTGGAGTGGGAGCAGGTTCACGCCGAGGCGTGCCGCTGGGAGCACGTGATGAGCGAGGCGGTGGAGAGGCGAGTCCTCGAGCTGCTGCGTCACCCTACGGAGTCTCCGTACGGGAACCCGATCCCCGGCCTGGAGGAGCTTGGCGAGAAGGCGGAGGCCGACCCGTTCCTGGACGACA
Organism: Streptomyces agglomeratus; assembly: GCF_001746415.1. Lineage (NCBI taxonomy): Bacteria > Bacillati > Actinomycetota > Actinomycetes > Kitasatosporales > Streptomycetaceae > Streptomyces > Streptomyces agglomeratus. Next base: position 4,499,205 of record NZ_MEHJ01000001.1, read on the forward strand.
ACATGGTCAGCCTGAACGACCTGGCGCCCGGCCCGGAGGGGAAGACGGTCGTCGTACGCCGGATCGGGGAGCCGATCCAGACGGACGCCCAGCTGATGTATACGCTGCGCCGCGCGGGAGTGCAGCCCGGTTCGGTCGTGAGTGTGACGGAGTCCCCCGGCGGGGTACTCGTAGGCAGCAGTGGCGAGGCCGCGGAGCTCGGTGCCGAGGTGGCCTCGCACGTTTTCGTCGCCAAGCGCTGACACCGGCGCCCGAGCGGCAACGTCCGCCGGCCCCACCGTGCTTGGGGCCGGTCCGGCGATCCTCCGGAATCCCAGCGACCGGACGGATCGCGTGCCAGGCTGTGACCGAGGGACATGATGTGAGGTCGCACGCCGGTCTGGCCGTCTGAGGTCTGACGGTTCGTCGGGGAGGGGGCAGGGAATGCGCCCGTCGCGCGGGCACCGCCCGGAGATTCGTTCTGCTCGCCGTGCCGGCGACGACCTTCTTGGCGAAGGGAGTGGCTCCGGCGCCCTGAGGCGCCGGAGCCTGTCCTCCCCTGTGCCGACCCGGAGCCCCGAGCTCCCAGGGTCGGCCCCCGCGGACCGTTTTCCCCGAGCGGCCCGCCTCCCGCTGAAGATCTCCCCTCGGCGGCAGCGGTCAATCCTGGAGCGGGGTCACTCGAACGAGGGGTGTTGCACGCGGAAGCCGTATTTTCGAATACGGGTTCGATAGTCTGTGCTGGACTCGACCACTCACTCATGGACGGACCACCCGGGGGACGAAGGGGGTGCCAGGACATATGGTGCGGCGCATTGACGTGACCGGAGCCGACGGCGTACGCCTGGCGGCCTGGGAGTTCGCCGATCCTCCCAAGGGGAGCGGGGAAACCGACCGCGCCCCCGCGGTCTTACTGCTCCACGGCCTGATGGGCCGGGCGGCCCACTGGGCGGGCACCGCCCGCTGGCTCTCGGAGCGCTACCGGGCGGTCGCCCTCGACCAGCGCGGCCACGGCCGAAGCGACAAGCCGGCCGACGGCCCGTACACCCGCGAGGCGTACGTCGCCGACGCCGAGGCCGCGGTCGAACAACTGGGCCTCGCGCCCGTCACTCTCATCGGCCACTCCATGGGCGCCCTGACGGCCTGGCAGCTCGCCGCCAAGCGCCCCGACCTGGTGCGGGCCGTCGTCATCTGCGACATGCGGGCGGGCGCGCTCGGTGCGGCCTCCCAGCGGGAGTGGGAGGACTGGTTCAGGACCTGGCCGGTCCCCTTCGCCACCCTCGCCGACGTACGTAAGTGGTTCGGCGAGGACGACCCCTGGGTGGAACGCCCGAGCCCGGCCCGCGGCGAGTTCTTCGCCGAGGTCATGGCCGAACGGGCCGACGGCTGGCGTCCGGTCTTCTCCCGCCGCCAGATGCTCATCTCCCGTGAGACCTGGGTGCACGACGCCCACTGGGAGGAGCTTGCGCTGGTCCGGTGTCCCACCCTCGTCGTCCGCGGCCTCGACGGCGAACTGGGCCGGGCGGAGGCGCACGAGATGGTCAGAGTGCTGCCGCGCGGGCGGTACGCCGAAGTGGTCGACGCCGGCCACCTCGTCCACTACGACCAGCCGGAGGGCTGGCGCACCGAGATCGAGCCGTTCCTGGAAGAAACCGCCAACGAGCCGGTAGCCCCGCCCCTGAGTCAGCCCTGAGCCGGCCTGAGCCAGCCCTGAGCAGTAGTCACCTCTGATCCGTTGACTCCGCCCGTTGTCCGAGGGGCTTCCAACCAAGCCTGGAGCCCTCCGGCAACGGGCGCACGCCGCCCCGCCCCGGTCATCCCTTGCTCACCGCGGCGAGGATCTCCGGAAGCCGCGCCGCCGCCTGCGGCGCCGACCAGCGCACGCCCGCCCAGGAGATCAGCGCGCCGTACGCCGCCCCCAGCGGCAGCACTAGCCACAACCAGCCCTCCGCGTCGGCCACATGGAGCCAGATGGTCAGTGTGATCAGCGGAGCGCACAGCAGTGCCGCCGCGATCATGCCGCCGAGGATCGAGATCCAGGCGAGGCCCGCCTGCCCCGGCGCGACGTTCTTGTGTGCGCTGCCCTGCGGGATCGAGTACGGGAAACGCACGGACGTCACCGCACCTGTCGCCAGCATCGCGCCGAGCAGGGCGAAGGACAGGCCGAGTGCCTCGGGAAGAGCCCGCCAGTCACCCACCAGCCCCGCCGTGACCACGGTCACCAGCGCCGAGTACGGCAGGGTGATGAGCAGCAGGGCCAGGGCCCGCGCCCGTAGTTCCTCGTATGCGTCCCGTGCAGTGGAGATCGTCATGGCGACCATCCAGAAGGCGGAGGTGTCCTGGCCGAACTGGTTGTACATCTGGATGCCGAGCATCCCCGCCGCGAAGCACGCGAAGTAGATCGTGCCCGTTCCCTGGAGCGCGTTGAACACCGGCACGATCAGCCCGATCACCAGCGAGGTCACCCACGCGGCCTTCGTCTTGGGATCCCGCCACACGTACCGCAGGCTGCGCTCGATCACCGTTCCCGTACGCCCGCCCGACAGGAACCGCCCGCCGAGGCCCCGCGACGCCGACTGGCGGGCCGGCTCCGCGGCCTGGAGGGTCGAGCCGTCCGGGGACGTCATCAGCTTCACCAGACTGCGCTCCCAGGACCACAGCAGCGCGGCCAGCGCCACCACGGCCAGCAGCAGCTGCGCCGCGCCACGCACGTACGCCCCGTCGCTCACCGCGTCCACCGCGCCGACCGCCGATGCGGGCGGCACCCAGCTCAGGACGTCCGCCATCGGATCGAGCTTCGCCAGGCCGCCCGCGTTGCTGAGCCGCTGAGCGCCGAAGTTGACCACCTGAATGCCGACGGCGATCACCAGACCGCTCAGTACGGCCAGATCGCGGCCCTTGCGGCTGCTCAGCAGCCGGACGTTCGCCGCTGCCACGGCCCGGGCCAGCGCCACGCACAGCAGCAGCGTCAGCGCCACGGCGAGGACGCCGACGACCGCGGCCGCCGCGCCGTGCGCCACCGAAATCACCGAGCCCAGGGCCAGGCAGAACGTGAACAGCGGTCCGATCCCCACGAGTGACGCCGTCAGCAGCGCCCGGACGAGCGGGCGCGGTCGCAGCGGCAGCATGACAAGGCGGGTCGGGTCGAGCGTCTCGTCGCCGCTGGGGAAGAACAGCGGCATCACCGTCCAGCCGAGCCCGAGAAGCGCCGTCAGCAGCACCACGATTGTTGTCGCGTGCTCGTTCCCGCGCAGCGCTACAAGGCCGATCAGTTGAAGCGCAGCGAAGAGCAGCGCGATCACACCGGAGACGATGTACGCCGTCCTGCGGCCGGACGACTGCCGCAGTCCGTTCCGCAGCAACGACAGTTTGAGCCGTACGAAGACGGACGTGATCCCGGGAACGGCCGCCGCGCCGGTCTCGGGAATGGCCGCCGCGCCGCTCCCGGGAGCGGCCGTTGTGTCGTTCCCGGGAAGAGCCGACGCGCCGTTCCCGGGAAGGGCAGTTGTGTCGCTCTCGGGAACGGCCGGGACGCCCGTCGCGCCCTTCCCGTGAACCGGCGGCTCTTCCGCGCTCATCGGGCGCCGCCGCCCAGCCAGTCCAGGCTCTCCCCGCTGTCCCGGCCGTTCGCGCCGACCAGTTCGAGGAAGGCGCTCTGGAGGGTGGGCGCGTCGCCGCGTACTTCGGCGAGCGTCCCTTGCGCGCGGATGCGGCCCGCGGCCATCACCGCGACCCAGTCGCACAGCGACTCGACGAGCTCCATGACGTGGCTGGAGAAGACGACGGTCGCGCCGGACACTGTGTACCGCTCCAGCACGCCGCGGATCGTCTGCGCCGACACGGGATCGACGCCTTCGAAGGGCTCGTCCAGGAAGAGCACTTCGGGGTTGTGCAGCAGCGCCGCGGCGAGGCCGATCTTTTTGCGCATGCCGGTCGAGTAGTCGACGACCAGCTTGTGCTGGGCGCCGGCGAGGTCCAGTACGTCGAGAAGCTGCGTCGCCCGCCGGTCGACCACGTCGCCGGGCAGCCCCCGAAGCCGGCCGGAGTACGCGAGGAGTTCACGCCCGGAGAGGCGGTCGAAGAGCCGCAGCCCCTCCGGCAGTACGCCGATCCTGGCCTTGACCGCCACCGGGTCCTGCCACACGTCGTGGCCGCCGACCAGGACCTTTCCCGCGTCGGGGCGCAGCAGCCCCGTGACCATCGACAGGGTGGTGGTCTTGCCCGCTCCGTTCGGCCCGACCAGGCCGATGAACTTGCCCGCGGGCAGCTCCAGATCGATGCCCGCGACCGCGATCTGCTCGCCGAAGCGCTTCCACAGGCCCTCTACACGTACAGCGGCGGGCGGCGCGATGTGCGCTCCGCCCGCCTCTTCCGGTCCCACTGCGCCGTCGGACATGTCGCACAACCTTTCGGTGTCCCCGTGCCGCTACGGGGACACCCTACGGTCGGCGTGTACGCGCCGCCGCTGCCTCTCGCCCGCAGGAGTAGGCCAGGGGGCTGATCAACTCCTCCACGTCGGGCAGCCACCGGTTCGCCGGTGTGGGGCGGCGCGCCCACTGCACCGCGCCCATTCCGCCGAGCCGGGTCGGCGGCCCCGCGACGTAGTCGCCCTCGCCGCGCGTGACCAGGTCGATCGCCGTCGGCGTCCAGCCCAACTTGCGCACCAGGTCGGGAACCTTGGCAGCGGCGCTGGGCAGTACGAAGAACAACATCCGGCGGTCGGGCGTGCAGGTCACGGGGCCGAGCGTCAGCTCCATGCGTTCCATGCGGGCGAGCGCCAGGAATCCGGCCGACTCGGGAACGTCCAGAGCGTCGAAGGAGCGGCCCGTCGGCAGCAGGATCGAGGCCCTCGGCTGTTTCGACCACATGCGCCGTGCCGCGGTGGCGCTGCCCGTCGCCTGGGCCGCCCAGTCGGCGGTGGCGGGGTGCGCGCCGGGCAAAGCGCAGGAGGGGACGCCGCACGAGCACCGCTCGATGCCCTCGTCCGCCTCCAGCCAGGTGCCCGGGAACACGTCCCAGTGCCGTTCTTCGGCGTACCGCACGGCGCTGTCCAGCAGTTGTTCGCCGCGCTGCTTGGGGATCTGGGCGGCATCCGTGACTCCGATGGTCTCTTCCACGAACAGCTCAACTACCGCCGTCACCTTGGGTTACGGGCGTGCGGTCGGCTTGCGGAGGAACATCGATCCTGCACGTGGGGCGCATCGGTGCATGGGCGGGGGCGCGCATGGGGCTGCGCGGCGGCGGGCGGGTAGCCACAGGTGGGGAAGCCCGGGAATGGCGGTCAAGAGACCGTCAATACCGTTTCGTCCGGCATGTTCCGCATTCTCTGGATATCTGCCGGGCAGTGATCAGCGTGACCGGCGTGATCAGTTCACGAAGTACGGACCACGACTCATGGACCACTGCGGCACCAGGGGGTAGTCAATGGCAGCCAGGCCTCTCGTCGCCCGCCAGCCGAACGAACGGTTGCAGGCGCTCATTCAGGAAGCCGGGTGCTCCAACGCCGGGCTCGCCCGTCGCGTCAACATGTGCGGCGCCGAACACGGCCTCGACCTGCGGTACGACAAGACATCGGTGGCCCGCTGGCTGCGCGGACAGCAGCCGCGCGGGCGGGCGCCGGGCATCATCGCGGAAGCGATCGGGCGCAAACTCGGCCGTACGGTCACGATCGACGAGATCGGCATGGCGAACGGCAAGAACCTGGCCTCGGGCATCGGTCTCCAGTTCTCGCCGACCGTGCCCGGCGCGATCGAGCAGGTCTGTGAGCTGTGGCGCAGCGACGTGGGGCGCCGCGACTTCCTGTCGGGCTCGACGGTCGCCGCGTCGGCGCTCGTCGAGCCGAGCCGCGACTGGCTGATCACGGGAGCGGACAACCAGGTCGCCAGGACGGCGGGCGGCGGGCGGGTCGGCGCGTCGGACGTCGGGGCCGTACGGGCGACGACGGAGGCGCTCGTCGAACTGGACCACCGTTACGGCAGCGGCCACGTCCGGCCGATCGTCGTCCACTACCTCAACAGCGTGGTCTCCGGGCTGCTGTCCGGCTCGTACCGCGAATCGGTCGGAAGGGACCTCTTCGCGGCGGTCGCGCGGCTGACGGAACTGGCCGGCTACATGGCCGTCGACACGGGCCAGCCGGGGCTCGCGCAGCGCTACTACATTCAGGCGCTGCGGCTCGCCCAGGCGGCGGGTGACCGCGGTTACGGCGGGTACGTACTGGCCGCTTCCATGAGCCACCTCGCCGCCCAGCTCGGGAACCCGCGCGAGATCGCACAACTGGCGCGGGCCGCCCAGGAAGGGGCGCGGGGGCAGGTGACGCCCCGCGCGGAGGCGATGTTCTGCGCGGCGGAGGCGCGCGGGCACGCGCTGATGGGCGACGCCCGGGCGTGCAACCAGATGGCGGGCAAGGCGCTGGGGGCGATGGAGCGTACCGGGGAAGGCTCGGGCGACGATCCGACGTGGATCGCGCACTTCGACCACGCGTATCTCTCCGACGAGCTCGCGCACTGCCACCGCGACCTGGGACAGGGGCAAGCGGCGGCCCGGCGCGCACAGGACGCGCTGGACGGCCATCCGCCGTCACGGGCGCGGCGGCGCGCGATCGGGCTCGTCGTACTGGCCACGGCGCAGATCCAGCAGCGCGAGGTCGAGCAGGCGTGCCACACGGGCACGCGCGCGGTGGAGCTGCTGGGCACGCTGCGGTCGAACCGGGGAGCGGAGTACCTGGAGGACTTCCAGCAGCGCCTCGCGCCGTTCCGCGACGAACCCGCTGTGCGCGAGTTCGGGGCCCGGATGGAGATGCAGGCGGCCTGACGGCCCCCGGCCTGAGCAGGACGACCGGAGGGCCCCTGGGAGGGGGTGGGGTGAGGGCCTGGGGACGGGGTGCAGGGACGCGTGGAACGGGACGGCCCTTAACAGCGTCTGGAGGGCGCAATGTGTTACAGGGCCGCCCGGTGGGACTCCGGCGGTATGTGTGGGGACCGTGGGTGCGTGGCAGAGGCGTGTTGTCACCCGGTAGCGTGAACCGACGGTTCCGTAGGTCCACACATACGTCCACACGTAGGAGTCCCGGTGACGCAGAGCGGACAGGGTGACGAGTCGCGGGTTCCCGCGGCGCGGCCGCCCGCGCACGAAGGTGTCGTGCTGCCCGCGGACGGCAGCGGTCCCTGGATACCCGGGACGCCCGAGGAGCAGGTGGCTCCGGCGGGTGGACAGCCGTGGGGCCAGCCGTGGGGGCCGCAGCAGTCCGCGACCGCACCGCCGCAGCAGCAGTACGACGCCCCTCAGCAGCAGTACGGGACGCAGCAGTACGGCGCCCAGCAGCAAGCACCTCAGCAGCAGTACGGCGCTCCGCAGGCGCAGCCGGGCGGCCCCCTGCCGCCCCAGCAGCAGCCCGGCGCCCTGCCGCAGCCTCAGCCGCAGCAGGGGTCGCAGCAGCAGTACGGGTCGCCGCAGCTGCAGCAGGCCCAGCAGTACGGTGCGCAGCCGCAGCAGCAGTACGGCGCCCAGCCCGGGCCCCAGCAGCCCGGCCAGCAGCAGTACGGCGCCCAGCAGCCCCACGCACCCCAGCCGCAGGCTCCCCAGCCGCAGGCTCCCCAGCAGCAGCAGCAGCAGCAGCAGCACCACCAGCAGCCCGCCGCCCCGCTCCCCGCGCCGCAGCAGTACGGCGCTCCGCAGGCGCAGCCGCTGCCCCTGCCCCAGGAGGCGCCCGCCGGGGCCAAGCCGGGTGAGGCGGACGCCACCCAGTACATCCCGTACGTACCGGCGGCCGGGCCAGGAGCCCTGCCGCCCGAAAACCCGGCGGAGTCGACCCAGTTCCTCGGCCGGCACCAGAGCGGACCCGCCGGAGCGGCACCCGCTCCCGCAGGGGCCCCCGGAGGCGACGCGGACGCCACGCAGTACCTCCCGCCCGTCCCGAACGCGCAGGGCGCGCCCGCGGCCCCTTCGGGCGCTCCGTTCGGCATCCGCCCCGGCGCACCCGAAGACCGGCAGCCGCCCGCCGAGTTCGACAACCTCTTCCGGGCCGATGCCGGCCCGCCGGCGGATGCCACGCAGCAGATGCCGCCCGTCGGCGCGCAGTCCCCGCATCAGCAGCAGCCGCCGTACCAGCAGCCGCAGTTCGCGGCCGGGCCGCAGGGCCGCGCGGCCCGGCGCAACGCCGCACCGGGCGGGCCGCCGGTGCCCGGCGCTCCCATGACGCCCACGGCCGCCGCAGGCGACGCACCGCGCCGGCGCAATTCGCCGCTGGTGCTGATCGCGGCCGTCGTGGTCGGCTGTTCCGTACTCGGACTCGGTGCGGGCGCGCTGCTCAGCGGTGGCGAGGACGACAGTCCCGAGAACAAGAAGCCGCTCGCCGGAGCCAGTTCGCCGGGCGCCCAGACGTCGCCGCAGGCCGCGCAGGACCCCGCCGAGCCGCAGGCCAAGACGCTCGACGCGCTGCTCGCGGACAGCAACGACAGCCGCGCCTCCGTGATCAGCGCGGTCCAGTCCATCGGGAGCTGCAAGAACCTGCCGAAGGCGGCGAGTGACCTGCGGGCCGCCGCCAAGCAGCGCAACGAACTGGTGACCCGCCTCCAGGGCCTGACCATCGACAAGCTGCCGGACCACACGAAGCTGTCCGCGTCGCTCACCACCGCGTGGAAGGCGTCGGCGGCGGCCGACAACCACTACGCCGCCTGGGCCGACCAGGTCGCCGGCAAGAAGGGCTGCCGTAAGGGCCAGGCGCGGACGACGCCGCAGCAGCAGGCGGGCAACCGCGAGAGCGGCAAGGCGTCACAGGCGAAGAAGGAAGCCGTCGGCATGTGGAACGGCATAGCGAAGCGCTACGGGCTGACGGAGCGGGACGCGACGCAGCTCTGACGGGTACGGACGCGTACGGACGGCGGGCAGGGAGGGGGCGGGCGCCGTGTCGGCGCCCGCCCCCTCCCTGCCCGCCGTCCGTTCCCGCGAGCGGCCCCCGTCAGCCCGCGGACGGCGCCTGTACCAGCGTGTTGCCGACGTTGACGAAGCCCTCCTGCACGGACACCAGCCGCCCGCGCCGCACCACCTGGAACGTCACTTCCCTGTTGACGATGCGCGGGAAGTCCCGGGTCGCCAGCATGTGCTCCAGGCGCCAGCTGAGCGTCGGAGTCAGGCCGCCCGTCTCGACGCCCTCCGACCGGTTGAGCGCCCCGACCACGTCGGACGCCGAAACGCTGTCCTTGTCGTCGTCCCCGCCGCTCTGCGCGAGCGACTCCAGGACGGCGCTGAGGACCGTGTACGCGATCCACGTGGTCTGCACCCCCGGGTCGGCCGGGTCGATCCGGTTGTCCGCGAAGGCGTGTTCCCGGATCACGTCGAGCATCGGGTCCCAGCGCGGGTCGCTCGCCACCGGGTACCAGCCCGTGATGTACGCACCCTCGAAGGGCCCGTCCTTGCCGCCCGTACGGTCGATGAGGGGCTGTCCGACGCTTCCGAGGACCGACGCGACGCCGACCTTTCTGGCGGCTTCGCTCTCCACTCTCCGGAACGAGTCGAAGAAGGTCTCCGTACGGTCGCCGAGCACCGCCGTGACGCAGCCCTTCCCGTTCCCGTACGCGTCGAAGGCGCCGGCGCTGGTCAGCGCCTGCCGCGCCTGTGCGGTGTAGTCGTTCGCGTCCTCCGCCGCGAGGATGTCGGTGGGCGGCTTGCGGTCGCCCTCGGCGAGGCCCGAACCCAGGAGCGTCGGCAGGTCGTCGCCCGCGACCGTGTCGGGGCGTACCAGGGAGACACGGTCGCAGTCGCGGGAGAGCTGCCTGCCGTTGCCCGCCAGGAGGGCCGTCTGCCCGCCGTTGACGGGGTACGAGAGGGGGCTGGCGAACTCCTCGTCCGAGGCCCCGTAGCCGCCGAGGAACGGAACGCCGGCGACCTCCAGCGGCGCCATGAAGGCCCGGCCATGCTGGCTGTACGAGCCGACGACCGCGATGGCGCCCTGCCGTACGGCCTGTTTGGCGCACTTGGCCGCGCCGACGGTGCTGTTGCGTTCGTTGCAGGTGATGACTTTGAGTTCGTGGCCCGCAAGGCCGCCGTTCGCGTTGGCCCAGCGGGCGTATGCCTGCGCCATGGCGGGCATGCCCGGCATGTTCGTGGCCGCGGTGCCTTCCGGGGCCCACGTCATGACGGTCACGGGCTCCCTGGAGCCCCCCGATGCTCCAGGGAGAGACCCGCAGCCGGTCAGCAGCGACGCCCCGACCGCCGTTGCCGTGGCCGCGCCGATCAGGGTCGCGGCCTTGGAGAGGAATGGGCGGGTGAAGAAGCAGCTTCGCCGTCCGGTCATGTGCATGCACGTTTCCGCCCCATGGGTAACGGTGGAGTGAGCATGTCTCAACGTCCAGTGACATCGAGGTGAATTACGGGGGGCCGTACGCCCGTGCTGTCAGGGAACGTACGATCTGCAACCGTGCAAGGTTCGGTGAACTCTTCCCGTCGCGGCCGTCGCTCCCCCACCATGGGCGGCATGCCGCTCAATGACATGCCGTGGTGGCGCTGGCGCACGCATGTGCGATCGGCGCTGCACATGCTCTCGGATCCGGTCTTCCAGCAGGAGTGCTGGCTGGCCGGCGTCGAGGGCTACGGAGACGTGACAGACGCCGTGTACCGGCTGGTGGAGGACACCTGGCTGGACAACTGGTCCGCCGAGAAGTACGTCGGGACGATCTTCCGGGACGCCCAGGAGGCGTCGCTCGTCGACGTCGCCGTCCTGCGCGTCCTCAAGATCATGCATCAGGTGGGCGCGGACGCTCCCGTATCGGCGTACCTCGAACACCATGCCTGGCCGGAGGCGGTGCGGGCGGCGCGCGAGGCGCACGTACGGCTGGCCGCGAACGACGGGGAGGACCCGGACACCGCGCCGCGCACGCTGGAGGTCATCCGCATTCTGACCGGGTCGGCCTGACCCCGGCCGGATATGAAATCCTCGGTGGCATGACCGCCCCGCAGCCCGCCCCCTCGTCCCGCCGGCCCTCCTCGGACCAATACGTCCTTACGCTCTCGTGTCCGGACAAGCAGGGCATCGTGCACGCCGTGTCGAGCTACCTGTTCATGACCGGATGCAACATCGAGGACAGCCAGCAGTTCGGCGACCCCGACACGGGCCTGTTCTTCATGCGGGTCCACTTCTCGGCCGAGGCCCCGGTGACGGTGGAGAAGCTGCGCGCCAGCTTCGCCGCGATCGGTGACTCCTTCCGGATGGACTGGGAGATCCACCGCCCCGAGGAGCGGATGCGGATCATCCTGATGGTCAGCAAGTTCGGCCATTGCCTGAACGACCTGCTCTTCCGGTCACGGATCGGCGCGCTGCCGGTGGAGATCGCGGCGGTCGTCTCGAACCACACGGACTTCGCCGAGCTGGTCGGCTCGTACGACATCCCCTTCCACCACATTCCGGTCACCCGGGACAACAAGTCCGAGGCGGAGGCGCAGCTCCTTGAGCTCGTACGCTCCGAGAACGTCGAGCTGGTCGTCCTCGCCCGGTACATGCAGGTCCTCTCGGACGACCTCTGCAAGCAGCTCAGCGGCCGGATCATCAACATCCACCACTCCTTCCTGCCGAGCTTCAAGGGCGCGAAGCCGTACCACCAGGCGCACGCGCGCGGTGTGAAGCTCATCGGTGCGACGGCGCACTATGTGACGGCCGACCTCGACGAGGGGCCGATCATCGAGCAGGAGGTCGAGCGGGTGGGCCACGACGTGACTCCGGAGCAGCTGGTGGCGATCGGGCGCGACGTGGAGTGCCAGGCGCTGGCGCGGGCCGTGAAGTGGCACAGCGAGCACCGCGTCCTGCTCAACGGCCGCCGCACAGTGGTCTTCGCGTAGGCGGGCAGTCGGGCCGGTCCGCCCCGCGGGCCGGACGCGGTTACGGGCGGCTCGGCGACGCCGCCGCGAAGAGACGCGGTTACGGTTACAGGCGGCTCAGCGACGCCGCCGCGAAGAGTACGTCGCGGATGGCCTCCCGGTCGCCGTTCTGGCCCGCCGCCGCTTCCTCGGGCGGTACGTGGCCCGAGGCCAGGTGGCAGAATTCGACGCCGTCCAGAGCGATGTGGGCCACCTGGTGGGCGGGGGAACCGACCGCCGCCGGGGAGTCCAGCGCGATGTACCAGTCGCCGCCGCCCGCGCCCTCGATCTCCAGGTGGAGCGAGCGGCCGGGAGAACCGGCGGTCACCAGACTCCGCGACGGGGCCGCGAGACCTGCCCTGCGGCGGGCCGCGAGGGTCGCCGGGATCAGCCGCGCGGCCAGGTCGATCATGCTGTTGAGGTGCGCGGCGGCCGGTGGTTCGTACGGGTAGTCCACCGCGTCCGCGATGTCGCCCGCGTGCACCCAGCACTCGAACGCCCGGTCCAGCAGCGCGTCGCGCAGGGGCAGCGAGAAGTCGCCGTACGACACGGAGAGTTCGGCCGATCCTCTGCCCGCGAAGGAGACCGTGCGGATCAGGTCGTGGCTCTGCCCGCGCCAGGGTGCGCGGACGGTACGGGTCGGCGGGAAGTGCGAGCCGCGCCAGTACGCCTCGGTGCGGTCCGACGGCGACACGGGTCCCGAAGCGCCCAGCGGATCGTCGAGGCCGAGAGCCTTCGCCACCAGGCCGTCGACGGTCATCAGGTGTCCGATGACCCCGGCCACCGTCGTCTTGCGGGTCGTGGACTCCTCGCCCGCGAACCACTTGAGGCGCACCGGAGCGTGCCACTCCGCGTCGCCGATGTCCCGCAGGAGGGCGTCCAGGCGCGCCGTCTCCGCGTCGTACGGCGTGGCCCAGCCGGGGACGGGGATCCTGGCCGGCCTGCGGCCCAGGCAGCCGTCGAGCACGCGGTTGCGCAGCAGGGGGTCGAGGTCGAGGCTCCGCTCGGTGTGGAGCAGGGCGACGGCGTCCCGCAGCCGCAGGGCCTCGTCCGCGCAGGGGGCGCACTCGGTGAGGTGGTCCTCTACGGCCCTGGTCTCGTCGGCGGAGCACGCGGACAGGGCCCAGGCGCCCAGCAGCGACTTCAGCACGCTGTGGGAGAGCGCCGGGGGAACCGGTGGGGTCGCCGGGGAGGGAAGCGGGGGAGGCGAGGGAGGCGGCGGGGGCGGGGACGCCGGTTCCAGTACCTCGCGGTCGTCCGCGGCCGTTCTCGGTGACGGTATGCGCGGGCCGCGGCCCTCCGGCCGGCCCTGCCCGCCACCGCTCCCGCCGGAGCCGCCGCCCGCGGCGCCGTCCCAGCCGTGCGGGCCGCCCGGTCCGGTCGGGCCGTGTGGCGCGTTCACCGGTGCTGTCCGTATCCGGGCGGGGACGACAGCCCGTCCTGGTGGCGGGGGTTCGCGGTCGACAGCAGTTGCAGCCCGAGCCGCAGCCGCCGACGGGCCTCGTCCTCCGTGACCCCCAGGTCGGCCGCGGTCTGCCGGTAGTCCCTGCGCTGGAAGTACGCGAGCTCCAGCGCGGCCCGCAGCGGCGCCGGCATCGACGTCACGATGTAGTCAGCACGGGCGGCCGCCGACGCCCGGCGGACCTTCTGCTCCAGCTCCTCCGAGGTGCCGTCAGCGCCGTCCTCCAGCGCCGCCGCCTCGGTCCGCCGCAGCCGGTCGACGGCCTTGCGGTGCGTGAGCCCGGCCACCCAGGACCTCATCGAGCCCTGCTTCGGGTCGTACGCTTCCGGGTTCTCCCAGACATGGCCGAACACCTCGCGCGTGATCTGGTCGGCCGCCCCGTCGTCGTCGAGCACGCGGTGGGCCAGGCTGTGCACCAGCGACGCGAACCTGTCGTACAGCTCGCCGAGCGCCGCCGCCTCGCCGCGTGCCAGCCGCTGCTGCATCCTGCGGTCCCAGCGGGGCGGTGTGTCCTTCGCCATGCGGCCCCCAACCCTGTGCGCCTGCCCACCGTGTGCCCCTCGTCACTTCCTTCGAATGTAGTGCGAGCCACTGACAACCCATGCCCCTTTACGGTAAGTGCGTCGATGTCCCGGCCCCGGGATGATAATGATCCGGTCCGACCGGGGTGTTGTCCCTCAGGGGGCCGCGTTTCGTGGAGTGCGTTTCATGGGAGTGCGGTGGGGCAGCCGCCAGATGGAAGGACGACTTCCGCATCAGCAGAACGAAAGGTCCAGTCGCGTGACGCTGAAGGTGATCGAGGCAGAGCACAACGCCTGGGCCGTGCTGCACGTCTCCGGAGAGCTGGACCTGGTGACGTCACCCGCGGTCCGCCAACACGTGCACGACGCCGTCGCGAACGGCCGCCACCGCGTGGTGCTCGACCTGTCCGGGGTGCAGTTCTGTGACTCCAGCGGCGTCGGCATCATGATCGCCGCCCGCCGTCTGATGCATTCCTGCGGCGGTGATCTGCGTCTGATCCTGCCCGCGCGCGGCGCTGTCGACGGTTCGCACGTGAACAAGGTGCTCGCGGCCCTCGGCGTACGCCGTCTCTTCGAGGTCTACCCCGACGTCGCCACCGCCGCCGACGACGAGGCCCAGGCGCTCTCCGCCTGAGAACGCGCAGAATTCCCCCGTCCGCCCGCCCACGTCGTACCCTCCCCCCTATGGACAGCGCAGAGTACGAGCGCAAGACCGCGGCCCGTTTCGCCAGCTTCGACCAGGACGGCAACGGATACATCGACCGCGAGGACTTCAGTGCCGCCGCGGCGGCCCTGCTGGCCGAGTTCGGGACGACGGCCCGTTGCGACAAGGGGCAGGCGCTCTACATGGGGGCCGAAGCCTTCTGGCAGGGCATGGCGGGCATCGCCGACGTGGACGGTGACCAGCGGGTCACCCGCCAGGAGTTCGTCACGGGCGCGGTCAAGCGCCTGCGGGACAACCCCCGGCGGTTCGCCGAGATCGCCCGCCCGTTCCTGCACGCGGCGATCGCCGTCGCGGCCGAGGAGGACGGCGGCGGAGTCACTCCGCAGGCCGCCGACCGGGTCCTTCGGGTGTTGGGCGTGGCCGGTGACAGGGCGCAGGCCGTGGCGGAGGCGCTCGACGCGGACGGTGACGGCCTGATCAGCGAGGAAGAGATCCTGGCCGCCTTCGCCGCGTACTACACCACGCCGGGACCCGACGCCCCGGAGTCCTGAGCGTCGGCGGACCGGGCACCGCCCGGCGGCCGCCCGTGTACGCCGGTGTACGCCGCGAGCGACGCACCGCCGCCGATCACGGTGAATAGCGTTCGCGCAGCTTGTACTTGAGTACCTTGCGCAGCGTCTCGTTGCGCGGCAGGGCGTCCACGAGTTCGAGCTGCTCGGGCAGTTTGTGCACGGACAGCCCCTGTTCCCGCAGATACGCGGCGACCTCCTCCAGGGTCAGCGGCGCGGCGCCCGGGGGCTGTTCGACGACGGCGCACACGCGCTCGCCGCGTGCCGGGTCGGGCAGCCCGACGACGGCCGCG
This sequence comes from Streptomyces agglomeratus, assembly GCF_001746415.1. NCBI lineage: Bacteria > Bacillati > Actinomycetota > Actinomycetes > Kitasatosporales > Streptomycetaceae > Streptomyces > Streptomyces agglomeratus. The sequence continues at coordinate 4,514,540 of NZ_MEHJ01000001.1, forward strand.
TCGCCCACGCCCGGGTGCCGGTGCAGCAGGTCCTCGATCTCCTTGGCCGAGATGTTCTCGCCCTTGCGGATGATGATGTCCTTCAGCCGCCCGGTGAGCACCAGGTGGCCCGTCGCGGTGAGGTGCCCGACGTCGCCGGTGATCAGGAAGCCGTCCTCGTCGAAGGCGTCCGCGTTCTGGGACGGGTCCAGGTAGCCCCGGCACACGGCCTCGCCGCGCAGCCGCACCTCCCCGTCGGTACCCGCCGCCAGCGGTGTGCCGTCCTCGGCGGTGATGCGTATCTCCATCCCTGCCGGGGGCCGGCCCTCTGTCGTCGCCAGGTTCTCCGGGGTGTCGCCGGGGGAGCCCATCGTGATCATCGGTACTTCGGTCATGCCGTATCCGTGGGTCAGCATGCAGCCCATCTCGCGTACGACGGCGTGGTAGATCTCCGGTGGTTTCGGCGCCCCGCCGCCGGCGAGCAGCCGGAGGGTGGGGACGATCCTGCGGGACGGGTCCTTGCGCTGTTCGGCCAGGAACATCGAGTAGAAGGCGGTCGACCCGCCCGCGACCGTGACGCCGTGCCTGCGGTAGCCGTCCAGGGCGGCGGGCATCGCGAAGTGTTCGAAGAGAACGGCGGGAAAGCCGTAGAGGAGCAGCATCACCAGGTAGTCGGGGCCGCCGATGTGCGCGTACGGGAACGCTATCGAGCCGATGTCGTCCTGGGACAGCCGCAGCGCGTGCGCGAGACAGGAACCGCCCGCTATCAGGGAACGGTCCGTGTGCAGGACGCCCTTGGGGTCGGACGTCGTCCCGGAGGTCCAGTAGATCCAGCGGACCGTGGTGCCGTCGGAGGGTGGCGGCGGAAGCGTTCCCGGGTCCCCGTCCGGAACGTTCCCGTACGCCTCGAAAACGCCGCGCGCGCCGAGCCGGTGCGCCATGTCCGTGTGGTCAAAACCGCGCCACTGTCCCGGTACGGCGAAGAAGTCCGCCTTCGACTCCCGGAGCGCGAAGCCGACCTCCCGCTCCCGGTAGAAGGGGATGACCGGTGTCTGTACGGCGCCAAGTCTGGCCAGCGCCACCGAGAGGAGCACCGTCTCGATCCGGGTGGGCAGCTGCCAGGCGACGACGCTGCCCGGGCGCACGCCCCGGGCGTACAGGCCGGCCGCCACGCGCTCGGCGCGGTCCCTGAGCCCGCCGAAGGTGAGTACGCGGTCGAGGCGGTCGTCCTGAAGCAGTACGGGCCGCTCCGGAGTGAGCGCGGCGCGGCGGTCGACGAGCTCCCAGAGCGTGCGGGAGGCGCCCAGCGCGTACGCGGTGTCGGTCACGGCGGTTCTCCTCACAGCTGACGGTCAGTCAGATTGTCCGGAGAGCGTAGGGCGCTGCGCCTTGTCGGTCCAGGGGTGCGGGGCTAGCCTGATATCTGACGGGTCATCAGAAATGTGGGATCGCGAGCGCCGGAGGACACACCCATGGAACTGCCCCGGATTGTCAGCGTCGACGACCATGTGATCGAGCCGGCGCATCTCTTCGAGACCTGGCTTCCGGCGAAGTACCGCGACCGCGGCCCCAAGCCGCTGACCGCCGGGATCGGCGAGCTCGCGTACGTGGCGGGGAAGTACCGGATCACGATGGACCCGGACGGGCCGCCCACCGACTGGTGGATCTACGAGGACCTGAAGTTCCCGTACAAGCGCAACATCGCCGCCGTCGGCTTCGACCGCGACGACATGACGCTGGAAGGCATCACCCGCGCGGAGATGCGGCGCGGCTGCTGGGACCCGAAGGCCAGGCTCGCGGACATGGACCTCAACCACGTCGAGGCGTCGCTGTGCTTCCCCACCTTCCCGCGCTTCTGCGGGCAGACCTTCGCGGAGGCGCACGACAAGGAGGTCGCCCTCGCCTGCGTGCGCGCGTACAACGACTGGATGGTGGAGGAGTGGTGCGGCGACAGCGGCGGCCGGCTGATCCCGCTGTGCATCATCCCGCTGTGGGACATCGGCCTGGCCGTCGCCGAGATCGGACGCAACGCGGCACGCGGCGTACGGGCGGTCACCTTCAGCGAGATCCCCACCTGCCTCGGGCTGCCGTCCATCCACTCCGGCTACTGGGACCCGTTCTTCGCGATCTGCGAGGAGACCGGCACGGTCGTCAACATGCACATCGGTTCGTCCTCCCAGATGCCCGCCGCCTCCCCTGACGCCCCGCCCGCCGTGCAGGCCGCCCTCAGCTTCAACAACGCCATGGCCTCGATGATGGACTTCCTGTTCAGCGGCGTCCTGGTCAAGTTCCCGCGCCTGAAACTGGCCTACAGCGAAGGCCAGATGGGGTGGATTCCGTACGCCCTGGAGCGCGCGGACGACGTGTGGCAGGAGCACCGCGCGTGGGGCGGCGTGCGGGACCTGATTCCGGAGCCCCCTTCGACGTACTACTACCGTCAGATGTTCTGCTGCTTCTTCCGTGACAAGCACGGGGTCGCTTCCCTGGACGTCGTCGGCCGCGACAACGCCACGTTCGAGACCGACTACCCGCACGTCGACTCGACGTTCCCGCACACGAAGGAAGTGGCGCTCGATCACGTGAAGGGCCTCGACGACGAGACCGTCTACAAGCTGATGCGCGGCAACGCCATCCGCATGCTCGGGCTCGACCTGGACCGCGACCGCGTCCCCGCCGCCGGCCAGGTCCCCGCCGCCGCTCATGGCTCCGCCGCAAGCGTCCCCGGCGCGGACCGCCTGCGCTGATGGACCTGACGTACACCGAGGAGGAACAGGACTTCAGGGCGCGCCTGCGCGAGTGGCTGGCGGCCACGCTGCCGGGCCTGCCGCCCCGGCCGGACCCGTTGGACTGGCCGGGGCGGCGGGCGTACGACACGGGGTGGCAGCGGCGGCTGTACGACGCCGGGTACGCGGGACTGCACTGGCCCGCCGACGCGGGCGGGCGCGGTGCCACCCCCACCCAGCACCTGATCTTCCTGGAGGAGACCGAGCTGGCCGGGGCCCCCTACGTCGGCGCGAACTTCGTCGGCCTGCTGCACGCGGGACCCACCATCGCCGCCGAGGGAACCCCGCGGCAGCGCGCCCGGTGGCTGCCGCCGGTCCTGCGCGGCGACGAGGTCTGGTGCCAGGGCTTCAGCGAACCGGACGCGGGGTCGGACCTCGCTTCGCTGCGTACCCGGGCGGTGCGCGACGGGGACGCGTACGTCGTCACCGGATCGAAGATCTGGACCTCGCACGCGGAGGTCGCCGACTGGTGCGAGCTGCTGGTGCGCACCGAACCGGTGAGCGCGGCCGTTCCCAAGCACCGGGGCATCACCTGGCTCGCCATGCCGATGAACGCTCCCGGGGTGACCGTAAGGCCGCTGCGCACGCTCACGGGAACGGCCGAATTCGCGCAGATGTACCTCGACGAGGTACGCGTCCCGGTGGCCAATCGCGTGGGGGACGAGAACGACGGCTGGCGCGTCACCATGGTCACCCTCTCCTTCGAACGCGGAACCGCCTTCGTGGGCGAGGTCGTGGCGTGCCGCCGCACCCTCCGGAGACTCGCCGCGGCCGCTCGCGGGAACGGCCGCTGGGACGACCAGGAACTGCGTCGCACCCTGGGGCGTCTGAACGCCGAATTCACCGCTCTGTGGCGGCTCACCCAGTGGAGCGTCAGCGAGGCACAGCACACCGGAACCGCCGTTCCAGGGAACGGCGGTTCCGTCTTCAAGCTGCGCTACTCGCACGCGCGTCAGGAGCTGTACGACGCCGCCGCCCGGGTGCTCGGTGCCGGTTCCCTGGACCTGTCCCACGACTGGACCCCGGAACGGCTGTCGTCGCTCTCGTACACGATCGCGGCGGGCACGTCGCAGATCCAGCAGGACATCGTCGCCGAGCGGATCCTCGGCCTTCCCAGGGGGCGCTGATGGACTTCCGTCTCACCGACGACCAGCGGGCGCTCCGGGCAGGCGTACGGGAGCTCCTCGAAGGCCGCTTCGGACGGGAGCGGCTGCGTGCCGCGGTCGACAAGCCGGCCCCCGGCGCGGACCCGGCCCTGGACCGTGCGCTGTGGCGGGAGCTCGGGGACGCCGGGTTCTTCGCGCTGCGGCTGCCCGAGAAGGACGGCGGAGTGGGCCTGGGACTGCCCGAAGCGGTGCTCGCCTTCGAGGAGGCGGGCCGCGCGCTGGTGCCGGGCCCCCTGGTGGCCACGCACCTCGCCGCCGGCTCGGTCCCGGGAGCGGCCACCGGCGAGACCGTGGTGACGCGGGTGGACGGCGAGCTGGTGGAGTGGCTGGACGCGGCCGACTGTGTCCTCGGGGGAACCGGGATCACCGCGGGAGCCGTGCCCGTACGCTCCGTGGACCCGCTGACGCCGCTGCACCGCGTACCCGGCGGCGCGGGCGCCTCCGGGGAGCCGCCGGAGCCCGGAGCGGCCCTCGGCGCCCTGCTGACCGCCGCCGAACAGCTCGGCAGCGCCGCCCGCACGACCGAGGCGGCCGTTCATCACGCCTGCGAGCGGGAACAGTTCGGCCGGCCCGTCGGAGCCTTCCAGGCGGTCAAGCAACTGTGCGCGCACATGCTGGTACGTACCGAGGTGGCCCGCGGCGCCGTGTACGGGGCCGCGGTGACCGGGGACCCGGTGGAGATCGCCGGAGCCAAGCTGCTCGCCGACGAGGCGGCCGTCCGCAACGCACGGGACTGCCTTCAGGTGCACGGCGGAACGGGCTTCACCTGGGAGGCCGACGTACACCTGCATCTGAAGCGCGCGTGGGTGCGCGCCGAGCGGTGGCCGACGGCGGGGGACGCGTCCGAGACGCTGGCCGCGGCGCTACTGTGAGGAGGGGCGCGGTGAGTGGGGTGCGGTGATTGTGGTGCGGTGAGCGGGGCTCGGTGGAGGTGGTGCGGTGATTGTGCTGTCGTGCATGGGTTGCGGTGGGTGTGGGCGTTGCGTGCCTGCCTCGAAGGCGCTGAATCCGCTTACCGGCGAACACGGACCGTGCACGTTCCGTGGTGAGCATGACCGTCGGTAATCCTCCGGTCGCCCCGTCCTGCGACTGGTGATCGATTACCCTGCGTCGATATCGGGTTGTGTCCTACGCGTGACTCGTCACGGGCCGGAGTCGGGGGTGCGCTCCGGTACTCTCCGTGGGATGCGAGTGGTTCTGATGCGCAGACGTCCCGGCGTTGCCTCTGTGGTGACTCCGGGCCGCGGGATGTGCGCCGCTCGTGCCGTGCGGAGGCGCCGTGCGCGCCCCTGTTCGACTCCCCGCAGCGTGCGTCGCACAGTATGCACCACGCGTACTCCTTCGCGCTGGAATATGCCCGAAGCGCTTGTTGCGGTGACTGTACGTCAACCATGCTGTTCCACAAGGGAATCACGTTCCGTGACCCTGTGGAGACGCGAGGCGATGTGTCCGCCGGTTCGGATGGTGTGAGCGGTGCAGGTGCTTCAGGTGCAGTTGGAGGTAGGGGCCGATCCGGCCGAGGTGGGGCGTGCCCGGAGATGGGCGCGCTCGCGGCTGGCCGGCTCCGGGATAAGGGTCGACGAGCCACTGGCGGAGACCCTGATCCTGCTCATCTCCGAACTGGTCACGAACGCGGTGGTGCATACGGGCTGTCCGGCCGTACTGCGCATGCTCTTCGGCACCGCGGGCGACAGCACGGTCCGGGTCGAGGTCGCCGACGCGAGCGCCCGCCCGCCGAAGCCCCGGCACGCGGAGGGCGACGACACGAACGGACGGGGTCTGGAGCTGGTCGACGGCCTCGCCGACCGCTGGGGCTGGCAGTCCGAGGGGGCCGGCAAACGCATCTGGTGCGAAGTGGACCGGGGGGCGCCCGTGGTGGCAACAGGGGCGTACGAAGTGAAGGTGTATGAGCCGCCATGCGCCGTCACAAATAGTGCGTAACGGGTAAATCTCCGATCCGGTGTTGACGGGTCGTGATGGCCTGATGAACCTGGTGTGAGGCGATTCGCTGCGAGGGGACGTCGAGGACCCGGCCGTGCTGGGCGGTCTGTCCTTGGCGAGTGCGGGTCGTGGTTCGGCGTCAGCTCTTCGGTTTCAGAGTTCTCGGGTCTCCGGGTCTTCGGGACACGAGGGGCAGGGCCTGTGCGCCGGAGCCGGGTGGTGGCCCTTGTGCCGCGCTCGGGGCGTGCGGGAGTGCGTCGCCACCCGGCTGTTCATGTCAGGCCCGTTTGGAGCGTGCGGGGCGTTCCGCCCGCCGCCTGCCGTTCGCCGCCCGCCGCCTGCCGTCCGGCGTGGTTCCCGTCAGAAAATCGCCACCGGGGCGACCGGTGTGCCCGTGCCTCCGACGAACGGCTCCGGCATCGCGGAGAGCAGGAAGGCGTACCGCTCCTCCTCCGCACAGGCTGTGGACAGCTCCTCCAGATTCCAGTTCTGCCCCTGGAGCATGCCCATCTCGACGAGGTGGAGGGCGTGTACGGGCAGCCACAGGTTCTCGTTCTCCGGCGGGAAGATCTCGAAGGTGAGCGTGTCGTTCGCGACGGCGGCGACGTCGCGCGCGTGGAACCACTCGGGCGTACGGACGGACAGGCCCGGGGACGGGTAGCCGTACGCGTGCCTGTCGCCCGCCAGGTACGTCTGGATCTGCCCCGTCCGTACGAGAACGATGTCGCCGGCCCTTACGGGCGTACGCGCCAGCTCTTCGGCGGCTTCGAGGTCCTCGGGCGTCACCGCGTGGTCACCGGCCAGCCGGTCCAGTCCGCGCGCGCGGGCCACGTCGAGCAGCACCCCGCGCGAGACGACGTGCCGCGCCTTGTCGATGCCGCTGAAGCGGGCGCGGGTGTGGGGGGTGATGGTGTCGGCCGGGCGGCCGTTGTAGATCTTTCCCGAGTGCGACGCGTGGGTGAGGGCGTCCCAGTGGGTGGCCGCCTGGAGCCCCATGGTCACGGCGTCGTCGCTGGTGGCGACGGTGCCGGGTCCGAAGAGCTCCTGGTTGATCTGGACCATGGAGTGGAGCGGGTTGACCCGGCCGGGGATCAGGCCCGTCTGTACGCCGTCCTCCTTGAGCGGGAGCGCGAGGGGGACGCGGCGGCCGGTCCGGACGGTGGTGGCGGCGGTGCGTACGACCTCGTCGGTGATCAGGTTGAGGGTGCCGATCTCGTCCTCGGCGCCCCAACGGCCCCAGTTGTTCACGCGCTTGGCGATCTCGTGGAACTCGGCCGGCAGGGACATGGGCACTCCTCGGGTCTTGTGTTCGGACGACCGGGTACGCATAAAATCTAACGGTCCGTCAGAAACCGCGGGAAGGGGCCGGTCGTGGGGAACTTCTTGGCAGGCAAGGTCGTGGCCGTGACAGGGGCGGGGCGGGGGATCGGGCGCGCGGTGGCGCTGGCCTGCGCGGCCGAGGGGGCGCGGGTCGTCGTCAATGACTACGGGGTCTCGATGGAGGGTTCCGAGCCGACGAGCGAGGTCGCCGAGACGGTGGTGAAGGAGATCGCGGCCGTGGGCGGCGAGGCGGTGGCCGTCGCCGACGACATCTCGACGATGGCGGGCGGACAGCGGATCGTCGATGTGGCGCTGGCCCGGTACGGGCGTATCGACGGGGTGGTGTGCGTCGCCGGGATCCTGCGCGAGCGGATGCTCTTCAACATGGCCGAGGAGGAGTGGGATCCGGTCGTCGCGACCCATCTGAAGGGGACGTTCACGGTCTTCCGGGCGGCGTCGGCGGTGATGCGCAAGCAGGGCGGCGGGACGCTGATCGGCTTCACGAGCGGCAACCACCAGGGGAGCGTCGCGCAGGCCAACTACAGCGCCGCGAAGGGCGGGATCATCTCGCTGGTGCGGAGCGCGGCGCTCGGGCTGCACAAGTACGGGGTCACGGCGAACGCGGTGGCTCCGGTGGCGCGTACGCGGATGTCCGCGAACGTACCGATGGAGCTGAAGGAGATCGGCGAGCCGGAGGATGTCGCGGCGCTGGTCGTCTACCTGCTCTCCGAGCGGGCGCGGGCCGAGGGGATCACCGGGCAGGTCTACACGGTCGCCGGTCCGAAGATCGCCGTCTGGGCGCAGCCCCGGGAACTGCGGGCGGCGTACGCGGAGGGCGGGCGGTGGACGCCGGAGAGCATCGCGGACTTTCTGCCGGGGACGGTGGGGACGGACCCGATGCCGATGCTGGCGCAGCTTTCGGCGATGGCCGAGGCGGCGTCCCGGGGGGCGCGGCCGAACGCGTGAGGCGGGGGCGGTGGGGCGGTACTCGCGGGGGCGGTGCGGTGCGGTGCGGCGGTGGCGAGGGTGCGGTGCGGGGGCGTGGGGTCGGTGGCGCGCCGGGGCGTCTCCTCGGGCGTCGAACGTGCGGCCAGCGCTGCGTTGCCTGCGGGGTGGTTGTGTTCGACGCCCTGCGGGGAGCGCCCCGGCACGTCCCCTCCCGGCACCGTGGAGTGCGACGCCGGGGTGGTGTCTTGCCTGCACCGCCGGACGCGGTGCGGGAGTGGTTACTGAGAGGGGACCCGGTGTGGACTTCGCCTTCGGCGTCGACGACGACGCGTTCAGGGCTGACGCGCGGGCGTGGCTCGCCGCGCATGTCGGGGACGCGTCCGGAAGGGAGTGGGAGCGGGAGCTCGGTGGTGGCGGCTGGATCGGGATCGGGTGGGACGACGGCGGGGCGTACGGCGGCCGGCGGGCCGGGCTGACCCAGCAGGTCGTCTGGGCCGAGGAGTACGCCCGCTCCCGCGCCCCCGCGCGGGCCGGGCACATCGGGGAGAACCTCCTCGCTCCCACCCTCGTCGCATACGGGACCGAGGAGCAGAAGCAGCGGTTCCTGCCCGCGATCGCGCGCGGCGAGGAGCTGTGGTGCCAGGGGTACAGCGAGCCCGGCGCCGGTTCCGATCTTGCCGGGGTGCGTACGCACGCCGTACGGGACGCGGGCACGTACCGCGTCACCGGGCAGAAGATCTGGACCTCCCTCGCCCAGGACGCCGACTGGTGCTTCGTCCTGGCCAGGACCGGCGCGGCGAAGGCGCGTCGTCACCACGGGCTGTCGTTCCTGCTGGTGCCGATGGACCAGCCGGGCCGTGTGGACGTACGGCCCATCCGGCAGATGACCGGGACCAGCGAGTTCAGCGAGGTCTTCTTCGACGGGGCCGTCGCGCGTGACGTCGTCGGCGGGGAGGGCAACGGCTGGCGCGTCGCCATGGGCCTGCTCGCGCTGGAGCGCGGAGTGTCCACGCTCGTGCAGCAGATCGGCTTCGCCCAGGAGCTGCGGCAGGTCGTCCGGCTCGCCGTCGCGACGGGCGCAGCCGGGGATCCCGTCGTACGCGCCCGCCTCGTCCGGCTCTGGGCCGAGCTGCACACGATGCGCGTCAACGCGCTGCGCACGCTGGGTACTTCGCGATCCGGGCCCGGTGCGCCCAGCGTCACCAAGCTCCTCTGGGGCGGCTGGCACCAGCGGCTCGGCGAGCTCGCCGTACAGGTGCGGGGCGCCGCCGCGACGGTCGGGCCGTACGACTGGGACGAGGAGCGTCCGTACGAACTCGACGGTCTGCAAGGGCTGTTCCTGTTCAGCCGGGCCGACACCATCTACGGCGGGTCCGACGAGATCCAGCGGAACATCATCGCCGAGCGCGTGCTCGGCCTACCGAGGGAGTCCGGGTGACGAGTGGCGGCGGAATGCGTGGCCTTGTCTTCGACGGGAAGGCGGCGCGGGTCGTGGACGACCTGGAGGTACGGGACCCGGGGCCCGGCGAGGTCATGGTCGCCGTCGGCGCGGCCGGGCTCTGCCACAGCGATCTGTCCGTCATCGACGGGACCATCCCCTTCCCGGCGCCCGTCGTCCTCGGGCACGAAGGCGCCGGGGTCGTCGAGGCGGTCGGCGCGGGCGTGACGCATGTGGTGGCGGGTGACCATGTGGCGCTGTCCACCATCGCCAACTGCGGGGCGTGCGCGGAGTGCGGCCGTGGCCGGCCGACCATGTGCCGCAAGGCGATCGGCATGCCGGGGCAGCCGTTCTCCCGGCGGGGCGGCGAGCCGCTGTACCAGTTCGCGTCCAGCTCGTCCTTCGCCGAGCGGACGATCGTGAAGGCCGTCCAGGCCGTGCGGATCCCGGCCGGCATCCCGATGACCTCCGCCGCCCTGATCGGCTGCGGCGTCGTCACGGGCGTGGGCGCCGTGCTGAACCGCGCGAAGGTCGGCCCGGGCGACACCGTCGTCGTCATCGGAACGGGCGGCATCGGGCTCAACGTCATCCAGGGTGCCCGTATCGCCGGGGCCTCGGTCATCGTCGCCGTCGATTCCAATCCGGCCAAGGAGGCCGTCGCGCGGCAGTTCGGCGCGACCCACTTCCTGGCGTCGGCGGACGGCGACGCAGTACGGGAGATCCTGCCGGCCGGCGCCCACCACGCCTTCGAGTGCGTCGGCAGGACGGACCTGATCCGGCAGGCGGTCGACCTGCTCGACCGGCACGGACAGGCGGTGCTCCTCGGTGTGCCGGCCGCGACGGCGGAGGCGTCGTTCCTGGTGTCCTCCATGTACCTGGACAAGTCCATCCTCGGATGCCGGTACGGCTCTTCGCGCCCGCAGCGGGACATCGCCCTGTACGCCGAGCTGTACCGGGAGGGCAAGCTGCTGCTCGACGAACTGGTGACGCGGACCTACCCCGTGGAGGACTTCGCGAAGGCGGCGGACGACGCGCACCACGGGCGTGTGGCGCGCGGAGTGCTCACCTTCTGATCCTCGCCGGACGGTGCTCCGGAGACGGCCGGTCGCCCCCGCCGTCGCGCGGAAAGTGCGGCGGTAGACCGTCGGCGGGACGCCCAGCGTCGCCTGGAGGTGCTGGCGAAGCGACGTCGCCGTACCGAAACCGGCGTCGCGCGCGACCTGGTCGATGGACAGGTCGCTGGATTCGAGGAGGTGCCGGGCCCGCTCGACGCGTTGCTGGGCCAGCCACTGCCCGGGGCTGATCCCGGCCTCCTCGCGGAACCGGCGCGTGAAGGTCCGTACCGACATCGACTCCTGCTCGGCCATGTCCCGCAGCTGGATCGGCTCGTGGAGGCGGTCCAGGGCCCACGCCCGTGCCCTGGTCGTGGTCGCCACCTGCGGTTCCGGGACCGGGCGATGGATGTACTGGGCCTGTCCGCCGTCCCGGTGCGGGGGTACGACGGTGCGCCGGGCCACCTCGTTGGCGACGGCGCTGCCGTGGTCGCGCCGCACGATGTGCAGGCAGAGGTCGAGCCCGGCGGCGACCCCGGCGGAGGTCAGGACATCGCCGTCGTCGATGAACAGGACGTCCGCGTCGACCCGCACGGAGGGGAACAGGCGCTGGAAATGCCCGGCCGCCGACCAGTGCGTGGTCGCGGGGCGGCCGTCGAGGTAGCCCGCGGCAGCCAGGACGTACCCGCCGGTGCAGATGGAGACCATGCGGGTGCCGGGGCGTACGAAGGTGAGGGCGGCCTTGAGGTCCTCGGTCAGCACGCCCTGCTCGTAGACCGCGCCGAGCTCGTACGACGCGGGGACCACGACGGTGTCGGCGGTGGCCAGGGCCTCGGGGCCGAGCTCGACGGCGATGGAGAAGTCGGCGTCCGTACGGACCGGGCCCGGCGGCCGGACGGAACACGTCACGATCTCGTAGAGGGGTTCGCCCGCCGCGTCCTTCGCACGGCCGAAGATGCGGTGCGGGATACCGAGTTCGAAGGGGAGCAGCCCGTCGAGCGCGAGGACGACCACGCGGTGCGGCACGGTGCCGTGCTTCCTGTCCATCGGCCCCGGCTCCTCACGGTCCCAAATTGGCTGGCTGGTATAGACCTCTAGCTGGTACATCTCTGCGCTGTGACGGACAAGCGCGCAGCAGCCCAGGACATTCCCGAGACGGTACGCATGCGGCAGGCGGACTCCGGCGGACTGTGGAACCGTAACTTCAGGCTCTTCTTCGTGGCCCGCACGGTCGCCGTCTTCGGTGACGGCATGGTGCCCGTCGCCCTGGCGGCGGGCCTGCTCGGCGCGGGCCGTCCCGCCTCGTCCGTCGGCTACGCCCTCGCCGCGTGGATCGGCCCCTTCGCGGTGCTGGTCCTCTTCGGCGGCGTACTCGCGGACCGCTTCACGCCCCGCCGGATGATGATCCTCGCGGACGCTCTGCGGCTGGTCGGTGCCTCGGTGCTCGCCCTGTCCTTCGCGGCCGGGGATCCGTCGGTGTGGGTGGTGTACGGGCTGAGCGCGGTCAGCGGCGTCGGCGCGGCGCTCTTCCAGCCCGGGGTCGCCTCGACCGTCCCGCGCATCGCGCACGACATACAGCGGGCGAACGCGGTCCTGCGCGTCTGCGAGGCGCTGATGACCATGGCGGGTCCGGCCTTCGCGGGGCTCGTGGTGGGGCTCTCGGGGGGTGCGGGCGCGGTGTTCGCCGCGAACGCCGCGACCTTCGGCGTGAGCGGCGCCTGCATGTTCCTGCTGCGGCTTTCCCCGGTGGGCGACCCGGTGCGGCGCGGCTCCCTGGTGTCCGAACTGGTCGACGGGTGGCACGAGTTCACCGCGCGCAGCTGGCTGTGGGGCGTGAACGCGATCTGGACGGTGTACGGGCTGACCGTGGCGGGCCCGATGATGCCGCTCACGGCGGTCCTGGTGACCAAGGGGCACGGTGCGGGGACGTACGGCGCGCTGATGGGCGTCCATGGCGCGGGCAGCGTAGCGGGCGGCCTGCTGGCGCTGCGCCTGCGGCCGGGGCGTCCGCTGGCGGCGGGGGCGGTGGCGCTGCTCGGCGTCGTGGTGAACCTGGTGGTCCTGGGTCTCGACATGTCCGTACTCGCCCTGGGGATCGGCCAGTTCGCCGGCGGGGCGGCCTTCGCGTTCTGGCTGGTGATGTGGTCGACGACGGTCCAGACGCACGTCCCGGCCGACGCGCTGAACCGGCTGCACGCCTACGACGTGTCCGGATCGCTGCTGATGATGGCGGCGGGACGGGCGCTGGCCGGTCCGGTGGCGGAGCGGGTGGGCGCGGAGCAGGTGCTGCTGGCGGGGGTGGTGATCATGGTGGCGGTGGTCGGGGCGCTGCTGGGGGCCCGGCCGGTCCGGGAGCTGCGGCGGGTGGAGTGACGCGCGCGGGGGCGGGAGGGGGACTCTGGCCGCGCCTGTGACGTGGTGGTTTCCGCGTCGGCGGTGGCGCTGTGCGGCCTGGTGGCGTGTCCCGATTCTTTCGAACCCTGGCCGTCGGGCCACTCGCCCGCGCTCGCCACGCACTCGAAGCTGTGTGACGTGACCCAGACAACCGAAGCCGCCCAGGGAGCCGTACCTGCACCCGCGGGCCCCCGCCGCCCTCGTATCCACCGTGCGTGGTTCGTCGCGGCGGTGGCCTTTGTGACGATCATCGGCGGAGCGGCGTTCAACTCCCTGCCCGGCCTGCTGATCGAACCGCTGCACGAGTCGTTCCACTGGTCGCGCGGCGAGATCGGCTTCGCCGTCTCCATCGACATGGCGCTGTACGGCCTGACCGCGCCGTTCGCCGCCGCGCTCATGGACCGCTTCGGTATGCGCAAGGTGGTGGTCGTCGCGCTGAGCATGGTCGCGGCCGGCGCCCTGCTCAGCGTCTGGATGACGGCGAGCTGGCAGCTGATGCTCTACTGGGGCCTGCTCGTCGGCCTCGGTACCGGCTCGATGGCGATGGCGTTCTCCGCGACGGTCACCAACCGCTGGTTCGTCGAGCGCCGCGGCCTGGTCACCGGCGTCCTGACGGCGGCGGGGGCGTCCGGACAGCTCGTCTTCCTCCCCCTCTGCGCCTGGATCGTCGAGGACCACGGCTGGAAGCCCGCCTCCGTCACGGTCGCGCTGGCGGCCCTCGTCGTCGTCCCGTTCGTGTGGCTGCTGCTGCGCGACCATCCGGCGGACGTCGGACTCGCCCCGTACGGCGGTGAGTTCGTCGAGAAGCCCGCGCCCCGGCGCGGGGCGGCGAAGCGTGCGGTCACGGTGCTGTTCGCGGCGGCGAAGACCGGGCCGTTCTGGCTGCTGGCGGGCACGTTCGCGATCTGCGGGGCGTCGACGAACGGACTCGTCCGTACCTACTTCGTCCCCTCGGCGCACGACCACGGCATGCCGATCACCGCAGCCGCCTCGCTGCTGGCCGTCATCGGCGTCTTCGACGTCATCGGCACGATCGCCTCCGGCTGGCTGACCGACCGCTTCGAGGCCCGCCGCCTGCTGGCCGCGTACTACGCGCTGCGCGGCGTCTCGCTGCTCTTCCTGCCGATGCTGATGGCCCCGGCCGTCCACCCGCCGATGATCTTCTTCATCGTCTTCTACGGACTCGACTGGGTGGCGACGGTCCCGCCGACCCTCGCCCTGTGCCGCGATCAGTACGGCGAGGACTCGGCCATCGTCTTCGGCTGGGTGCTCGCCTCACACCAGGTCGGCGCGGCGGTCGTCGCGTTCGCGGGCGGTGTGGCGCGGGACGTGTTCGGTTCGTACGACGTGGTCTGGTATGCGGCGGGGGCGCTGTGCGCGGCGGCCGCGCTGATGTCACTGGTGATCCGCAGGAGCCCCGCCGCGCCCGCCCTCAAGCACTGAAACGGCCGAACCGGCCCCGGTGGAACAGCAGGGGCTCACCGTCGTCGGTGCCGCCCAGCGCCTCCACCCTGCCGACCACGATGAGGTGGTCGCCGCCCGTGTGCACGGCCTGGACGCGGCAGTCGATCCAGGCGGGTACGGAGTCGAGCAGCGGTGACCCGGTGACGGGTGCGGGCTCGTGGCCGACCCCGGCGAACTTGTCCGCCCCGCTCACCGCGAAGGCGCGGCACAGGTCGCCCTGGTCCGCGCCGAGGATGTTCACGCAGAAGACGCCGGCGCGGGCTATGCGCGGCCAGGTCGTGGACGTACGGGCGACCATGAACGTGACCAGGGGCGGGTCGAGGGACAGCGAGGCGAAGGACTGGCACGCGAATCCGGCGGGTCCGGTGTGGTCCGTCACCTGGTCCGTCACTTGGTCCGTCGCTTCGTCCGGGTGGGCGGCGGGCGGTGCCGTGATGACCGTGACGCCGCTCGCGAAGTGGCCGAGTACGGACCGGAACGCGGCCGGGTCGACCGGTGGCCGCTCGTCCGCGCCGACGGCCCGCAGGTCGGGGCGCGGGAGCGCGTCGTAGGGTTCGGCGGCCGTGGGGGCGCCGACCGTCCTGAGGTATCGGACGACGGTGGCCGCCATCCCTGCGTGTCCCATCACCTCACCCATTGAACCTGACGGGTCGTCAGATGGAAAGGGGTGCGGGCCCGCCGGGGTGGGGCATGACCTCGGCCGGGCCGGGCTCAGAGACCGCGGTACTTGGGCGTACGGCGCTCCACGAAGCTGGCCACGCCCTCGTTCGCGTCCGCCGTGGTCATGTTGATCTCCTGGGCGGCCGCCTCGGCGGCGAACGAGGTGGTCCTGTCCACGTCCAGGGAGGCGTTGACGAGTTGCTTGGCCAGGGCGATCGACCGCGTCGGCCCGGCCGCCAGCCGCTCGGCCCACGCACGGGCGGTCGCGGCCAGTTCCGCGTCCGGCACGACACGGTTGACCAGGCCCAGCCGCTCGGCCTCGGCGGCCGGCACCGAGTCCCCGAAGAACATCAGCTCCTTCGCGCGCTGCGGGCCGACGAGGCGTGGCAGCAGGTACGCTCCGCCGCCGTCCGGGACCAGTCCGCGCCGTACGAAGACCTCGATGAACCTGGCGGACTCGGCGGCCAGTACGAGATCGCAGGCGAACGCGAGGTGGGCCCCGATGCCGGCGGCGGTGCCGTTCACGGCGGCGAGCACCGGCTTCTCGCAGTCCAGTACGGCGCTGATGAGCCGCTGGGCGCCCAGCCGGATCGTACGGGCGACGTCCCCGGCCACCCGTTCCCCACTGCTCGTAGGGGCTCCGCGCAGATCCGCGCCCGCGCAGAACCCCTTGCCGGTGGCGGTGACGACGACGGCACGCACGGCGGGGTCGGCGGAGGCGGCGGCGAGCAGCGAGATGACGCGGTCGCGCTGGGGCCAGGTCAGGGCGTTCATGGCGGCGGGGCGGTTGAGGGTGATCCACGAGACGTTGTTGTCAGTGGTGTGGCGTATCAATGAGTCGAGGGATTCACCGGCGTCGTCGAGGGGGGTGTCGGTCGCCATGCGGGGGCTCCTGGGGGAGTGGTGGGGTGAGCGGGCGCAATCGGCCCGTCCGGCGTCTGAGGACCCGCCCGGAGGCGTCGGGCGGCTGGGGGCCTGCCCCCGGGTCCGGGAAGGGGCGGGGTGGGAAAGCGCCGCGCGGCGGCCACCGCGCCGGGGTCACCGGCACGCCCGCCTTCCTCATCGGCATACCGCCAGCGCGTCCAGTGCCACCGCTCCCTGGCCCCGGGGCAGGACCATCAGCGGGTTGATGTCCAGTTCCGAGAGGTCGTCGCCCAGTTCCAGGGCCATCCGCTGCACCCGCAGCACGACCTCCACCAGCGCGTCCACATCCGCCGGCGGCGCACCCCGTACGCCCTCCAGCAGCGCGTGGCCGCGCAGTTCGCCGAGCATGGCCCGGGCCTGGTCCTCGCCGAAGGGGGGTACGCGTACCGACGCGTCGCGGAGCACCTCCACCAGTACGCCGCCGAGCCCCACCGTCACCGTCGGCCCGAACAGCGCGTCCTGCGTGACGCCGACCATCATCTCGACGCCCCGCTCCACCATCTGGCACACCAGGACGCCGTCCAGCCCGATCCCCTCGTACCGCGCGATGTCCGTCAGCTCGCGGTACGCGTCGCGGATCTGGCTGGCGGACGTCAGCCCGATCTTCACCAGGCCCAGCTCGCTCTTGTGCGCGAGCCGCGGCCCGGACGCCTTCATCACCACCGGGTAGCCGACGAGCCCCGCCGCCCGGACCGCCGCCGCCGCGCTGGTCACCAGTTGCTCGCGCGGTACGCGGATGCCGTACGCCCGCAGCAGCTGCTTCGCCGCGTGTTCGCTGAGCTGCTCGCCGGGGCGCATCAGGGCCTGCGCCTTGCGGAAGGAGGGGGACGGCGTGCGCGGCGCCTCGTCGAAGGGGGAGCGGTAGGAGGCCGTGAAGCGGTGGTGGTCCAGGTAGGCGCGTACGGCGGAGACGCAGTTGCCGAAGGTACGGAAGGTGGCGACCCGCGACGAACCGAGCAGCGTCTGGCGGTACGCCGCCTCCGTCCCGACCGGAGAGCCCCACACCACGCACACCAGCTTGTCCGTCGCCTCGGCCGCCGCCACCAGGTCCTCGGCCAGCTTGTCGCTCATGGGAGGGAAGGGACCCGTGATCGGGCAGACGAGGACGCCCACCGCCGGGTCGGCCAGGATCGCGTCGATGATCTTGCGGCCGCGCCAGTCACCGACGGGGTGCCCGCCGTTGTCGACGGGGTTCGCGACGTTCAGGTACTCGGGTATCCACTCGTGCAGCTCGGCCTGTTTGGCCGCCGGGAGTTCCGGCAGCCGCAGTCCCGCCGCCGTGGCCAGGTCCGCGAAGTGCGCGCCCGTACCGCCCGAGATCGAATAGACGACGACCCCGTCGGCCACCGGCTTCCGCGCCCGCGCCAGCAGGGCGGCCGTGTCCTGGAGCTGGTCCAGTGCGTCCACGCGGATCACGCCGAACTGCCGCATCGCCGCGTCCACCACCTCGTCCGCGCCGGTCAGCTTGCCGGTGTGCGAGGCGGCCGTACGCGCGCCCGCCTCCGTACGGCCCACTTTGACCGCCACGACCGGCACCCCCGCCCGCGCGGCCCGGTCGGCGGCGAGCAGGAAGGAGCGGCCGTCCTTGAGGCCCTCGACGTAGCAGGCGATGGCGCCGACCTCGGGCCGCTGGGCGAAGTACGCGATGAAGTCGGCCGTCTCCAGGTCGGCCTCGTTGCCCGTGGGCGCCCAGTGGGAGAGGCGGATGCCCAGCTCCTGGAGGGCGTGCAGGGGGCGGCCCTGGTGACCCGACTGGGTGATCAGTGCGATGGCGGGGCCTTCGAGGTCGTCGCGGAACCGCTCGAAGGCGTTGAGGTTGGTGTTCGGTCCCAGCAGCCGTACGCCGGACCGCTCCACCGCGGCCGCCAGCCGTGTCTGGGCGGCGGCGCCCGCCTCGCCCGTCTCGGCGAAGCCGGACGCGAAGGCGACGGCGAACCTCACCTTGGCCTCGCCCAGTTCACCGACCACCGGAAGGGGATCACCGACCAGCAGCACGGCCAGGTCGACATGCTCCGGCACGTCGCGGACGGAGGGCACGCAGGGCAGCCCGAACACGGACGCGCGCGTGGGATGGACGGGGTGCAGCCGGGCGCCGACCCGCTCGGCCCAGGCGATCAGCTGCCGGGTGATCCCGGTGTTGGGCCTGCCCTCGGCGTCGGAGGCGCCGACGACGGCCACCGACTCGGGCCGGAAGAACCGGTCGAGGTCCGGGACCTCGGCGTACAGCGGCCGGCCGCTGACGTCGAGGTCGCCGGCCGCGACGGCGGTGGGGGTCGCCGTGTCGTGGACAGCGGCGCGGGAAGCCTCTCCGCAGGCCACGACGCGGGCGCGGAGATCGGTGGTCAGGGTGCCGTGGGTAGATCCAAGCATGTCTCAGCCCGCTCCTGCTCGTCGGCCAACGTAACTGACGCGTAGTCAGATTACTGAACTGATGGCTCGTCAGGAACAGTCCGGCGGGCAAAGCCTGGAGGGCGGGCCCGCACACCGCGCCCGCCCTCCCCTGCCCCTACCCGCCCCGGAGCCTCGTCAAGACCCGCCCGCGGGCCGATCAGCCGTCGAGGGCGGGCACTTCCAGCCGGCTCAGACGGTCCCGGTCCGCCAGGATGTTGATCTCGACGATCTTCCCGTCCCTGAGCGTGAAGTCCATGACCGAGTACGTCTGCCCGCCGGTCGCCGTGACGAGCCCGAGCGCTCCGTTGACGAGCGCCGGCCGTGCGTACGGGGCGAACCGGGAGAACGTGAGCGCCTGCTCCACCACGGTCCGTGCCCCGCGGACCACCCTGGACGCGAAGACCGTCCCCGCCGTCGCGGGAGTGACGGCGCCGGCATCGGCCCGCAGCACCACGTCCGGGTCGAGGAGCGCGAGAAGCGCGTCGAAGTCACCCTCGCGCGAAGCCGCGAGGAAGGCGTCGACGACCTGCCGCTGACGCCCACGGTCGGCCTCCGGCGGCCGGGCCCCCTGCACCCGCCGCCGGGCGCGGCTGGCCAGTTGCCGGGTCGCGGCCGGGGTGCGCTCGACGACGGGAGCGATGTCGTCGAAGGGCACGGCGAACATGTCGTGCAGGACGAAGGCGAGCCGCTCGGCGGGCGGCAGCGTCTCCAGTACGACGAGGAGCGCGAGGCCGACCGAGTCGGTGAGCAGGGCCTGCTGCTCGGGATCGGCCTTGTCGGCCCGGCCGATGACGGGATCGGGCACGTGCGTGTATGCGTGTACGTCGAGGGGGTCCTCGCGCCGTGACGTGCGCGAGCGCAGCATGTCCAGGCACACCCGCCCCACGACCGTCGTCAGCCAGCCGCCCAGGTTCGCGACGTCGGTGGTGTCGGACCGGCTGAGCTTCAGCCATGCCTCCTGGACGGCGTCCTCGGCCTCGCTCAGCGAGCCCAGCATCCGGTACGCGACGGCGCGCAGGTGCCCCCGGTGGGCCTCGAAGCGCTCCGCCAGAAATTCGTGGTCGGTCATCGGTCACATTCCCCCGGCCGGTTCCGTCAGTGCGGTAACGAACGGAACAGCGAACACACTTGAAGGAGATCAATCATGCAGGCACGGATGCCGAACCCCGCGGTGGTCATCCCCGAGGCCATGCCCGCCATCCTCAGCGTCCTCAAGGCCGCGAAGAAGGGCGGCGTACCGGAGAAGACGCTGGAGCTGGTGCACCTGCGCGCGAGCCAGATCAACGGCTGCGGTGTGTGCGTCGACGGCGGGGTGCGCAGCGCGCGGAAGGCGGGCGAGAGCGACGAGCGCCTCTTCGCGGTGGCGGCCTGGCGGGAGACGCCCTACTTCACCGACGCCGAGCGTGCGGCGCTCGCGCTCTCGGAGGCCGCCACCCGGCTGAGCGACCGCGCGGAGCCGGTGCCGGACGACATCTGGGACGAGGCCGCCAGGCACTACGACGAGAAGCAGCTCGCGAGCCTCGTGCTCTACATCGGCGTGACCAACCTCTTCAACCGCCTGAACGCCACCACGAAGCAGGTGGCGGGGGCCGGCTGGTAGCCGGGCCTGCGCGGGGGCCGCGGTCGCCGCGCGCTCGGCCGCGCCCCGGCTCGCCGGGCCGCTCAGCCGGCGGCGGCCCCGCGACCGGCCGCGGCCCCCTCGGCGGTCGCCTTCGCGGCCTTCTTCGCGGCCCTTTTCGCGGGCTGCTCACCGGCCTTCTTCCCGGCCTTCTTCCCGGCGTTCTTCGCGGCCCTCTTCGCCACCGTCTTCGCGATCTTCCCGGCGTCGATGGCCAGTTCGCGGAACATGCCGCTGATGGGGTTGGTGAAGCCCGTGAAGTACAGGTCCGGAGCCGTCGGCGGTGTGCGCGCGCCGTGCACCACTGGGTGGCCCCGGCCGTCCAGCACCCCGAGGTGGCCCACCAGTCCGTCCAGCGCCCGCCGGTAGCCGGTCGCCGCGATCACGGCCTCCGGCGCGATGCGGGTGCCGTCGGCCAGTACGACCTCGCCCCCGTCGAGGGCCTCGACCGCCGCCACCGGTTCCACGGCTCCCCGCTTCACGGCACTGATCAGCCCCACGTCCTGCACCGGAACGGCGCCCTCCTTGACCCGGGAGTAGAGCCCGGTACCGGGGCGCGGCAGGCCGTGGGCGGAGAGGTCGGGGACCGACAGCCGGGCGACCAGGCCACCGGCCAGGTCCACCAGCCGGACCGGCAGGCGGCGTACGAGGATGCCGGTGCGCTGCGCGGGCCAGCCGGCCGTCGAGCGGCGCACGATGTGCGGGACGGTGCGCACCGCCAGCCGTACGCGCGCCGCGCCGCCCTCCGCCAGGTCCACCGCTATCTCCGCGCCCGTGTTCCCGGTGCCGACGACCAGGACGTCCTTGCCCTCGTACGGGCGCGGGGCGCGGTACTGGCGGGCATGGGTCAGCTCGCCGGTGTACGTGTCGCGGCCGGGCCACTCGGGGACGTACGGCGTGTGGTTGTAGCCGGTGGCGACCACCACGGCCGAGCCGGTGAGCTCGCGCCCGCCGGAGGCCCGCAGCAGCCAGCCGCCCCTCTCGCCGGGTGCGGCCTCGATGCGGTCGATACGGGAGACCTCGACCCCCGTGACGATCTCCAGTTCGTGGAACTCGGCATACTTCTCCAGGTACCTGACCACGTTGTCCCGCGTCACCCACCGCCCGAACGCTCGCGGTATCGGCAGTCCCGGCAGGCCCGACAGGCGCCGGGTGGTGTGCAGGCGCAGCCGGTCGTAGTGCGCCCGCCAGGACGCCCCGACGGAGTCGGACTTCTCCAGTACGACCGCGCGTACGCCCTGGTCGCGCAGGGCAGCCGCGGCGGCTAGTCCGCCGGGTCCGCCGCCTATGACGTAGACGGGGTGGTTGTGTGGGGTATCGGCCATGATTCGTCAGCGTAATGACGAAACTTGTTGATGGGTATCGGTCAAGACCGAAATCGGTTGCGAATCGGTCACGGACAGTCGCGGACGGTCGCGGAGCCGTACCCCTTGCGCGCGGCCCGCCCCATCCGCTGAACTGACGTACCGTCAGATAGGCGGGGACGGCTGAAGGTGGGTGGAGCGGAATGCAGACCATCTGGCTCGGTGGCGCGGAGTGGCTCGCCGTGCTGCGCGTCGGCCTCGGCCTGTGGTGGCTGGAGAGCTGGCGCCACAAGGACAAGAAGGGCTGGTTCGAGCGCGGTACGGGCATCGCCTGGGCGGCGGACGTCGCCGGGAAGCACCGGTGGCCGGCGGTGAAGCGCGGCTTCGACACCGTGGTCGCGCCCCGGCCCAAGGTGATGGCGTACATCGTCGTGTACGCCGAACTCGCCCTCGGACTCGGCCTGGTCGCCGGATTCCTGACGCCGGTCGCGCTGGCCGCCGGCCTGCTCCTGAACCTCCTCTACCTCGTTCTGATGATCCACGACTGGGCCGAGCAGGGGCAGAACGCCATGATGGCGCTGATATCGCTCGTCGCCCTGTTCGCCCTGTCCTGGCAGACGTGGTCCCTCGACCACGCGATCGGATGGCTCGGGGCATGAGCGCCGACGTGCCCGACATCGACGCGTTCACCCGCCCCTACTGGGACGCCGCCGCCGACGGCCGCCTGTTGCTGCGCCGCTGCCGCGCCTGCGGCCGGCCGCACCACTACCCCCGTGAGTTCTGCCCGTACTGCTGGAGCGAGGACGTCGTGTGGGAGCGGGCGAACGGCCGCGCGACGCTCTACACCTGGTCCGTCGTCCACCGCAACGACCTGCCGCCCTTCGGAGCCCGCGTCCCGTATGTCGCCGCCGTCGTGGACCTGGCGGAGGGGCCGCGCATGATGACGGAGGTCGTCGGCTGCGCGGAGGCGGACCTGCGGATCGGGATGGAGCTGACGGTCACCTTCCGGCGCGAGGGCGAAGGGCCGGCGGTTCCCGTCTTCCGTACGGCCCGGCTCTCCGGCGGCGGGCAGAGCTGAGCGGTGACCACCTCACCCGGTTCGGCGCCCTGCCGGCCCAGGCTCTGACTCCGTGGGAGGCGGCCGGTCGACAGCCGGTCACGGCCAGAGCAGCTCCCGGACCCACGCGTCTCCGTCCCGCCGGTAGCGCAGCCGTACGTGCCGGCGTCGCTCGTCGCCCTGGAAGAACTCGACCTCGCGCGGTTCGAGGACGTACACCGTCCAGGTCGCCGATCCGGCGTCCGGTTCGGCCTCTGCCCGCGCCCAGGCCGCCTCGCTCGCCCGCGCCAGCTCCTCCCGCGAGCGCAGCACCTCGCTCTGCCGCCCCACCAGCGCCGACGCCAGCGCCCCCGTCGAGCGGGCGTGCAGGTCGGCGTCGGCCTCCTGGGGCGTCCCGGTGGAGACCTGCCCCCGTACCCGGACCTGGCGGCCCTGGACCGGCCAGTAGAAGCCGAGCGCCGCTCGCGGGGCGGCGGCGAGGTGGCGGCCCTTGGTGCTGGTGGCGTGCGACGCGAAGTGCCAGCCCCGCTCGTCGGCGTCGTGCAGCATCAGCGTCCGCACGTCGGGCAGCCCGTCCGGGTCGACGGTGGCCAGTGACATGGTGTGCGGCTCCGCCTGTCCGGCACGGGCCGCCGCCACGAACCACTGCCTGAAGAGGGGCAGCGGATCGGCGGGCGCGGTGTCCGGGTCGAAGGCGGGGAGAGTGGTGTCCCACACGCGCAGCGAGCGGAGGGTCTCGTGGAAGCTGGTCATCGAGCCATAATGCGCCGGGTGTGCGCGGGGACGCACGTCCGGAGGAGGGGACGCACGTCCGGAGGAAAGGACGCCGCCGAACCGGGGCGCGGGCGGTCGTACGCGTCCGGGTCACCCGTCCCGCCCGAGCACCACCGTTCCCGACGAGCAGAACCAGCCGCCCGTCCCCGACGCCACCGCCAGCTCCGGCAGCGCGCCGTCCGCCTTGCGGACCTGGCCTTCGCCCGCCTCGCCGCGCAGTTGCCGTACCGCTTCCACCAGCAGGAACAGCCCTCGCATGCCGGGGTGGCAGGCGGACAGACCGCCGCCGTCGGTGTTCACCGGCAGCGCGCCGTCGCGCAGCAGCCGGCCCTTCTCGACGAAAGCGCCGCCCTCGCCCTTCGCGCAGAACCCGAGGTCCTCCAGCGTCACCAGCGTCATGTAGGTGAAGGCGTCGTAGATCTCCGCGAGGTCGATGTCCGAGGGGCGCACGCCCGCCCGCTCGAAGGCCAGGCGCCCCGAGACGGCCGCCGGGGAGACCGTGAAGTCGTCCCACTCGGACATGGTGGTGTGCGAGACGGCGGTCCCGGAGCCCAGCACCCACACCGGGGCCTTGGCCGCATCGGGTACGTACTCCCGCGCCACCATCAGTACCGCGCAGCCGCCGTCGCTGCGGATGCAGCAGTGCAGTTTGGTGAAGGGGTCGGCGATCATTGGCCCGGACAGTACGTCGTCCACGGTCACCGGGTCGCGGAACATCGCTCCGGGGTTGGTCGCCGCGTTCGCCCGCGCCTGGACGGCGACCTCGGCGAGCTGCTCCAGGGTCGTGCCGTATTCGTGCATGTGGCGGCGGGCGGCCATCGCGTACTTCGCGACGAGCGTGTGCCCGTACGGGACTTCGAACTGGAGGGGGCCGCGCGCGCCGAACGAGAGGTTCGAGGTGCGGCGCCCCGCCTTGATGTCGGCGCGGGCGGTCGAGCCGTACACCAGCAGTACGGCGTTGGCATGGCCGGCCGCGATCGCGTCGGCGGCGTGGGCGGCCATGACCTCCCAGGTGGAGCCGCCGACGGTGGTCGAGTCGACCCAGGTGGGCCGCAGTCCCAGGTACTCGGCGACCTCGACCGGCGCGAGCGTGCCGAGGCCGGCGGACGCGAAGCCGTCGATCAGCGACCGGTCGAGCCCGGAGTCGGCGAGGGCGCGGCGGGCGGCCTGGGCGTGGAGGGCGTAGGGGGTGGCGTCGTCGACGCGTCCGCAGTCGGAGAGGGCTGTGCCGACGATGGCCACCTTGCGGCGGAGAGGGCGTGGCAGCATGAATCTGACGGTACATCAGATTATGTGGTCGCGGGCCCTCGGCGGCGCGACCGCCGTCGGCGGCGACGCTCCGCACCCGCCGCCGCCCCGGGCCGACGCGCCCCTGTGCTTCTCGGCCCCCCACCCCTAACATGACGGCCCGTCAGACAGGGAGGGAGTTCCATGGACGCCACCTTCACCGTGGAGCAGGACGAGATCCGCCGCACGCTGCGCGATCTGCTGGCCAAACGAAGTGGTCCCGACGAGGTGAAGGCGGCCGTACGGACCACCGCCGGATACGACGCCGGCCTCTGGCGGCAGCTCGCCGAACAGATCGGGCTGCCCGGCCTCGCCCTCCCGGCCGCGTACGGAGGAGCCGGCTGCGGCACCGTCGAACTCGCCGTCGCCTGCGAGGAGACCGGCCGCGCGCTCCTGCCGTCGCCGCTGCTCGCCACCGCCGTACTCGCCGCCCCGCTGATCGCCGCGCTCGGTACGGAGGCCCAGCGGACCGCCCTGCTGCCGCCCGTCGCCGAGGGCACGCTGACCGCCACCCTCGCCGTTCCCGGCGGCGGACTCGCCACCGCGCTAGCCCTCACCGGCGCCAACACCGGCGGCGACTGGGCGGGCGGCGGCCGTTCCGGTGGCGTACAGGCCCGGCGTACGGCCGCGGACGGGCGCGACGGCGCCTGGGCGCTGTACGGGGAGGCGGCCCAGGTGCTCGACGGGCACAGCGCCGGCCTGCTGCTCGTCGCGGCCCGCACGGGCGGGTACGCGCGCGGCCGGACGTCACTGTTCCTGGTACGCGCCGACTCGCCCGGGCTGGTGCGCGTACGGCAGACCGCCCTGGACGGGACACGGCCCCAGGCGCGCATCCAACTGCGTGAGGTGAAGGGCGAGTTGCTCGGCGCGGACGAGGCCGCCGATGTGCCCGGCGCGCTGGCGGAGGCCGGGCGTACCGCAGCCGTCGTGCTCGCCGCCGAAGCGGTCGGGGCCGCCTCGTACGCCCTGGAGCGAACGGTCGACCACGTCAGGGCGCGTGAGCAGTTCGGACGGGCGATCGGCTCGTTCCAGGCGGTCAAGCACCGGCTGGCCGACGTCTACGTACAGGTGCAGGCGGCACGCTCGGCGGCCTACTACGCGGCCTGGGACCCGGCGACCGGCGGTCTCGCGCTCGCGCAGGCCCTGGAGGCGCTGCGTGCGGCCGCGGGGGAGGCGGTCCAGCTGCACGGCGGGATCGGGTTCACGTGGGAGCACGACGCGCACCTCTACTTCAAGCGGGCGGCGGCGGACGAGCTGCTGTTCGGCCCGGTCCACCGCCTGCGCGACCGTGCGGCACGGGTCGCGGGGCTGTTCGGCGGTACGGAGGGTGACGAGGGTGACGAGGGTGACATGGCGGCGGAGGCGGCGGGAGCGGCCGGGCGGGAGGTGACGGCCTGATGGCACCCGGAATTCGCATCATGCAGAAGCTGTCCTCGACCCGCGCCTTCGCCAGGGTCGCCCCGCACTTCGTGCCCGCCGTGGACCGCGCGGTCCACCGTCTGACCCGGGGCAGGGTGCTGCTGAGTGCCTGGATGCTGCCGGGCGTGATCCTCACGGCGAAGGGGGCGAGGAGCGGCCTGCCCCGCACCACGCCGCTGGCCTGCATGCCGGAGGAGGCGAGCGGCGGCAGCGGTGGTGGCCGGGGCGGCGGCAAGGCGTGCGACAGCTGGATCCTGATCGGCAGCAACTTCGGCCGGGCCGGGCATCCCGCCTGGACGGCCAACCTGATGAAGCACCCGGATGCCCGGATCAGCTGGCGGGGGGAGGGCATCGAGGTCACGGCGCGGCTGCTGAAGGGCGCCGAGCGGGCCGCCGCGTGGCAGGCCGTACTGAAGTTCTGGCCGCCGTACGCGACGTACCAGGCCAGGGTGGAGCGGGAGATCCGGCTCTTCCGGCTGGAGGAGCGGCGAAGCCGCTGAGAACGCCGCAGCGGCGGACCGGTGTGGCGGCCGCCGCTGCGTAGACAGGACTGAACGGTGGCGTCGGCTCGTTCTGGGGCGGGCGGGGGCGGGGGGCCGGCTTACCTCGTCGGCTTCTTGCCGGTGATGCCCAGGTGCACCAACAGGGCCAGATTGGGCCTGAGTTCGTTCTGCTTCACACCCCAGGTCTGGAAACCCTTCTGGTGCGAGGCGACCGCCGCCAGCATGGCCACGAGCGAGCCGGCCATCGCGGCGGGGCTGATGTCCTTGTCGACCTTGCCCTTGGCCTGGAGCTCCTTCACCGTGTCCGTAAGGGAGTTGGTGACCGAGTTCAGGATCTTCATGCGGATCTTGTAGAAACGCTTGTCGCCCTCGGCCGCACCGAGATCGACGACACGCAGGATGGCGTCGTTTTTGCGCCAGAAGTCGAGGAAGCCCTCGACGAGTTCCTCGGAGGTCGCCCAGCCCGCCTTGCCGACCCAGGAGCGGCCGGAGACGAGTTCGGTCAACCCGGCACCCTCCTTGGCCATTTCTTCCGCGATTTCGAGGACGGCGCCCTCCACATCGGGGAAGTACTGGTAGAACGTCGCGGGTGAAGTCCCCGCCTTCCGGGCCACATCGATGACTTTGACGTCGCGGTAGGGCGAGGAGCTGAGCATCTCGCTGAGGCAGTCGAGCAGCTTCTGCCGCGTCGCCTGACCGCGTCGTCCGGCCACGCGGCCGTCGACGGTGCGTACTTGTCCTGTCATGCCGTCAGCTTACCGAGGGGTGATCGGAGCGCGATTCGGCCGACTGCAAATGGGGAACCGGCCAGCCGCACCGGCGCACCGCGCGCACCCGCCGTCCGCCGTACTGAGCGCTTTCGGCCACTTCGGGCCGTCTGTGCCGCTCCTGGGCCATCCGTCGACCCGAATAGTCTTATCAACAGCCTGTGGACAACTTTGGTGGACAACCCGTACGCGCCATGGCGTCATGCCCCGGTATTGCCCCACTTGTTCGATTTGTTTCCCTGCGTGGAGCGCCCCGGCCCGTTAGCTTGAGTGTGACGGGCACCACACATCGCCCCTGCCCCGCGCGACGGAAGGACCGGGCCCATGGCCGTATATGCGGAAGGCATGCCGTGCTGGGTCGATGTGACGCTGGACGACGTGGAAGCGGGCAAGCGCTTCTACGGCGAGCTGTTCGGCTGGACCTTCGAGGAGCCCGGCATCGACGACCGGGCGAGAACGGGATGGTCGGGCCGGACGGGGTGGGCCACGTTCGTCAACGCCCTCAGCGGCGGAAAGAAGGTGGCCGCCCTCGCGGCCAAGCGCGACGGGCGCATGCCGACCGCCTGGGGCGTCTACTTCGCCACCGACGACGCGGCGGCGCTGGCCCGAAGGATCAGGGACGCCGGCGGCCAGATGGTGACGGACCCGGTGCCCGTGCCCCCGCTCGGCACGATGGCCGTGGCGGCCGATCCCGGCGGCGCGGTGTTCGGCCTCTGGCAGGCGGGCACCCACGCCGGTTTCGAGAAGCGGGACCAGCCGGGCTCGTTCTGCTGGACCGAGGTCTACGCGCGCGGCAAGGAACGGACCGACCCGTTCTACGAGACGGTCTTCGGCTTCCGGGGCTTCGACCTCGACGAGGCGGGCGAGGACTTCCGGACGTGGTCCCCGGCGGGGGCCGAACCCGGTCCCGACACGGCGATCGGCGGGCGCAGCGTCATGGGCGACGTGTTCCCGGCCGAGATGCCCGACCACTTCATGGTCTATTTCGTGGCCGACGACTGCGACCGGGCCGCTTCGAGGGCCGTCGAACTGGGTGGCCGTGTCCAGGCACAGCCGTTCGACACGCCGTACGGGCGGATCGCGGTACTCACCGACGATCAGGGCGCGACTTTCGCGGTACTGGCCGAACCGGCTCAGTCGGCCGCGCCCCCCGAGCCCGCCGAGACGACGGCCGAGCCCGCCGAGACGACGGCCGAACCCGCGAAGACGACGGCCGTACCCGAGGAGCCCGCCGAACCCGCGAAGAAGACGGACGGGCGTGCGAAGGCGGCTGAGGCTTCCGGGTCCGGCGTACCCGCCGACGTGGCCGAAAGTGACGAGGCCGGTGAGCGGCCCGGCCCCGCCAGCCCCGGCGAAACCAAGACGTAGCGGCTCATCAGCGACTTTTCGCACGTGCGCGACCTGTCCGAATCCGGGTGAGACACCCCGGTCCGCCCCCGGGTTCGCCACCACCGCCTCCGACAGGAAGAATCAGGGTGCGCACCGCTGGGTGGTGCCCAGTGGTGAGACGCTTCACGGGGCTGTGTTTCGCGGCCTCGTACGGGGAGGTGGCAGGCAAGTTATGGAGCAGCTGACGCAGCACGACCCGCGGCGTATCGGCCCGTTCGAGGTGCTGGCACGGCTCGGGGCCGGCGGCATGGGGCTGGTCTATCTCGCGCGGTCGGCGTCGGGCCGCCGCGTGGCGATCAAGACGGTACGGACCGAACTCGCCGAGGACCAGCTGTTCCGCGTCCGCTTCACGCGTGAGGTGGAGGCCGCCCGGGCGGTCAGCGGGTTCTACACGGCCGCCGTCGTGGACGCCGATCCGCGGGCGGCGGTGCCGTGGCTGGCCACGGCGTACGTACCCGCGCCCTCCCTCGAAGAAATAGTGAATGAATGCGGGCCGATGCCGGCCCAGGCGGTGCGCTGGCTGGCGGCGGGGATCGCCGAGGCGCTCCAGTCCATCCACGGGGCGGGCCTGGTCCACCGCGACCTCAAGCCGTCGAATGTCCTGGTGGTGGAGGACGGGCCGCGCGTCATCGACTTCGGCATCGCGTCGGGCGTCTCCAACACACGGCTGACCATGACCAACGTCGCCGTCGGTACGCCCGCCTACATGTCGCCCGAGCAGGCGCGCGACTCGCGCAGCGTGACGGGTGCCAGCGACATCTTCTCGCTCGGTTCCACGCTCGTCTTCGCGGCCACCGGACACGCGCCCTTCCACGGCGCGAACCCGGTCGAGACGGTCTTCATGCTGCTGCGGGAAGGCCCCGACGTCGAGGGGCTGCCCGACGAGCTGCGCCCGCTGATCGAGTCGTGCATGCAGATGGAAGCGGTACGGCGGCCCAGCCCGGCCGACCTCCAGGCGCAGCTCTCACCGCACCTCTTCGCCTCCGGCGAGGACGACAGCGGTACGGCGTCCGCCTGGCTGCCCGCCCGGGCCACCGCGATGATCGAGCAGCGGCGGGGCGGCCGTCCGGCGCTCCCGAGCACGCCGAGTGCGCCGCCGGCCCGGCAGCACGCCACGCCGCCGAGGCCGCCCGGCCCGCCGCCGTTCGCCCCGGTGGCGTCCCGGTCGGACGCCCCGGTTTCGTCCCCGTCCCCCTCACCGGCCTCGGCGTACGCGGACGGGCGGGCGCCGCAGGGCGCGCACGCCGGTCACGCGGCGCAGGGCGCGCAGGGCGGGCGCGGCGCCCACGCCGCGCAGGCCGGCGCCCATGCCTCCGTGCGGCTGCCCGGCTCCAAGGTGCCGATCGGCCCGGGTCCGCGCGTGGCCGATGCCCGGGGCTCCGGTCACGCCGGTCACGCGCCGGGCGAGCAGGCCACGGGGTGGATCAGGCCGCCGGCCGGAGTGAGCGCCCCGGCGCACGGCACGGACGCCGCCACCGGCGTCGTGGCGCCGCCCGTGGGGGCCCCGCCGCCCCCGGCCGTTCCGCCACCCGCGCAGTCCGCCGACGGCGCGGGGCCTTCCGGGGGATGGCGGCCGTGGCGGTTCCGCATGTCCAACGACGTGTGGGGAACGCCGGCCGTGGCGGGCGATCTCGTCTACGTCACCTCCTTCGAGGTGCACGCCCTGGACGTGGCCAGCGGACGGCGGCAGTTCAAGACCCGAGACGTCGCCTGGGCGATGGCGGTCGCGGGCGGTCGTATCCACGCCTCCGACGGCCCCACGCTGTACGCCCTCGACGCCACCGACGGCCAGGAGCGCTGGCGGCTCCAGACCGACGCCTGGGTGTACTCCCTCAAGGCCGACCGCGGCACGGTGGTGACCGGCACGCGGGGCGGCGGCATCCAGGCGTGGGAGGCGTCCAACGGGCAGAAGCTGTGGGAACTCACCGGCGCGCAGAGCGACTTCGAGACCCCGGAGGCCGGTCCGGCCGTACACGACGACACGGTGTACGTGTGGAAGGACGCGCGGCTGCGCGCCCTGGACTCCCGCAGTGGCGTCGAGCGCTGGTCGTACCCGATCGGCGACGCGGCGTCGTGCGGGGGAGTCCCGCTGCGGCTGACGTCGGCGCCGGACGGCTGCGTGTACGTCGCCGCCGGGACGCGCGTCCTGGCGATCGACGCCGCCGGCGGTCATGTGCGGTGGCACTTCGAGGCTCCCGCGGTGTTCCTGAGCCCGCCCGCGTTCGCGCCGGGGCCGGCCGTCACGGGCGGTGGCGTCTACCTGGCCGACTACCTCGGCACGGTGTACGCCCTGGACGCCGCCACGGGCAAGGACCGGTGGCGTATCGCCACGGAGTCCCGCCAGTCCATCGAGCCGGTCCTGGTCGCGGCGGGCAACGTCCACGTGGGCAGCGGCAGCGCGCTCTACACCCTGGACGCGGTGACCGGCACCCCGAAGTGGCGCTTCGCGGCGGGCGGC
The DNA here is from genome assembly GCF_001746415.1 of Streptomyces agglomeratus. Classification (NCBI taxonomy): domain Bacteria; kingdom Bacillati; phylum Actinomycetota; class Actinomycetes; order Kitasatosporales; family Streptomycetaceae; genus Streptomyces; species Streptomyces agglomeratus. The sequence goes on from NZ_MEHJ01000001.1 coordinate 4,545,576, forward strand.
GACGTCGTCGGCGCGCCGGTCGTCTCCGACGGCCGCGTCCACTTCGGCTCGGCCGACCACTGCCTCTACACGCTGGACGCGAGCGGCGGGCAACTGCGCTGGAAGCTGGCGACGGGCGGCGAGATCACCGGTTCACCGGTGGCACAGGGGGGTGTCGTGTACGCGTGCAGCAAGGACCGGTGCGTGTACGCCCTGGACGCGGTGAAGGGCACGGCGACCGGCCGCTCCTCGGGAACGCGCGCCTGAGGCGGGCACGGAGAACACCCGGCGCGGCTACCGGTGGCGGCGCGCCACCGGTAGCCGCGATCCGGCGGCCGGTGGCGGCCGGTGTGGCGGCGGGTGGGACGCGCTACTGGTAGCGGTGATCCGGCGGCGGTGGCGGCCGGTCGTCCGGGTGCCCCGGACCCGGACGCCAGGGGAAGGACTGCGTGTCCCCCTGATCCGGTGCGGGCTCGTGCTGCCGGTGGTCGTGGTCGTACGCGGGGTGGGCGTCGTACGCGTGATCGGCCTCGGGTTCGTACTCCTGCCGCCCGTGGCGCCCGTGCCCGTGCCGCCCGTGCCTGTCGCCGTCCACGCGATGCCGTGGGCCGCGCCCGGCAATCACCGCGGCGGACAGCAGGAGGAGTACGCCGCCGCCCAGGGCCAGCGCGACGCCGGCGCCCAGGCCGTTGCCCTCCCCGTCGACGGTGAGGCTGCCCAGCGCCTGGCCCACGCGGACCATCCACAGGACGGTGAAACCGAGTACGACGACTCCCGCGAGGGCGACGAGCAGCCTGACCCGGAGCAGCAGCCCGACGAGGGTCAGCAGGGCGGCGAAGGCGAACGGCAGCAGGATCGACACCCAGATCCCGGCCGAACTGTCCGTGATGCCGCCGAACAGGTCGCCGATCCGGTAGTGCCGCCCGAGACGACCGTCGTACCAGGTACGGAAAGGGCTGAGTACGGCGGCCGTCGCTCCCGCGAGACCGAGGACCCAGCCGAGGACGCTGCGGATCATCGCGGGCCTCCTTCGGTGGCTCTCGGTGACGACGCTACGCCCGCCGGAGGGCCGCTGCCAGTTACGGAGGGGGCGGCAGCGGCGGCGCGGGCGCCTCGAACGGGCGTTTGCGGCCGCGTTCGGCGCCCCACTAGGGTGACGTGCGCTCGTCAATCGGGCGCCACAAATCTACGATTTCAACGGGGGTTGAAGCGTGAAGCTTCGCCATGTCCGCGCTATTGCCGTGTTCAGTATCGCCGTCCTCGCGCTCACCGGTGCCCGTGGCCGCGGTGGCAGCTGCGACGACAGCAGCGGCAGCAGTGGTGGCAGCAGCTTCGGCGGTTCGAGCAGCAGTAGCAGCACCAGCGGGGGTTCGAGCTACGACAGCTCCACGTCGGGCGGCTACACCAGCGGCGACACCACGACCGGCAGCAGCACGACGAGTGGCAGCACCACCGGCGGCTACACCACCGGCGACACCAGCAGCACCAGCACCAGCACCAGCACGAGCACCAGCGGCAGCTCGACCAGTGGCTACACCTCCGGCAGCCGAGGCGACGCGAACATCACGGACGTGCGGATCGACCGCTGCGAGTACGACCCGTCCCGCGGCATCGTCGCGGCTGTGAGCGCCACCAACAGCAGCTCGTCGGAGAACTACACCTACACCTTCACGGTGACGTTCACCGACCCGAGCGGTACGACCGTCGGAACGCGCCACCCCAGCTTCTACATGGTGCTCGCGGGCAGGACCGAGAAGCTCGACGTCGCCACCCCCTACGTCGCCCAGTCGGGTGCGACCTCCGGCGGCAAGTGCACCCTCAGCAACGTGCGGCGCATGGCCGGCTGACGCCGCGCCGGACGCCTAGCGGGTACGGAATCCGGGCCGGCGGGCGGCGAACAGCTCCGCCTGCCGGTCCGGTGGCAGATTGCCGAGTGCCACCAGTTGCGGCGCCTGCGCCAGCGCCCGGCCGCGCGCCCCCTCCGTGGCCGCCCACACCGCCCGCACGGTGCCCTGCACGGCCGCCGTCGGATGCGAGGCGATCACTTCGGCCGCCCGCACGGCCGCCGCGACCTCCTCGCCGCTCGGCACGACCTCCGACACCAGGCCCGTCTCGTACGCGCGCCGCGCCGACAGCCGTTCCGCCGTCCCCATGAGCGCCATCCGGGCGACCTCACCGCACGGCATCCGCTGCGCCATGAAGACCGTCTCGTACGCGCTGACCATCCCGTACGTCGTATGCGGATCGAAGAACGTCGCATCCTCGGCGGCGACGACGAACTCGGCCTCCCCCAGCAGGTAGAACGCCCCGCCGCACGCCATTCCCCGTACCGCCGTGATCACCGGTTTCCACAGGTCATTCGCCTTCGGGCCGATGGACAGGAGGGGATCGTCGACGGAGTACGGCGAGGGGGGCTGCGGCACTTCGGCCCCCCGGTCGATGCCGGTGCAGAAGGCCCGGTCCCCGGCGCCGGTGAGCACGACGGCCCGTACGCTCTCGTCGAACCGCAACGCGCGCCATACGGCGGCCAGCCGGGCCGCCGTGCCCAGGTCGATGGCGTTAAGCCGCTCCGGGCGGTCGAGCGTGACCACCGCGACGCCGGTCTCCTTGTCCCGTTCGACGCGAACGCCTTCGACGCGAACGCCGTCGGCGCCGTCTCCGCCACCGGCGCTCACGACCGCTCCAGCAGCCACTGCGGCACGGTCAGCCCGTCCGCGCCCTCGGCGAACGCGACCTGCACCTTCGCACCCACGCGCAGTCGCGCGGGATCGACGGAGTCGAGGGCGGCCCCGGGCGCGGCGACCACGTTCCCCACGAGCCGGATGCGCGGGGCGTCGGACAGCTCGACGACGACCGCGTTGTACGGGGCTTGGGCGGCGTAGGCGGGCAGGAGCGGTGGGTGGGGCAGGACGTACGACCAGATCCGCCCCTTGCCACTCATCCGCCGCCACTCGCTGTCGAAGGAGTGGCAGTGCGGGCAGCACGGCCGGGGCGGAAACCGCAGCTCCCCGCAGTCGGGGGCGGCGCATGCCTGGACGCGCAGCTCGCCCTGGGCGGCGTACGTCCAGAAGGGCGCGCCGTCGTCGTCGACGACGGGAACGAGCAGGCCGCCGCTCGTGTTCTCGCTCATCCTTCAGCTCCTCAGCAGCAGGGCCGACGTCGGTACGCCCTCGCCCGCCGTCACCAGGCAGGTGGCGGCTCCGGGTACTTGGGCGGTGCTGGTGCCGCGCAGTTGCTTCACGCCCTCGGTGATCAGGTTGAAGCCGTGGACGTACGCCTCGCTGAGCCCGCCGCCCCCGGTATTGATCGGCAGCCGCCCGCCGCTCTCCAGGGCGCCGCCCTCGGTGAAGGCCGCCCCCTCTCCTCTTCCGCAGAAGCCGTAGCCCTCCAGCGACAGCGGGATGAGCGGGGTGAACGCGTCGTAGATCTGGGCCACGTCGACGTCGTCGGGGCCGAAGTCGGCCTGCTTCCAGAGCTGGCGGGCGGCGGTCCAGGCGGGGCCGGTGAGCGGGTCGTCGTTCCAGTAGTTGACCATCCCGTGGTGCTGGGCGGGCAGTCCCTGGGCGACGGAGTGGACGTACACGGGCTTTTGCCGGCAGTCGAGGGCGCGCTCCGCCGAGACGATGACGCACGCCAGGGCGCCGTCCGTCTCCAGGCAGTTGTCGAACAGACACAGGGGATCGCTGATCCAGCGCGCGTTCATGTACATGTCGCGGGTCAGGGGCCGGTCGTACATCATCGCGGCCGGGTTCTGGTTGGCCCGGTTGCGGCAGGCGAGGGCGACGTTGAACAGGTGGTCGCGGGTGGCGCCGTACTCGTGCATGTACCTCCGGGCCAGCATGCCGATCTCGTCGGCGGGGCGCAGCAGGCCGAAGGGGCGGGTCCACTGGGCGGGGGTGGGGAGCTGTGCGGTGGTGTTCTTCCAGGGCCGGGGCCCCGAGCCGCGCTTGCGCGAGCGCCACGCGACGCCGACGCTCGCCTGACCGGTGGCTATGGCGGCGGCGAGGTGGGCGACGGTCGCGCAGGAACCGCCGCCCCCGAAGCCGGCCTTGGAGAAGAAGGTGAGGTCGCCGGCGCCGATGGACTTCGCCAACTCGACCTCGTCGGTCTCCTCCATGGTGTAGGAGGCGAGGCCGTCGACCTCGGACGGGGCGATGCCGGCGTCGTCGAGGGCGGCGAGCACGGCGCGGCAGGCCAAGGTCTTCTCGGACTCGGGGAGTTGCCTGGCAAAGCGGGTCTGCCCCGTACCGACTATCGCTGTCGCGTCCTTGAGTGTCGCCACGCCGGGGCACCTCCGCGGGGGTCATGACTGCTGACAGCGCGTCAGGCTACAGCTAATCTGACGGATAGTCAGCTAGTGCGTCGGCGTGCGGTGTGGGAGGGCTTGCGATGAGCGCAGCGGACGGCGGAGACGCCGGATGGGGCAGCATCCCGGAGCTGGTACGGAGTGCGGCCGAACGGTACGGCGAGCGGGAGGCCGTGGTCGAGGGCCGTACCCGGATCTCGTACGCCGATCTGGGCGAGCGCGTCGAGCGTGCGGCGGCCGCGTGCATGGCGCGGGGCGTGGAGCCGGGCGACCGGGTCGCCGTCTGGGCGCCCAACACCCTGGACTGGATCGTGTCCGCGCTCGGCGCGGTGACGGCGGGCGCGGTCCTCGTCCCGCTGAACACCCGCTTCAAGGGCCAGGAGGCGGCGTACATCCTGCACCGCAGCCGGGCCAGACTCCTCTTCGTCACGGGAACGTTCCTCGGTACGTCGTACGTCGCCTCCCTGCGCCGCGCGACGGCCGAGGGCCCTGGGGGCGGCCCGCTCGCCTCCCTCCCGCACCTGGAGGAAGTGGTCGTGCTGGCGGACGACGCGCCGGAGGACTTCAGCACCTGGAAGGACTTCCTCGCGCAGGGCGAGGCGGTGTCGTCGGCGGAGGTCCGCGCGCGGGCGGCGGCGATCGCCCCCTCCGACCCCGCCGACATCATCTACACGTCGGGCACGACGGGCCGCCCGAAGGGCGCGGTCATCACGCACGCGCAGACGCTGCGCTGCTACGCCATCTGGTGCGACCTGGCCGGCCTGCGCGAGGGGGACCGCTACCTGATCGTGAACCCCTTCTTCCACACGTTCGGCTACAAGGCGGGCGTCATCGCCTGCTTGATGCGGGGCGCGACGATGGTCCCCCAGCCGGTCTTCAATGTGGGCACGGTCCTGGCGAACGTCGCCGCCGAACGCATCTCGGTCCTCCCCGGCCCGCCCACGCTCCACCAGTCGATCCTCGACCACCCGTCCCGCGACTCCCACGACCTGTCCGCGCTGCGCCTGGTGGTGACGGGCGCGGCGGTGGTCCCGCTCCGGCTGGTGGAGCGGCTGCGCTCGGAGCTCCACATCGCGACGGTCCTCACGGCGTACGGACTGTCGGAGGCGTCCGGCATCGTGACGATGTGCCGCCGGGGCGACCCGCCGGAGACGATCGCGTCGACGTCGGGCCGCGCGATCCCGGGCACGGAGGTCCGCGTCCTGGCGGAGCCGGGCACGCCCGGGGAGGTCCTGGTCCGGGGCTTCAACGTCATGCGCGAGTACTTCGAGGACCCGGCCGGGACGGCTGCCGCCGTCACGCCGGACGGCTGGCTGCGTACGGGCGATGTGGGCGTACTGGACGAGGCCGGCAACCTGCGGATCACCGACCGGATCAAGGACATGTTCATCGTCGGCGGCTTCAACGCCTACCCGGCGGAGATCGAGCAACTGCTGGGCCTGCACCCGGACATAGCGGACGTCGCGGTGATCGGCGTACCGGACGCGCGGCTGGGTGAGGTGGGCAAGGCGTACGCGGTCCGCCGCCGGGGCTCCACGCTCACGTCCGACGACCTGATCGCCTGGTCCCGCCGGGAGATGGCGAACTACAAGGTGCCCAGAGAGGTCGAGTTCGTCACGGAACTCCCGCGCAACGCGAGCGGCAAGGTCCTGAAGACGGAGCTGCGGGCCAGGGTCCGCCGCTGAAGTGGCGTGGAGCCGTCCTGACAGAGGCGCACGCGGTGAGGGCCCGTTGCAGCCGTGCGGACAGGCTCCCCGGCGCGCCCCCCCGACCGCTCCGCCCCGCCCCCGGACATGCGGCGGCCGCGGTGGCTCCCCCTCCGCGCCACCGCGGCCGTTCCCCGTCAGGAAGGTCCGTGTTACGCCGGCTCGCTCGTGGCGTGGTTGTCCTGGGGCGTGGCGACGACGTCACCCGAGCCCGTGGCGTGGTTGTCCAAGGTGGTGACGGCGTCGTCGCCCGTGCCGGTGGCGTGGTTGTCCTGCGGCTTGAGGACGGGCTGCGTCTTCTTCGTCTCGCTCATGTGTCTGCTCCCCTGTGAGGCTGGCTCTGCTCGATCGTTCGGCGATGCCCGCCCGGCTGTTCCCCCGTGGACTGCCGGGCGGGCACGTCAGGGCCGTTCACCATAGTGCGCGGCCTCCCCCGTTGATCCGTCTGCCCCCCGACGCGGCGGATCGACAGACATGAGCATGCCGTGCGGCGATAAACGTTCAATGAACGCCCTGTACGGGGCGTTACGCGGCCGCTACCGGCGCCAGCAGCGACCGGACCTCGGCCGCTTCCGGCGACCCCAGTTCCTCGTAGATGGCCATGGCTTCGCGCCAGCAGACCTGGGCCCGGCCGATCTGGCCGATCCCGTGCAGGGCGCGGCCGAGGACGGTCAGTACGTTGCCGCGGCGCCACTCCCCGCCGATGCCCCGGAGTATGGCGAGTGCCTGCTCCGCCCGGGCGGCGGCCGCCGCCGGTCGCCGCGCCGCCAGATCGACCTCGGCGATGCGGAACAGGGTCATGCCCTCCCACAGGCGCTGACGGCTGTCGCGGAACACGTCCAGGGCCTCCAGGAGCCTGTCCGTGGCATCGGAGAACTGCCCGGACCGGGTGAGGGCCAGCCCGAGGGCGTACCGGCCGTTCGCACCCCGGAGGGAGTGCCCCAGTGAGTCGTAGATGTCGATGCCCTGTTGCGCGAGCTCGACGGCGCTGTCCGTCTGTCCCATCGCGAGCCGGATGCGGGACAGGTTGCACAGCGCGCTCGCCTCACCGGCGCGGTTCTTGCCCAGGCGGAAGTTGGTGATCGCCTGGTTCAGGAACCCCTCGCCGTCGGCGTGCCGGTTCTGGTAGATCGCGATGATGCCCCGGTCGTTGGGCGCCCAGCAGCTCGGAAGTGGGTCTCCGGCGTCCTCGGCGAGCAGCATCGCGCGCCGAGCGTCCTGATCGGCCTGGTCGAAGCGGCCGGCGACGAGGTGGACGTTGGTCAGCGTGGTGAGCGCGCGGCCCTCGGCGCGCGCGTCGCCGCACGTCCGGGCTCGCTGGCGCACCGCCGTGGCCACCGCCTCGTACTGCTTGGCGTTGGCGCCGGACTCGGCCAGGTCCTTCGCCGCCCACAGCAGGTCCACGGCCCGGCGGAGCATGGCCGGCTCGGAGGACTGCCGTACGCACGCGAGCAGGCTGTTGGCCTCGGAGTAGAGCCAGTCCTGCGCGGCGTGCCGGTCCGCGAACGTGAGGCCCGGAAACTCGGTCGGTTCCAGGTGGTCGGCCAGCCGGTCGCCCGGCCGCTCCAGCGCGTACACCGCCGCGGCCGTGGCCAGGTAGAAGTCCAGCAGCCGCGACAGGGCCAGCTCGCGTTCCACCGGCGGCTGTTCGTCGCGTTCCGCGCAGGCCCGCGCGTACAGGCGGACCAGATCGTGGTACCGGTAGCGGCCGGGGGCCGCCGACTCCAGCAGGGACGTGTCCACCAGGGATTCCAGGAGGTCTTCGGTGGCCCGGAGAGGCTGGTCCAGCACCGCGGCGGCCGCGGCCAGGGAGATGTCCGGGCCGTCCGCCAGGCCCAGCAGCCGGAAGGCGCGCGCCTGCTGCGGCTCCAGCTGGCCGTAGCCGAGTTCGAAGGTGGCCTTCACGGCCAGGTCGCCGGCCTGGAGCTCGTCCAGCCGGCGGCGCTCGTCCGCCAGCTTGGCCGCCAGGACCGATACGGTCCACGTCCGGCGGGCCGCCAGCCGCGAGGCCGCGATACGGATGGCCAGCGGCAGGAAGCCGCACGCGCCCACGACGTCGAGCGCCGCCTCGCGCTCGGAGGCGACGCGCTCCGCGCCCACGATCTTCGTGAAGAGCTGCAACGCCTCCTCGGGGGACATCACGTCCAGGTCGACCAGGTGCGCCCCCGCCAGGTCCAGCATCCGAGACCGGCTCGTCACCAGCGCCGCGCTGCCCGTCGTGCCGGGGAGCAGGGGGCGTATCTGCGAGGCGTCGCGGGCGTTGTCCAGCAGGACCAGGATGCGGCGGCCGGCGAGCGTCGAGCGGTAGAGGGCCGCGCGTTCGTCCAGGGTGTCGGGGATGGCGGTGTCCGGGGTGCCCAGGGCGCGCAGGAAGGCGCCCAGGACCGTTTCCGGCTCCGCCGCGCGCGAGCCCGCGCCCTGGAGGTCCACGTACAGCTGGCCGTCGGGGAAGTGCGAGCGGGCCGTGTGGGCCACGTGCACCGCCAGCGTCGTCTTGCCCACGCCGCCGATGCCGGCCAGCGCCGACACCGCCATGACGCTCGTCCCGGCCGTGGCCAGGCGGTCACCCAGCTCGCGTACGAACGCCGCGCGGCCCGTGAAGTCCGGCACGGTGGCGGGCAGCTGGGCGGGGCGTACGACGGCGGGGGCCCCCGACGGCGCCGGTTCCACCGGCCGTGCCAGGTCCGCGTCGGCCTCCAGAATGCGCTGCTGGAGGTGGGTGAGCTCCGGGCGCGGGTCCACGCCCAGCTCGTCGGCGAGCAGGCGGCGCGTGTCGGCGTACACCGCGAGGGCCTCGGCCTGGCGGCCGCTGCGGTAGAGGGCGAGCATCAGCAGCTCGCGCAGGCGCTCGCGCAGCGGGTGCTCCGCCGTCAGGGCGGTCAGCTCGGAGATCGCCTCCGCGTGGCAGCCGACCTCCAGGTCCAGGTCGAGGCGGGTCTCGGTGAGCTGGAGGCGCCACTCCTCCAGCCGCGCCCGCTGGTTCTCGGCGTACGGTCCGGGAACCGACGCCAGCGGTTCGCCCTCCCACAGGCCCAGCGCCTTGTTGATCAGCGTCCGGGCCTGGCAGCGGTCGCCGGACGCCCGGGACTTCTCCGCGCCGGCGGCCAGTTCCTGCGCGACGGCCAGGTCGAGGGTGTCGGCGCCGGCCCGGATCGCGTACCCGCCCGACTCGCTGACCAGCACCCCCGGGTCCAGCGCCTTGCGCAGCCGGGAGGCGTACGTCCGTACCGCCGCCAGCGCCTGGGACGGCGGGTCCTCGCCCCAGATGGCGTCGATCAGCTCGGAGGCGGTCGCGGTGCGGCCGTCGCGGAGCAGGAGGGCGGCCAGCAGGGCGCGTTGCTGCGGAGAGCCCGTGTTGAGCGACTCGCCGCCCCGCCAGGCACGGACGGGTCCCAGCACGCTGAAGCGCACCGCCTCGGGCTGTTGCCGCTGTTGCCGCTGGTCCTCGCGCCGGGTGTCCCCGGCGGGCCGCGGACCCGGACCGGAAGCCGGAGTCCGCTGCTCCGGTACCCGAGGTACGCCGTCCATCGCACTCCCCCTACTGCTCGGCTGCCGCCTGCGGTCTGCCCTACCGCCCAGTCGCAACAGTCAGTTTGCCTTGTCCCTGCCGTATGCGTCAGCACCGGAAGGGGCCTCCCCATTACCTACCCACCGCGCACTAGCTGACGGATCGTCAGATGAACGCTACCTTGGATCGTATGGAGACCTTCCCGAAGATCATCTCGGTGGACGACCACACGGTGGAGCCCCCTCACGTCTGGCGGGACCGGCTCCCGTCCAAGTACCGGGACTCCGGCCCCCGCATCGTCCGCGCCCCGCTGAAGGAAATGACCTTCCTGGGCGGCAAGTTCGCCCCCGTCATGGGCGCGAAGGGCGACGACGGCCCGGTCGGCGACTGGTGGGTGTACGAGGACCTGCACCGCCCCCTGACCAGGCTCGACACCGCCGTCGGCTACGACAGGGACGAGATCAGGCTGGAAGTCATCACCTACGAGCAGATGCGGCCCGGGTCCTTCTCCGTGCCCGACCGCCTCGCCGACATGGACGTCAACCACGTCCAGTCGGCCCTCTGCTTCCCCACCTTCCCGCGCTTCTGCGGCCAGACGTTCACCGAGGCCAAGGACCGCGAGCTGGGGCTGCTCGGCGTCCGGGCGTACAACGACTGGATGGTGGAGGAGTGGTGCGGCCCGGACGCCGGCGGCCGCCTCATACCCCTCACCCTCATCCCGCTCTGGGACGCTGAACTCGCCGCCGCCGAAGTCCGCAGGAACGCGGCGCGCGGCGTCCGCGCGGTCGCGTTCTCCGAGATACCCCCGCACCTGGGCCTGCCGTCCGTCCACACCGACGCCTGGGACCCCTTCCTGCGCGCGTGCGACGAGACGGGCACGGTCGTCGCGATGCACATCGGGTCCTCCAGCCGGATGCCGTCGACCTCCGCCGACGCCCCGCCGGCCGTCGGCTCGACGATCACCTTCGCCAACTGCTGCTTCTCGATGGTCGACTGGCTGATGAGCGGCAAGTTCGAACGCTTCCCGAACCTCAAGGTCATGTACGCCGAGGGGCAGATCGGCTGGATCCCGTACATCCTGGAGCGCGCCGACGTCGTGTGGGAGGAGAACCGGGGCTGGGGCGGCGTCGCCGAGAAGGTGCTGCGCCCGCCGTCCGAGCTCTTCGCCGAGCACGTCTACGGCTGCTTCTTCGACGACGCGTTCGGCCTGCGCAACCTCGACGCGATCGGGGTGGGCAACGTCCTGTACGAAACCGACTACCCGCACTCCGACTCCACCTGGCCCCGGTCCCGCGAGGTCGGCGAGGAGCAGATGGGCCACCTGGACCCGGACGTGGTGGACCGGATCGTACGGCGCAACGCGATCGAACTGCTCGGCCTCACCGACGAGGGGCTGTGGGCGGGGGCGTGATCCGGTAGCGGCGGGCCGTCCGCCGCCCTCCGGCCGGCCTCTGGTGGCGGGCGCGGCCGCGCGGGATCATCTCACGCATGACGCTGACGCTGACGCTCACCGAAGCCGAGAAGATCCTCGCCGACAACTTCGCCCCCTGGGTGCTCGACCTGGGGCTCGCCGTCGTCGAGACGGGTGAGCGCCACGCCGTACTGCGGCTGCCCTGGTCGGACAGGCTGGCGCGGGAGGGCGGCGGGCTGTCCGGACAGGCGCTGATGGCCGCCGCCGACACCGCGACCGTCATCGCCGTGGCCGCGGCCCGGGGCGCGTTCGTTCCCATGACCACCGTCCAGCAGTCGACGTCCTTCCAGCGCGCGGTCGTCGGCGCGGACGTGCTGCTCGACGCGCGCGTCACCAAGCTGGGAAAGCGCATGGCGTTCGCCGACATCACCATGACCGCCGCCGGGTCCGAGGACCCCGCCGCCCGCGCCTCGGCGGTCTACGCACTGCTGGGGTGACCCGGTGACCTCCTGACCCCGGGCGCGTTCCGGCCTCTTGTCTGATGGACCGTCAGGTATGACGATGGCCTTGCCGTCCAACCGTGACGGACCGTCAGCTCCGGAGGGGTTCTCATGGCACGGGTTCTGCCCGCAGGGCGGCTGTCGTACGGGATGCAGCTCCCGGTCCAGTCGCAGAGCACCATCTACGCGGAGACGTGGGAGTCGGAGGCCGGGCCCCGGGAACTCGCCGAGGTGGCCCGGGTCGCGGACCGCACGGGTTTCGCCTACATCGCGAGCTGCGACCACGTGGCGATCCCGCAGCGGCTGGCGGGGGCCATGAGCACCGTCTGGTACGACCCGGTCGCCACGCTTGCGTTCCTCGCCGCCGTCACCGAGCGCGTACGGCTGCTGAGCCACGTGGCCGTCGTCGGGCTGCGGCACCCGCTGGTCACGGCCAAGCAGTACGCGACGCTCGACCACCTGAGCGGCGGCCGGCTGGTCCTCGGGGTGGGCGCCGGGCACGTGCGGGAGGAGTTCGACGCGGTCGGGGCGGACTTCGCCGGGCGGGGCGGCGTACTGGACGAGACGATCGACGCGCTGCGGGCGGCGCTGGGGGAGGAGGAGTACCCCGAGTTCGCCGGCGAGCGGTTCTCGTTCAGCGGGCTCGGGCAGCGGCCCCGGCCCGCGCAGCGCCAGGTGCCGGTGTGGGTCGGCGGCTCGTCGCCGGCGGCCGTGCGCCGGGCGGCGGTGCGGGGCGACGGGTGGCTGCCGCAGGGCGACCCGCGCGACCGCCTGCCGGAGCAGATCGCGAAGCTGCGGCGAACACGGGCGGAGGCGGGGATCACCGCGCCGATCGAGATCGGCGCGATCACCGAGCCGCTGTACGTCGGCGAGCCGTCCTGGGACGTCGGGCGGCGCACGCTGGCCGGGAAACCCGACCGCCTCGCCGAGTCGCTGCGCGCCTACCGGGCGATGGGCGTCGACCAGATCCAGGTGCGCTTCCGCAGCAGGAGCCTGGGCGAACTGACCGATCAGATGGCGGCCTTCGGCGGCGAGGTCGCCCCGCACCTCAACGACTGAAGGAGTGGGGACCCCATGGGGAAGCTGGACGGGCGCGTCGTTCTCATCACCGGCGCGGCGCGCGGGCAGGGCGAGCAGGAGGCGCGGCTCTTCGTCGCGGAGGGCGCGAAGGTGGTCCTCACCGACGTACTGGACGACCAGGGCGAGGCGCTCGCGAAGGAGCTGGGGGAGGGCGTGGCGGCGTACGTCCGTCTCGATGTGAGCCGGGAGGACGACTGGGCCGCTGCCGTGGCCGCCGCGAAGAGGGCCTTCGGCAAGATCGACGGTCTGGTCAACAACGCGGGAATCCTGCGGTTCAACGAGCTCGTGAACACGCCGCTGGAGGAGTTCCAGCAGGTGGTGCAGGTCAACCAGACCGGCGCCTTCCTCGGCATCAAGACCGTGGCGCCGGAGATCGAGGCGGCGGGCGGCGGGACGATCGTGAACACGGCGTCGTACACGGCTCTGACGGGCATGGCCTTCGTGGGCGCGTACGCCGCCACCAAGCACGCCATTCTGGGCCTGACCCGGGTCGCGGCCGTGGAGCTGGCGGCGAAGAGGATCCGGGTGAACGCCGTGTGCCCGGGTGCCGTGGACACCCCCATGACGAACCCGGCGGCGCTGGACCCGGCGGCCGACCCCGTGGAGGCCGCGGCGGCGGTGGAGGAGCTGTACAAGAAGCTCGTGCCGATGGGGCGGATCGGGCAGCCGCAGGAGGTGGCGGCGCTGGCGCTCTTCCTGACGGGCGACGACTCGTCGTACATCACGGGGCAGCCGTTCGTCATCGACGGCGGATGGCTGGCGGGCGTCAGCCTTTTCTGACGGTGTATCAGGTATTGACGGTCCGCAGGGGCAGTGGAACAGTCGTGGACATCCGTAACTGACGGTGTGTCAGTTTCTCCGAAGGAGAAGTACCTTGGAATTCGGGCTCTTTGTACAGGGGTACGTGCCGGCCGCGCGTGCCAAGGCCGACCCCGAGGCGGAGCACAAGGCGCTGATGGAGGAGACCGAGTACGTCATCCAGGCGGACAAGTCCGGCTTCAAGTACGCCTGGGCCTCCGAGCACCACTTCCTGGAGGAGTACTCGCACCTCTCGGCGAACGACGTCTTCCTCGGGTACCTCGCACACGCCACCGACCGGATCCACCTGGGCTCGGGCATCTTCAACCCGCTGGCGCCGGTGAACCACCCGGTCAAGGTCGCGGAGAAGGTAGCGATGCTGGACCACCTCTCGGAGGGACGCTTCGAGTTCGGCTCGGGGCGCGGGGCCGGCAGCCACGAGATCCTGGGCTTCATGCCGGGCATCACGGACATGAACCACACCAAGGAGATCTGGGAGGAAACGATCTCCGAGTTCCCCAAGATGTGGCTCCAGGACGAGTACGTGGGCTTCCAGGGCAAGCACTGGTCGCTGCCCCCGCGCAAGATCCTCCCCAAGCCGTACGGGAAGGCCCACCCGGCCATGTGGTACGCCGCCGGGTCGCCCTCTTCGTACGCCATGGCGGGGAAGAAGGGCCTCGGGGTGCTGGGCTTCAGCGTCCAGAAGGTCTCCGACATGGAGTGGGTCGTCGAGTCGTACAAGAACGCGGTGAAGGAGGCGGAGCCGATCGGGGGCTTCGTCAACGACAACGTGATGGTGACGTCCACGGCGATATGCGCCGAGACGCACGAGAAGGCGGTCGAGATCGCGGTGAGCGGGGGCCTCAACTACCTCCAGTCACTGCTCTTCCGCTACCACGACACGTTTCCCCGGCCGGAGGGGATTCCGGAGTGGCCCGAGCTGCTGCCGGAGTACACGGCGGAGATCATCGAGCTGCTCATCGCGGAGGAGCTGATGATCTGCGGGGACCCGGACGAGGTGTTCCGGCAGTGCAAGCGGTGGGAGCAGGCGGGGGCGGATCAGCTTTCCTTCGGGCTGCCGATCGGAGTGTCGCCCGAGGACACGAAGACGACGATCAGGCTGATCGGTGAGCACGTCATCCCGAAGATCGACACGGACCCGGTCCACCGGACGACCCGCTTCCGCGAGGCCGCGGGGGGCTGAGGGGCTGCCGCGCGGTGGGCCGCGAACGCCGCACGGGCCGGACTTCGCCCTGGGCGACCTCAGCCCCTCCGGCGTTCGCGCCGTGGGCCGGGGGCGGAGCTGCGGTCCGCCACGCGCCCGCCACCGCCGCCCACGCGCCCCCTCTCCCACCCCACTCTCCCGAAGGGACCGCCATGCTCGACCACCTCATCCGCGGAGCCACCGTCGTGGACGGCACCGGCGCCCCCGCGTACGTCGCCGACGTGGGCGTCCGCGAGGGCCGCATCGCCCTCATCGCCGGACCCGGCACCGTCGACGAGCCCGCCCGTACCACCGAGAACGCCGAGGGCTTCGTCCTCGCGCCCGGCTTCGTCGACCCCCACACCCACTACGACGCCCAGCTCTTCTGGGACCCGTTCGCCACCCCGTCCCTCAACCACGGCGTCACGACCGTCGCCGGCGGCAACTGCGGCTTCACCCTCGCGCCGCTGCACCCCGACCGCCCCGAGGACGCCGACTACACGCGCCGCATGATGTCGAAGGTCGAGGGCATGTCCCTGGTCGCGCTCGAAGAGGGCGCCCCCTGGAACTGGCACACCTTCGGCGAGTACCTCGACGCCCTCGAAGGCCGCATCGCCGTGAACGCCGGCTTCATGGTCGGCCACTGCGCCCTGCGCCGCCACGTCATGGGCGCGGACGCCGTCGGCGGGCAGCCGACCGAGCGGCAGATGGCGCACATGGTCCAGCTCCTGCACGACGCGATGGACGCCGGCGCGTGGGGCCTGTCCACCACCCAGTCGTCCACCCACTCCGACGGCGACGGGCAGCCCGTCGCTTCCCGGCACGCCACGCCCGCCGAGCTGATCGCACTCTCCCGCGCGGTGGGCGAGCACGAGGGCACCCAGCTGGAGGCGATCGTCGCCGGCTGCCTCGACCAGTTCACCGACGACGAGATCGACCTCTTGGTCGACATGACCACCGCCGCCGGCCGCCCCCTCAACTGGAACGTGCTGACCATCGACGCGGCCGTTCCCGAGCGCGTCCCGCGCCAGTTGCGGGCGAGCGAACGCGCCCGGCAGGCCGGCGGCCGGATCGTCGCCCTCACCATGCCGATCCTGACCCCGATGAACATGTCGCTCGGCACCTTCTGCGCCCTCAACCTCATCCCCGGCTGGGGCGACATCCTCGCTCTCCCCGTCTCCGAGCGCATCGAGAAGCTGCGCGATCCGGATGTACGCGCCGAAATGCTGCGCCGCGCCGACAGCAAGGAGGCCGGCGTCTTCCGCCGCCTCGCCGACTTCGAGCGGTACGTCATCGGCGACACGTACTCCGAGGCCAATGAGGGCCTGAGCGGGCGCGTCGTGCGTGACATCGCCGCCGAACGCGGTCAGGACCCCTTCCACTGCCTCGTCGAGATCTGCGCCAACGACCGCCTGCTTACCGTCCTGTGGCCGATGCCCTCCGACAACGACCCCGCGAGCTGGGAACTGCGGCAGCGCACCTGGCAGCACGAGGACGTCCTGCTCGGCGGCTCCGACGCCGGGGCGCACCTGGACCGGATGTGCGGGGCGCCGTACACGACGCGCTTCATCGGTGACTGCCTGCGCGGCCGCAGGCTCGTGCCGCTGGAGCAGGCGGTGAAGATGCTGACCGACGACCCCGCCCGGCTCTTCGGGCTGCGCGAGCGCGGACGTATAGAGGAGGGCTTCCACGCGGACCTCGTCCTCTTCGACCCGGAGCGGATCGCGGCGGGACCGGCCACGCTGGTGCACGACCTGCCCGGGGACAGCCCGCGGCTCGACTCGAAGGCGCTCGGGATCGTGTCCGTGCGCGTCAACGGCGTCGAGGTGATACGGGACGACCAGGTCACGGGGGCGGTGCCGGGCACGGTACTGCGCTCGGGCCGGGACACGAGGACGGTGGCGACGAAGTGAGCCCGCACCGGGAGCCGCCCGGACGGCTGTTCATCGGCGGCGAGTGGACCGAGCCCGACGGCGGGCACTACGAGGTGATCGACCCGGCCACCGAGGAGGTCGCCGGCCTGGCCCCGGAGGCGAGCCGTGAGCAGGTGTACGCCGCCGCCTCCGCCGCCAGGGCCGCCTTCCCGGCCTGGTCCCGTACCGCCCCGGAGGAACGGGCCGCCATCCTGGACCGGGCCGCCGACCTGATCCAGCGCGACGCCGCCGCGCACGCGGGCGTCGCCCGCGCCGAGACCGGCGCCACGGCCGCCACCGCCCTCGGCATGCAGGTCGCCGTCGCCGCCGCCCGCTTCCGGCGGTACGCGCGCGGGGCGCTGGAGCCCGTCGAGACGGGGCTGCCGCCACAGGTCAATCCGGCGGGGCCGATGGGGAAGGCCGGCGTCTTCGGGGCGCTGGCCGTACGCCAGCCCGTCGGCGTCGTCACCTGCGTGACCTCGTACAACAACCCGTGGGCCAACGCGGCGGGCAAGGTCGCGCCCGCGCTCGCCATGGGCAACACCGTCGTCGTGAAGCCCGCGCCACAGGACCCGCTGTCCGTCTACCGCATGGCGGCGGCGCTGGCGGAGGCCGGGGTGCCGCCGGGTGTCGTGAACGTCGTGACCGGCTCGTCGCCCGCCGCCGGTGAGGCCGCCGTCGGCTCGCCGGACGTCGACATGGTCAGCTTCACCGGGTCGACGGCCGTCGGACAGCGCATCGCGGAAGTCTGCGGGCGCCACATGAAGCGCCAGCTCATGGAGCTCGGCGGGAAGGGCGCGGCGGTCGTCTTCGACGACGCCGACCTCGACTCCGCCGTGCGGGGCATCGGCACGACGTTCTCCTTCTACAGCGGGCAGATCTGTACGGCGCCGACCCGGGTGATCGCCCAGCGGGGGATATACGACCGGCTGGTAGAGAAGCTGACCGGCTACCTCGGCTTCCTCAAGGTCGGCGACCCCGCCGCCCGGGACACGGTCGTCGGCCCGGTGATCTCCGCCGCCCACCGTGACCGCGTCGAGTCGTACATCGAGCTGGGCAGGAAGGAGGGCGCCCGGCTGGTCGCGGGCGGCGGCAGGCCCGCGTACGACAAGGGGTTCTACGTGGCCCCCACGCTCTTCGCCGACTGTACGAACGACATGCGGGTCGTCCGCGAGGAGATCTTCGGCCCCGTCGTCGTGGTCGTCCCCTTCGACGGCGACGAGGAGGAGGGCATCGCGCTCGCCAACGACAGCGACTACGGGCTCATCGACTACGTCTGGTCGGGCGATGTGTCCCGGGCCTTCCGGGTGGCACGGCGGCTGCGCGCGGGCGGAGTGGGGGTGAACACCGTGGGGCGCAACATGGAGGCGCCGTTCGGCGGCTTCAAGAAGAGCGGAGTGGGGCGGGACGTGGGCTCGTACGCGCTGCACGCGTACAGCGAGACGCAGGCCGTCGTCTGGACCGGATGAGCCCTCCGGAAAGAGGTACGGGAAACTTTTGAACCGGGCATATAGGACAGGGTTGCGATTTCCGCACCTCGGAAGTATGGGTGTGCTGCCTGGTAATGCCTGCTCCCACGTCCGTGAGAACCTTCAATCCGCAACCAATAAGGCGCTCGACTCCGTCAAATTCAAGGATCTTTGAGCGGATCCTTTGCCTCCGGATGTGGAAAACGCACGCGTTAACGTCCCGTTCATGACTCAGGTTGACACCCGGCCCCAGGCCGGAGACACGGTAAGGGGCGTCAACGCCCCGGACGGCCCAGGCGTACGTGACAAGGGCCTCGGCAGCAGGTCTGTCGGCCTCATGGGCAGCGCCGTCATCGGCATCTCGACGGTCGCGCCCGTCTACTGCCTCACCTCGACGCTCGGCTCGACCGCGGGCGAGGTCGGCCTCCAGATGCCCGCCATCTTCCTGGCCGGCTTCCTGCCGATGCTGCTGGTCGCCTTCGCGTACCGCGAACTCAACCGCGTCATGCCGGACTGCGGCACCTCCTTCACCTGGACGGTGAAGGCGTTCGGGCCGCGCGTCGGCTGGATGTGCGGCTGGGGCCTGGTGATCGCGACGATCATCGTCCTCTCGAACCTCGCGGGTGTCGCGACCACGTACTTCTGGCTGCTCGCCGGCCGGCTCACGGGCAACGACGCGATCAGCGCCCTGGACGACAACAAGGCCGTCCACATCCTCACGTGCCTCGTCCTCATCGCCATCGCCACGGCGATCAGCTACCGGGGCATGACCGCCACCAAGGGTGTGCAGTACGCCCTGGTCGGCCTCCAGCTCGTCGTGCTCGCCATCTTCGTGACGATGGCCTTCCAGAAGGCCGGCAGCGGCTCCTTCGACACGGGCCTGGACTTCTCCTGGTCCTGGATGAACCCGTTCGCCGTCCAGTCCTTCGCCGCCTTCACGGCCGGTCTCTCCCTGTCGATCTTCATGTACTGGGGCTGGGACGCCTGCCTGACCGCGAACGAGGAGACCACCGGCAGCGCCAAGACGCCCGGCCGCGCCGCCCTCATCGCGATGCTCGTCCTGGTCGCCTCCTATCTGGCCACCGGCATCGCCGCCCAGATGGCCGTCGGCTCCGGCGACAAGGGCCTCGGACTCGCCAACCCGGACAACTCCGACAACGTCTTCGCCGTTCTCGGCGAGCCCGTCATGGGCCTGGTCCTCGGCATCTTCCTGTCGCTCGCGGTCTTCGCCTCCGCCGCGGCCAGCCTCCAGACCACCTTCATCCCGGTCGCCCGCACGGTCCTGGCCATGTCCTCGTACGAGGCGCTGCCGGCGTCCTTCGCCAAGGTCCACCCGCGCTTCAAGTCGCCGGGCCGCGCCACGGTCGTCGCGGGCCTCAGCACCGGCGTCTTCTACACGGTGATGACCCTGCTCAGCGAGAACGTACTGATCGACACGATCTACGCCCTCGGCCTGATGATCTGCTTCTACTACTCGATCACCGCGTTCGCCTGCGCCTGGTACTTCCGTCGCGAGCTGCTGCGTTCCACCCGCGACTTCGTCTACAAGGGCCTGTGCCCGGTCCTCGGCGGCGTCCTGCTGACCGGAGTCTTCGGCAAGACCCTGTACGACATGTGGGACCCGGCGTACGGCAGCGGCTCCTCGGTCGGCGGCGTCGGCTCGGTGTTCGTCATCGCCGTCGGACTGCTGCTGCTCGGCGTGGTCCTGATGGCCGCGATGCAGCGCCGCAGCCCGGCGTTCTTCCGCGGCGAGGTGCTGACGAAGGAGACCCCGGCGCTGGTCGTCCAGGACTGACCCGCCGGTCCGCCGGACGGACCACCTGTTCGACCCGAGTCTCAAGAGGGCCGGGAAGCCGTGACGCGGCTTCCCGGCCCTCTCGTCATGCCGTCTCCGGCCCGGCCCGGCGTTACGGCGCCCCGTCCGCTCCGCCGAGGAAGACGGGGTTGGTCAGCGCCGCCGGTGCTCCCGGCAGGCCGGGCGCGTCCGGGGCCGGCGGGTGGCGCACCTCCGCGCGTACGTAGGCGGCGTACCGGGGCGTCGTACGCCACTCCACCGTGCCCGCGCCGGACGCCGGCAGCGGCGCCGTGTGCAGGGTGCCCTGGTCGGTCACGAAGCGGACCGTGCACCCGGGGGCGCCCGTGACGTCGAGGCGGACGGTGACGGGGGTGCCGGCGCCGACGGCCAGCCGCTCACCGATGCCCGCGTGACGGGCGCGGCCCCCGGAGACGCCGAAGGCGAGCGACACGGCGGAGGACTCGGCGAGGTAGGAGCGGCCGGCGCGGATGCCGTCGAGGATCGCCTCCCGGGTCAGGTCGTCGGCCAGGACCACCGTCTGCGGCAGGCCGACGAGCTGCGGCTCGCGGTGGGCGTCACTGCCGCCGATCGCCGGCGTCCAGCCCCGGCCGCCCCCGGTGGCGAGCGTGCTGTCCCAGGACGCGAGCGCGATCTCGTCGTCGGGGGTGTACGGCCCGTTCCACACCTCCACCGCGTCCGCCTCCCCGAACCCGAACTTCCAGTTGCACCCGACGCAGGTGGCGTGCGGATGCGCGGGTACGACGAGGCCGCCCGCGCGGCGGATCTCACGGGCGTAGTGGCCGAAGCGGTTGTCACGGGCGCGGTAGCGCCAGTCGACGAAGGTGCCGGGGTCGGTGCCGACGGCGACGACATGCCCGTTACGGGTGGTGACTTCCTCGCCGGTGAGGATCAGCAGCTCGCCGTCGGGGTGCGGCCCCCACAGCCCCTCCCAGGCACTGTGCGCGGCATGGGTGTTGTGCTCACTCGTGTTGATGAAGTCGAGCCCCGCCGCACGGGCCGCCGCGGCGATCTCGGCCGGGGTGCGCCTCCCGTCGGAGTACACGGAATGCAGGTGGCAGTCGCCCCGGTACCAGGCGCGGCCCCGCCCCATGGCGCGCTCCGGCGGGTAGACGGGGGCCGGGGTGCTGCCGGGCGCGCCGTACCGGAGCGTGACGGTGACGGCGTACGGAAGCCCCCCGGGGGCGGTCGTGTACGGACCCAGCACGATGTGCCAGGTCCCCGCGCGCACCGGACCGGGGATGTACCCGGGCGTCGCGGCGTCGGCGCGGAGGAAGAACTCCGGCCGGGCCCCGCCCGACCAGCCGCGGAAGCCGCGCCCGCCCAGGCCGGTGCCGCGCTCGTCGAAGATGCCGATGTCGAGGGCGTTGCCCTGCGTGCCGGCGGGCACAGGAGGTCTCTCGTACGTGTACGAGACGGCGATCTCCCGTACTCTGCGCGGCACTTCGACGGGCAGGTAGACGTAGTCGGGCGACCCCGGCGGGAGTGTGCCGCGTACGGTCCTGGTCTCCTCGCCGCCGGAGGGCGCGGCATCCGCGAAGCTCATGCCGCCCAAGGTGAGGGCGGTGGCGGCGCCGGTCACGAACAGTCCGCGGCGCGTCGGTCCAGTCGTCGAACTCGTCATGTCGGCCTCTCCCAGGGGTACCCGCGCGTACTGACACCCTGATTGAGCCGTGAACTCCCGTGCAACGGAAGGGGTGCGGCAGCCGACGGCCACGATGACGCTTCGCCGGTGCGGCGCTGCGCCGAAGCCCGGCAGAGCGTAGTTTGGCGCCCACCGGACGCCCCACCCGACGCCCCACCGGTCGCCCCCGACCGGAACAGAGCAGGGCGCCGGGCGGCGGAAGCCGGACAGCCGACGACGAGGAGCTCCCGCATGCGGATCGCCACGACGATCTTTCTCACCGACGAGACGATCACCCCGGTACGGCTCGCGCGCGAACTGGAGCAGCGCGGCTTCGCCGGCCTGTACCTGCCCGAGCACACCCACATCCCGGTGTCGCGCGAGTCGCCGTACCCGGCGGGCGGCGAACTGCCGCGCGAGTACGGCCGCACGCTCGACCCCTTCGTCGCCCTCGGCCAGGCCGCGGCGGTCACGGAACGGCTCGGCCTCGGCACCGGCATCACGCTGGTGGCCCAGCACGACCCGATCGACCTGGCCAAGCAGATCGCGACCCTGGACCACCTGTCCGGCGGCCGCTTCACGCTCGGTGTGGGCTACGGCTGGAACAAGGAGGAGGCCGCGGACCACGGCGTGGAGTGGGCCACGCGCCGCGAACGGACACGGGACCGCATGGCGCTGATGTGGGCGCTGTGGGCGGAGGAACCAACCGCGTACGACGGGGAGTTCGGCTCGGTGCGGGCCTCGTACGCCCATCCGAAGCCGGTGCAGAAGCCACGCGGCCGGGTGACCGGGCCGCGCACGCTGGTGGGCGGGGCGGCGGGCCCGAAACTCTTCGCGCACATCGCGGAGTACGCGGACGGGTGGCTGCCGATCGGGGGCCGGGGCCTGACGGAGGCGGTGCCGGCGCTGCGTACGGCCTGGGAGGCGGCGGGACGCGACCCGCGGACGTTGCACGTGGTCCCGTACGCCGTGAAGCCGAACCCGGGCAAGATGGAGCACTACGCGGAGCTGGGCATCGAGGAGTTGGTGGTGCAGCTGCCGCCGGCCGGAGAGGCCGAGGTGCTCCGCGTGCTCGACGCGTACGCGAGGTTTGTCTGACCACTTTCGTCCGTCCCTCTGTGCCACCGGCCCGTGCGCCGCTACCTTGGCCATTCGGCATGGTGAGCGCCGGCCGGTGGCCGGCACCTCGGGGGAGAGGAACGCACGTGCAGAAAAGCCCGTTCAGCATCGTCGCGATCGTTTTCGGCGTGGTAGCACTCTTCTTCTGTCCGCCTCTGTTCGGCGTCCTCGGCCTGGTGTTCGGCGGGATCGCCAAGTCCAAGGACGAGCCGCTCGCGGTGACCGGCCTGGTCGTCGCCGGGATCGGCCTGGTCCTCGGGATGGTGCTGGGCTTCGTCGTCTTCAGCTCGATGTCGGCACCGTGAGCGACTGACCGGGCAGTGGCGCGGCCTCGTCGTCGAGGACGCGCCCTCCGGCGTACCGGCCGGGCCGCGCGACGCCACGACCGTACGGGAACGCACCCCGCGACCGCCGTCGACGGCCGGCACCGCCACTTCGCAGCCCCTCGGGAGACGGCCCGGGGGCACCACCTCCTTCCTGCCGGGCAGTCCGCACAGCGGACCATGCCGGTGTCCGCTCGTATGCTCGGACGCATGACGACGAGCGCGAGCGACGCACCGCGAGGAAACGCGAACCACCGCGGGACCGCCCCCACCCCCACCGCCAACGGCATGCGCCGCGCCCTGAAGCGGGCCCGCGACGGTGTCGCGCTCGACACCGCCGAGGCCGCCGTGCTCCTCCAGGCGCGCGGTGACGACCTGCGCGACCTCGCCGCGTCGGCCGCCCGCGTGCGCGACGCCGGGCTGGAGGCCGTGGGGCGGGCCGGCGTCATCACGTACTCGCGCAAGGTGTTCATCCCGCTCACGCGCCTGTGCCGCGACAAGTGCCACTACTGCACCTTCGTCACCGTCCCCGGCAAGCTCCGCCGCGACGGCCACGGCATGTTCCTCTCCCCCGACGAGGTGCTCGACATCGCGCGGCGGGGCGCCGGGATGGGCTGCAAGGAAGCCCTCTTCACCCTCGGCGACCGCCCAGAGGACCGGTGGCCGGAGGCGCGTGAGTGGCTGGAGGCGGAGGGGTACGACGACACCCTGGCGTACGTCCGTGCCATGGCCATCCGCGTCCTTGAGGAGACCGGGCTCCTGCCGCACCTCAACCCCGGCGTCATGTCCTGGACCGACCTCCAGCGGCTCAAGCCCGTCGCCCCCTCGATGGGCATGATGCTGGAGACCACCGCCACCCGCCTGTGGTCCGAGCCCGGCGGCCCGCACCACGGTTCCCCCGACAAGGAGCCCGCCGTACGCCTGCGGGTCCTGGAGGACGCCGGGCGCTCCAACGTCCCCTTCACCACCGGCCTGCTCATCGGCATCGGCGAGACGTACGAGGAGCGCGCCCACTCCCTCTTCGAGCTCCGCAAGACCGCCCGCGCCTACCACGGCATCCAGGAAGTCATCGTCCAGAACTTCCGCGCCAAGCCGGACACCGCCATGCGCGGCATGCCCGACGCCGAGCTGGAGGAGCTGGCCGCCGCCATCGCCGTGGCCCGCCACATCCTCGGGCCGGGCGCGCGCATCCAGGCCCCGCCCAACCTCGTCGACTCCGAGTACGCCCTGCTCATCGGCGCCGGCATCGACGACTGGGGCGGCGTCTCGCCGCTCACCCCCGACCACGTGAACCCCGAGCGCCCCTGGCCGCACATCGACGAGCTCGCCGCGAAGACCGCCGCCGCCGGATTCGAGCTGCGCGAACGCCTGACCATCTACCCGGAGTTCATCCGGCGCGGCGAACCCTGGCTCGACCCCCGGCTGATGCCGCACGTACGCGCCCTCGCGGACCCGGAGACCGGACTCGCCCGGGAGGACGTACGTCCGGTGGGGCTGCCGTGGCAGGAACCCGACGAGGGGTTCAACGCGGCCGCGTCGGCGGCCGGCACCGGCCGCACCGACCTCCACCGCACCATCGACACCACCGGCCGCACCTCCGACCGCCGGGACGACTTCGACAACGTGTACGGCGACTGGGACGCGCTGCGCGAGGCCGCGGCCCCCGGCATGGTGCCCCAGCGCATCGACACCGACGTACGCCAGGCACTCAAGCAGGCCGCCGACGACCCGACCGGGCTCACCGACGACGAGGCGCTCGCGCTGCTCCACGCCGACGGCCCGGCGCTGGACGCCCTGACCCGCATCGCCGACGAGCTGCGCCGTGACGTGGTCGGCGACGACGTCACGTACATCGTCACGCGCAACATCAACTTCACCAACGTCTGTTACACCGGCTGCCGTTTCTGCGCCTTCGCCCAGCGCCGTACCGACGCCGACGCCTACACCCTGTCCCTCTCCCAGGTCGCCGACCGCGCCGAGCAGGCGTGGCAGGTCGGCGCGGTCGAGGTGTGCATGCAGGGCGGCATCCACCCCGACCTCCCCGGCACGGCGTACTTCGACATCGCCCGCGCCGTGAAGGAACGCGTACCCGGCATGCACGTCCACGCCTTCTCACCCATGGAGGTCGTCAACGGCGCCACGCGCACCGGCATGTCCGTCCGGGAGTGGCTGACGGCGGCCAAGGAGGCCGGGCTCGACTCGATCCCGGGCACGGCGGCCGAGATCCTCGACGACGAGGTGCGCTGGGTCCTCACCAAGGGCAAACTGCCCACCGCCACCTGGATCGAGGTCGTCAAGACCGCGCACGAGCTGGGCATCAGGTCCTCCTCGACCATGATGTACGGGCATGTCGACCAGCCCCGCCACTGGCTCGGCCACCTGCGCACGCTGGCCCGCATACAGCAGGAGACCGGCGGCTTCACGGAGTTCGTGACGCTTCCCTTCATCCACACCAACGCGCCCGTCTACCTGGCCGGCATCGCCCGCCCCGGCCCGACCGACCGCGACAACCGGGCCGTCATCGCCATGGCCCGCCTCCTCCTCCACCCGCACATCACGAACATCCAGACCAGCTGGGTGAAGCTGGGGGCGGAGGGCGCCGCCGAGATGCTGCGTTCCGGCGCGAACGACCTCGGCGGGACGCTCATGGAGGAGACCATCTCGCGCATGGCGGGCTCCGGTTACGGCTCGTACCGTTCCGTCCAGGACCTCGTCGCGATCGCCGAGGCCGCGGGGCGCCCCTCCAAGCCCCGGACGACGCTGTACGGCGACGTACCGGTGGAGCGGCAGCAGGCGGCGGCCGCGTCGGACGGGCACCTTCCGGAGTTGCTGCCGGTACTGGAGTGACGCGGCATCAAGGCGGCGTAAAGATTGCCGGAACCCGGCAATGTTTTCTGTCAGTGCCGCATGAGACGATCCGTTTTGTTCAAGAGCTCGGCGCACACGGGGGAAGGCGAGCGGGATGAATGTATTTCTCGGTCTCGGCGTTGCGGGGATCGTGCTGCTGGCCCTCTCGTTGATCTTCGACGGGATATTGGAAGGGCTTTTCGGGGGCGTCCTCGACGGCCTTTTCGACGGGCTCCTGTCCTTGCCCGTCGTTGCCGGGTTCCTCTCGATGTTCGGCTTCGGCGGCGCCATCGTGCTGGGCGCCACAGGTCTGGGAGCCGGTGCGGCCACCGGAGTCGGGGTGGCGGCGGGGGTCGCCGCCGGCTGGCTGGCGTGGCGGTTCAGCCGCGCGCTGATGCGCGACCAGACCCACGCCACCCCGCGCGGCACCGACCTCGTCGGGACCTCCGGGTCCGTCGTCACCGCCATACCCGCCGACGGCTACGGCGAGGTGATGGTGCGGCTCGGCGGCCAGCCGGTGAAGCTGGCTGCCAAGAGCGCCGTGCCCGTCGCCCGGGGCGCCGAGATCTGGGTGGAGGCGTCCCTGTCGAGCACCTCGGTCGCGGTGCGCCCCGTCGAACGCTGACGGCCGACGCCGCCGCCCCGCAGTTCCGCGTACGTACCACCACTCCAACTGCTGCCGTCCCCTGGGAAGGCAGGGGGGAATTCCATCATGAGTCCAGTCGTCATCGCGGTCGTGGGAGTCGTCGTACTCCTCGTCCTGCTGGCCCTTGTCGTCATCACGCGCTACAAGGTCGCCGGCCCCAGCGAGGCATTCATCATCACCGGCCGGCGCGGCAAGACGTCCGTCGACCCGGTCACCGGTCAGACCTCCACCGACAACAGCGGCCAGAAGGTCGTCGTCGGCGGTGGCGTCTTCGTCGTGCCGTTCGTACAGCAGAAGTTCACCCTCGACCTCTCCAGCCGGCACATCCCCATCTCCGTGCGCGGCGCCGTCACCCTGCGCGGTGTGAAGGCGAACCTCGAAGGCGTGGCCATCGTCAAGGTCGGCGGCAGCGAGGACGCGATCCGGGCCGCAGCCCAGCGCTTCCTCCAGCAGCAGGACGGCATCGTCGGCTTCACGCAGGAAGTGCTGTCCGGCGCGCTGCGCGCCATCGTCGGCCGCATGTCGGTCGAGGACATCATCCGCGACCGCGCCGCGTTCGCCGGGCAGGTCGCCGAGGAGGCCGAGGCCAGCCTCTCCGGCCAGGGCCTGATCCTCGACGCCTTCCAGATCCAGGACATCACCACCGAGGGCTCCTACCTGGAGGACCTGGGCCGCCCCGAGGCCGCCCGCGCCCGCCAGGAGGCCGACATCGCCGAGGCCATCGCCAAGCGGGCCTCGGAGCAGGCCCGGCTGAAGGCGGCCGAGGAGATCGCCATCGCCGAGCGGACCTTCTACCTCAAGCAGGCCGAGATCCGCGTCGAGACGGAAGCCGCGGCCGCCAAGGCCAACGCTGCCGGCCCGCTCGCCGACGCCGCCCGGCAGCAGGAAGTCCTCGCCGAGCAGGAGAAGGTCGCCGAGCGCCAGGCCGCGCTGACCGACCGCGAGCTCGACACCAAGGTCCGCAAGCCCGCCGACGCCGCCCGCTACCAGGCGGAGCAGGAGGCCGAGGCCCGTCGTATCGCGCAGGTCAAGGAGGCCGAGGCGGACGCCGAGCGTTCCCGTCTCACCGGTGAGGGCGAGAAGCTGCACCGTGCGGCGCTCGCCGAAGCCGTACGGATCGAGGGCGAGTCGGAGGCAGCCGCCATCGCCGCGAAGGGGTCGGCCGAGGCCGAGGCCATGCGCAAGAAGGCCGACGCGTTCGCGCAGTACGGCGACGCGGCGGTGCTCCAGATGCTCGTCGAGGTGCTGCCGCAGGTCGTCGCCAAGGCGGCCGAGCCGTTGAGCGCCATCGACAAGATGACCGTGATCTCGACGGACGGCGCCAGCCAGCTGGCCCGTACGGTCACCGACAACGTCGCCCAGGGCATGGAGCTGCTCAACTCCACCACGGGCGTGGACCTGGCCGAGCTGCTCAAGGGCATCACCCAGCGCGGCGTGAAGCCGGCGCCGGCGGCCCCGGAGCCGGCCGACGCCAACGGCAAGATCCACATCACGGACTGATCCGCGCGGCGAGCCGAGCGGGAGGGGGCGGACGGTGCCGGACAGGGCACCGTATGCCCCCTCCGGCGTCCCCGGGGCAGGAGCGAGGGCCGGGGCGAGGGCCGGGCGCGACGGGCGGAGCTTCGGCCGGGGCGGGCGGAGCCACAGCCACCGGTCGCA
The DNA here is from genome assembly GCF_001746415.1 of Streptomyces agglomeratus. Taxonomy (NCBI): domain Bacteria; kingdom Bacillati; phylum Actinomycetota; class Actinomycetes; order Kitasatosporales; family Streptomycetaceae; genus Streptomyces; species Streptomyces agglomeratus. Next base: position 4,573,481 of record NZ_MEHJ01000001.1, read on the forward strand.
CACCCGTCCCCTGAACACCCCGTTCCCCTTCGATTACAGTGCTGCGCCTGACGTCGTCCAGACGTCCCTCCAGACGTCGTACGCCGGCACACGCGAAGGGCAGAGCGGTGAGCGCACCAGTCACATCCGTATGGGGCCGGGCGGAACAGCAGGACTTCCGCAGCCGGGTACGGGGCTGCCTGCTGGGCGGCGCGGTGGGTGACGCGCTCGGTGCCGGGGTGGCCTCCCTCAGCCTGGACGAGATACAGGCGGCCCACGGCATCGACGCCGTCACCGACCTCGTCCCCGCCTACGGAAGACGCGGCGCCGTCACCGCCGGCACCCAGCTGACCCTCTTCACCGTCGACGGACTCATACGGGCCCAGGTACGCCGCGACACGGGCGCCTGGCACCCGCCCACCGACGTGCACCGCGCCCACCTGCGCTGGGCCCTCACCCAGCGCGAGTGGGGCCCCGACGAGCGCCGCAAGGACAACGGGTGGCTCGCCTGCGAGGAGTGGCTGTACGCCCGCCGCGACCCCTCCCGCGAATGTCTGACCGGCCTGGCCGAGGAGACCATGGGCACCCTCGACCGGCCCAGGAACCCCACCGCCCGCGACTCCGGCGCCGTGACCCGCTCCGCGCCCTTCGGGCTCCTCGTCGGCTGGGAGCCGCAGCTCGTCCTCCAGCTCGCCGTCGAGTGCGCCGCCCAGACCCACGGCCACCCCACCGCGTACCTCTCGGCCGGCGCGTTCGCCGTGATCGTGCACGGCCTGGCGCGCGGCGAGACCGTCGACGTCTCCGTGCAGTGCGCCCTCGCCCTGCTCGCCGCCCGCCCCGGCCACCAGCCCGTCACCGACGCCCTCAAGCACGCCCTCGGCGCCGTACGCCAGGGCATGCCGTCCCCCGCCCTGGTCGAGTCGCTCGGCGACGGGCGCACCGCCGAGGGCGTACTGGCCGTCGCCGTCTACTGCGCCCTCGTCGGCGAGGACATCCGCCACGGCCTGCGCCTTGCCGTCAACCACGGCGGGGCCTCGGAAGCCACCGGCGCCCTCTGCGGCAGCCTCCTCGGCGCCCTGCACGGCGAGACCGCGCTGCCGCCCGGCTGGGTGGCGGAACTCGAAGGGCGGGCCACGGTCCTCGAACTCGCCGACGACTTCGCGATGGAGATGACCCAGGGCCCGGCCCTCCACGGCCCCGCGATCAACGCCCCCGGCTGGCTGGCCCGCTACCCGAGGGCCTGACCCCGCGCCGTTCCTAGTCCTTCGCCCCCTCCGCCACGGCCGCGTCCCCGGCCCGGGCGGGCGCCGGTACGGCCGCTCCCGCCGAGGCGCCGCTCCCGTCCAGGTGCCCGCCGCTGTCGCCGTCGCCGTCCGAGTTGATGCGCGCCAGTACCGCGTCGCGCTCCGGCGTGCCCTCCGGCTTGACGAACCCGATCAGTACGAAGAGCACCAGTGAGACCGCCAGCGGCACCGACACCTGGTACTGCGTCGCCACGCCGTCCATCCCGTAGTTCACCACCCAGAACGCGAACAGCCCGCTCGCCCACGACACCAGCGCGGCCGTCGGGCCGGACCTGCGGAATCGCGGCAGCAGCCCGAGCATGAACGGGATCGCGATCGGCCCCATCAGACCGGCGACCCACTTGATGACGATCGTGATGATGTCCTTGAAGGCCGGCGAGTTGACCTGGGTCGCGATCGCCATCGACAGCGCCAGGAACGCCACCGTGGACAGTCGCGCGGCCACCAGACCCGCCCGCTGCGACCACCCGCGCGCCTTCGCCGACAGGGCGGGCGCGATGTCGCGCGTGAAGACGGCGGCGATGGCGTTGGCGTCCGACGAGCACATGGCCATCGTGTGCGAGAAGAAGCCGACGATGACCAGACCCAGCAGGCCGTGCGGCAGGAGCTGTTCGGTCATCAGGGCGTACGAGTCCGACGCGTCCGGCTTCTGCGCGTCGACCAGCAGCGGCGCGCACCACATGGGGAAGAAGAGCACCAGCGGCCACACCAGCCACAGGACGGCGGACAGCCGGGCCGAGCGCGTGGCTTCCCGGGCGTTCGCGGTGGCCATGTAGCGCTGGGCCTGGTTCCACATGCCGCCCGAGTACTCGAAGGTCTTGATGAAGAGGTAGGCCAGCAGGAACATCATCGTGAAGTCGCCGGTCAGCGGGTCGTTGTGGCTCTCCGGGAGCTTGTCCCACACCGTCCACAGCGAGCTGAACCCGCCGAGTTCCCCCATCACCGCGATCAGCATCGCCAGCCCGGCGAAGAGCTGGATGACGAACTGCCCCAGCTCCGTGAGGGCGTCGGCCCACAGCCCGCCGACCGTGCAGTAGATGCCGGTGATGACACCGGTGATCAGAATGCCCTGGTTGAGCGAGATGCCGGTGAAGACGGTCAGCAGGGTGGCGATCGCCGCCCACTTGGCCGCCACGTCCACGATCTTCAGCAGGACGCCGGACCAGGCGAGAGCCTGTTGGGTGGGCAGGTTGTAGCGGTTCTTGAGGTACTCCAGCGGCGAGGCCACGTGGAGCTTCGACCTCAGCCGGTTGAGCCTCGGGGCGAACAGGCTCGACCCGATTGCGATGCCGATCGCGATGGGGAAGGACCACGTGACGAAGGACGTGACGCCGTACTTGTACGCGATGCCCGCGTAGCCGGTGAACATGACCGCGCTGTAGCCGGACATGTGGTGGGAGATGCCGGAGAGCCACCACGGCATCTTTCCGCCGGCCGTGAAGAAGTCGCTGACGTTGTCCACGCGCTTGTGGGACCAGACGCCGATCGCGACCATGATTCCGAAGTAGCCGATGAGCACGGCCCAGTCGAGACTGTTCATGCCCCCTCCAGGGGTCCGCCTTGTGCTGCGTTCATCTGAATGAACCCGATCGCGCTTCGTCAGTACGTCCGGTTGGCGGCGCCCCCGTGCGGGAGCGGGGACTTCGGGGATTGAACCGTCTGTTCAGGGGGCCGGTCAAGACTTTCATTGATCAAGCATGTGAACGCAGGTCATAAAGCAGAACGTCTTTGCCTTTTCTTGACCCGCCGGGCCGTTGTCGTGAACGTGACGACAGCCACACGATGAGCGGACACTTCGTCAGGCGCCGTACACGCACGTACACGCCGTACACACAGCGACGACCGCACGGGATGCGGGTCCCGTGCGGTCGTAAGAAGGAGGGGTGGGTGACGTACCTGCCGACGTACACAACTGACGTACCCGGCTGACGTACGCAATGACGCACCCGGCTGACGCGCGCGGGTGGCTAATGCATCAGCTCACCCGCGTTGACCAGCAGCGACTGGCCCGTGATCGCGCGGGCCCGGTCGGAGGCCAGAAAGGCCACGGCCTCCGCCACGTCGCCGTCCGTGGCCAGCTCGGGCAGCGCCATGCGCTCGGTGAGCCGGCCCAGCACCTCCGGCTCCGGCACGCCCTCGGTGTGCGCCGTGAACCGTACGTACGCCTGGACCGGCGGCCCCCACATCCACCCCGGCAGCACGGTGTTGACCCTGATCCGGTGCGGCCCGAGTTCACGGGCCATCGAGTACATCGCCGAGGTGAGCGCCCCCTTGGAGGCCGCGTACGCCGCCTGCTCGACCTGGGACGGTGCGGCGATCGCCGACTGCGTACCGATGATGACGACCGCGCCGCCCTGCGCCTTGAGCGCCGGCAGGCAGGCCCGGGTCATCCGCAGGGTGCCGAGCAGGTTGACGTCGAGCACGCTCTGCCAGGTGGCGAAGTCGGCGTCCTCGACGCCGCCGAAGTAGCTGTCCCGGGCGGCGACATGAACGACCGCGTCGATCCGCCCGAAGCGCTCGACGGCGAGTGCGGCCAGCGCCTCGCACTGGTCCTCGTGCGTGATGTCCGTGGCCAGGTGGGCCGTGTGCCGGCCGTCCGGGTCGATCTCGGCGGCGCACTTGGCGAGATTCGCCTCCGTGCGGGCGCCGAGCACCGCGTTGCCGCCGTCCCGCACGGCGGCGGCCGCGATCCGGTGGCCCAGTCCGGCACCGACGCCCGACACGACGACGGTCTTCCCCTGAAGCAACATCCAGCCTCCCGCTGCGCCCGGCTCTGGCCATTTATCTGACGAGGCGTCAGAGTAGGTCCGTCCGGCGGTGGAAGGAAGGGATCGGCGGCCATGGATGAGGACACACACAGTGAGGTGTACGCGGAACTGGCGGCCGTGGGGCCGTACGGCGTGCGGCCCGGCCACGCCCTGATCACCATGGTGGAACCGCACCCGGGCCACGAGTACGCGTACAACCGCTGGTACGAGGACGACCACTTCATCGCCGGGGCGATGGCCATGCCCTGGATGTACGCCGGGCGCCGCTGGGTCGCCACCCGCGACCTCCAGATGCAGCGCTACCCGGAGAAGTCCGCCGTCGCGCAACCTGTCACGGCCGGCTGCTACCTCTCGACGTACTGGGTGACGGAGGGCCGTTACGACGAGCACATGAAGTGGACCGTCGGCATCAACAAGCGGCTCAACCGCGACGGACGCGTCCACCAGGACCGCACGCACGTCTTCACGGCCTTCCAGGACCACGAGGCCACAGTCTACCGCGACGGCGCCGCTGGGCCGCGCGACTTCCACGCGCTCGACCACCCGTACCGGGGGCTGGTGCTGGAGGTCGTCGACACCGACGGCCCCGAGCGGCGGGCCGCACTGCTGGACTGGCTGCGGGACACCCACCTGCCGCAGCGGCTGGCGGGACGGCCCGGATCGCCCTCACCGGCCGCGATGGTCACCGTCTTCCGGCCGACACCCCTGCCGGGGGACCGGATGAGCTACGTGAAGCAGGTCGAAGGAGTCGACACCCGGCTGACCCTGCTGTGGTTCCTGGAGGCCGACCCGCGCGAGGCGTGGGAGGAGCGCTTCGGCGGGCTGGACGGGGAGGTGGCGGCCTCCGGGCTGGGGCGCGTGGAGCTGGTGGCGCCGTTCGTTCCGACGGTGCCGGGGACGGACCGGTACGTCACCGAACTGCGCTGAGCGGCTGCCGTCCGTCCGGTGCCGGGCGCGCCGGAGCCCCCTCGGCCAGGACGGCGGACCGGTCGAGAGGGCTCACTGCGGTCGTGCGCTTCTGCTCGGCTCGGACGGGTCAGCCGAGGTCGAACGTGCCCTGGCCGACCCCGCCCACGAACGCGCTCCAGGAACCGGGGGCGAAGGTGATCGAAGGACCCTCGGGCGCCTTCGAGTCCCGCACCGCGACAGCGTGGGTGACCGGGGACTTGACCTCTACACATGCGCCGTTACCCCCGGAGTACGAGGACTTCGTCCAGGTGTCCGTAGCGCCCTGATGGATTGCCATGTTCACTCCGATTTTGCTGGTCGTGGAGAGTGAGACGCCAACGTTCTTGCTGGCGTGAGCGACGCTACTCGCGAACCACTAGGCGTGAAGTGGCCGTTCACCCGACCGGATGGCATATCCCATGGGGACTTCCGCTGCGGTGCGGCGAAGGTGTACCGTTCCGGTTTCCTCCGGCCGACGCACTGCTTCAGCGGGCGTATTCCTTCGCGATGTTCGCGATGAAGTGCCGTGACGCCTCGACATTCAGGGCCTGGGCGCGCAGGTGTTCGTACATGACGCTGTACTTCTGTACGTCGTTCGCCTTCTCCAGGTAGAGATCGCTCGTGACGCCCTCGATGTACACCACGCTGGAGTCGGCCGCGTCGGGGAACTCCAGGATCGCGTAGTGACCGCTGATTCCGGGATGCGCACCCATGTCGAACGGAAGTATCTGGACCGTCACGTGGGGCAGCTGCGACTGCTCCACCAGATGCTCCAACTGCTCCCGCATGAGCTGCCGGTCGCCGACGACGCGGCGCAGGGCAGCCTCGTCGATGACGGCCCACAGACGCAGCGGCTGGTCGGCCGTGAGGATGCGTTCCTGCCGGCGCAGTCTGACGTTGACCCGTTTCTCGACGTCGGAGGCCGCGGTCTCGGGGAGTGCGCCGGTGATGAGCGCCTCGGCGTACCGCGGGGTCTGGAGCAGGCCGGGGACGATCTGCGGGTCGTACACGCGCAGCGAGGCGGCGTCCGTCTCCAGGCCGATGTAGACGCTGTACGGGATGTCGCCGAAGGCGTGCCACCAGCCCTGCTGGCGGGAGTCCTTGGCCATCTGCATCAGCGAGTCGACGATGCGGTGGTCCTCGACGTCGTACACGCCGCACAGGTCGCGCACGTCGCGCTGGCTGATGGAACGGCGGCCGTTCTCCAGACGGCTGATCTTCGACTGCGAGACCAGCAGGCGCTCCGCCACCTCCTCGGCCGTCATGCCCTTGAGCTCGCGCAGCCGGCGGAGCTCCTGGCCCAATCGGCGTCGCCTGACGGTGGGGTTGACGTTGGACGCCACGGGAACTGCACCTCCGGCTGATGCGTTGTGCGTATGTACCGCCAGCACGTTTGTACTGCTAGCACGCTCTACTGCTCAGCAGACTGCCACCAATGGTCATGTCCGCGCTGGGAAATGCGCACACAGGGTGCGGACGCGAGCGCGCGGGGTGGCGGTCCGGTCCTGCCCAGGATGGCCTGGACGACCGGTCCGCCACCCCGCGCGCAGCGGTGCGGCTCCCGAACCGGGTCTTGGGGACGTCGGTGCGGCGTTGGTCGTACGGGTGCTGCTCAGGGTGCTGCCCTGCCGCGCGGCGCTTTGCTCGGCGCTTTGCGCAGCCCTTTGCTCGGTGCTCTGCCCGGCGTGTTGTCCCGTGCCTCGCTCAGTGCGCCGGGACGCGTGCCATGGCGTCGCGGCGTGACGGTGCCTGCCGCGGTTGCGACTGCATCGGTACGGCCGACTGCGGCCGGCCACCCGCTGCGGGTGCCCGGCGCGGCTGGGCGGCCACACCGTTCTGGACGTCCATCACGGCGTGCGCCACGAGTCCGCCCATGGGGTCGTGCCTGATCAGATCCCGGAGCCGGGAGCGTGATGAGCGCCCCTCGTTGCCGGGGTAGAGGTGCTTGCCGAGCCCCACTGCGTGAGCGAGCGCGGCGAGCGCCGCGGTCCGCGGGTCCGGCGGTACGCCGGTGCGGATCGCACTGTCGAGCCGGGACCTGATTTCCCGGCAGATCACCGATTCCGTCGCCTGGTAGCGAGTCGTCGGCAGCACTCCGCACATCTGGCCCGCCACGGCATGCACCATGCCGCACCGCTCCAGATGCGAGAGATATGTCTGGCGGAGCCCCAGCCGGGGCCCGCCGATCCAGTGGACCGCCCGTACCGGGCTGCCGCGCCTGCGCAGCAGTTCCAGTGCGGAGTCCAATGTCGGATCTCCTGTCGGCCGTGCCATCACCACGGCGATACGATCCCCGTCTGGGGCTATCCGTCCTGCCAGAGCCAGCTCTACTAGCTGTGCCCCGGCCAGGCCGAGGTCGAGCGACTGCGGCTGCGCTGTGGTACCCGTTGTCGGGTCCAGAGCGAGCAACAGAAGCTCTTCCGGAAGTGTTCTGCGGCTCCTGCCCATCCATGCCTCCCCGCGTGGATGAATGACAGGGTGACCCCTCTCACATTCATCTGTCGAGAGCGCCTGGGTGCTTCGTACGGGAACCGGCAGGTATGTCGTTCTCGTCTAGCGAGGAAGGCCGGGGTCTCAGACAGGACACTGGTACATGGTTCGGACATCGGACCGCGGACAGCGGGCGTATGCGCGGGCGCGTATGAAGGAGGCATCGGTGGCGGGCGAGTCCCCCGACAAGTCGGAGCAGCGGAAGTCGTCGGGGGAGACGGCCCCGGGCGAACGCGATCCGCGGCTCGCCGTTTTCCGGGAAGCGGCCGCGCGGCGGCCGGAGCCCGGAGGCAGCGACCGCGTGGACCAGCCGACGGCGGTCTTCAAGCTGCCCCCGGAAGCGTCTCCTGTGCCCCCGGCGTCCCCGGCGACCGAGGCCGGCGCGGAGAGCACGGAGAGCGCGGAGAAGCCCGAGGGCGACGCGCGACTGCGGGCGGCGGTGGCGGCGTGGGTGGCCACGGCGGACTCCCCGGAGGACGCGCGGGCCGCGGCCGAGGACGGGGCGTCCGGGGCTCAGGACGCCGGTGCGGGCCGCGACGGCGCCGCTGAGGCCGCCGAAGCCGGGACACGTGCCGACGGGCGCCCTGAGGGCGCCCGGGCGGCCACGGCGCCGGAGGCGGGCGCGGACGGCCCCGAACAGCCGTCGGAGGCTCCTGGCGCGGACGACGACGCGAAGACCACCGGTGCGGGTGGCGAGGCCGCCGCGGACAGCGCCGGACCGGCGCTGCCCAAGCCCGCTGCGGAGCCGCTGCCGGCCGCCGGGGCGTCGGCGCGGGCCGAGCGGACGGAAGGCGTGACCGCCGCGGACGAGGACGCGGAAGGCGAGTCCGCCACGGACGAGGACGCCGGGGCCGGGTCCCGGTCCGGCGACGACGCGCCGGGTGCGGGCCGTGACGGCGGCCCGTCGGACAGCGACACGGGCGGCCTCCGCCGCGAGTCGGCCGGCGAGGCGCGGAGCGCCGCGCGCGAGCCGGAGCCGGCCGAGGCGGAAGCGCGCGTGACCGATGCGAACGCGAACACGGACGCGGACGCGGACGCGGACGCGGACGCGGACGCGGATGCCAATGCGAATGTGAAGAGCCCCAGTACGGCTGCCGCGTCCGGTGCCGCAGCCCCGCGTGACGCCGAGGTCTCGACGCCCTCGGACGGCACGGACGACGGCACGGACGAGGACACGACCGGCGCCGACGACGCGCCCGCGACCGGCGCGGACGCTCCCGGTACCGGCCGGGTGCCCGCATGGGCCGACAGCGGCGTGGGCGGTGGTCGTACGAGCCGGGCCGGTTCCGAGGCTGACGCGGCGCCTACCGGCGTGGATTCTCCCGGTACGGGTCCGGCGGCCACGAAGGGCAACGCCGGTACGGGCGGTGCCGGCGCAGGCCGGGCGGCTGCCAAGGCCGACCCCGGCACCGACGCAGACACCGACACCGGCACATCGACCGGTACGGACGCGGCTGACGACAGTGGTGAGCAGCCGCCGAGTGGTGGCGGCAGTGGCGGCGGGGTCGATCAGGCCACCGCCGTCTTCAAGGCCGTGCGGCCGCGTCAGGCCGTGGATCAGCCCACCACGGCCCTCAAGGCCGTCACGCCCGAGTCCGCCGCCGAACGCACCAGCAAATTCGTTCCTCTCAAGCGGGACGACATCCGCCCGCCGGCCGGCAGGCCGCGCAGCACCCCCGCCGCGTCCACCTCCGCTGCACCCCCCGCACCCGCACCGGCCGCCACCCCCGCCCCCGTGCCGGAGGCGGAGCGCACGCGGCAGCAGCCGCTGCCGCCGAAGCCGCCGCTCGACCTGCTGGCCGAGCTGACGAACACCCCGCCCCCGCCGGAGACCCCGGTCAGGACCGCTGTGCGGCGGGTCAAGATCTGGACGCCGCTCGTTCTGCTCGTGGTGATTGTCTTCACGGTCGTGCAGTTCCTGCGGCCGCTTCCTCCGCCCACCCTGGCGCTGACGGCGGAGCCGACGTACACCTTCGAGGGCGACGCGCTCGACATGCCGTGGCCCGAGGAGGGCCAGTCGGCCGTCGAGGTGCAGGGTGTCGGCAGCATCGGCACGCACGGGGAGCAGAAGCCCTGGCCGATCGCCAGCGTCACCAAGGCGATGACGGCTTACGTGATCCTCAAGGAGCACCCGCTCACGGGCAACGAGACGGGCCCGAAGATCACGGTCGACGCGCAGGCCGAGAAGGAGTCCAAGTTCAAGGAGGAGTCGACCGCCAGCATCCGTGAGGGGCAGCAGTTCACCGAGCGGCAGATGCTCCAGCTCCTGATGGTCCCCTCCGGCAACAACGCGGCGCGGCTGCTGGCCCGCTGGGACGCCAAGTCCGAGGAGGAGTTCGTCCGGAAGATGAACGACGCCGCCAAGGACCTCGGCATGAAGAACACGACGTACACCGACCCGAGCGGCCTCAAGGCCACCACGGTCAGCACCGCGACCGACCAGCTCAAGCTGGCGAAGGCGGTCATGGAGAACGACGTGTTCCGCGAGATCGTGAACCTGCCGGAGGTCGAGATCCCGGGCATCGACGGAAAGATCTACAACAACAACAACATCCTGCTCCAGCCCGGAGTCAGCGGCATCAAGACCGGCTCCTCCACCCCCGCCGGCGGCAACCTGCTGTGGTCGGCCAACACCGTCGTCGACGGCAAGGAGCGCCGGATCGTCGGCGCGGTGATGGGCCAGGAGGACGCCACCACGCTCGACGGCAAGCTCCAGCTCGCGATCAGCAGGAGCCTGAAGCTGATTCAGGCGGCCCAGCGGGACGTCACGTCCGCGACCGTCGTGAAGAAGGGCGAAGTCGTCGGTTACGTCGACGACGGGCTCGGCGGGCGGACCCCGGTCGTGGCGACGAAGAACCTGAAGGCCGTCGGCTGGCCGGGCCTGAAGGTGGAGCTGACCATCTCCGACGCCGGGAAGCCGCTGCCGCACACCGCGAAGGCGGGCGACGAGGTCGGCCAGGTGACCGTCGGCTCGGGACCCGGTCAGGTCAAGGCGCCGGTCGCGCTCAAGAACGACCTGGTCGAGCCGGGCGTCGGGGCCAAGCTGACCCGCGTCGGCTGATGACAGGGCGATGAGCCCAGTGCTGCCGCCGGACGCGGGAACCGGCGGCAGCGCGGCGGGCGACGCGTGTTAGCGTCCGGGCAACCAAGGGGCGCGGGGGCGGCGTCCCTGTGCGTGTCGGGGGTTGTTGGTACCCGGGGGAGACGGGGAGAGCCGTAATGACCACCGCTGAGCCCATGCGCGCCGAGGGCGGGGACGGCGACGGGGACGACGCCCGGCGCCACGGCCGTACCTCCGGCACGCGCAGCGGTTCAGAGGCCGCTGTACGGCCGAACGCGGAACGAGGCCCGGAGCCGGCCCCCGAGCCGAGCACCCGGCCGGGCCCCGGACAGAGCACCCGGCCGGCCCCCGGGACACACCCCGGGCCGGCCCCCTCGACCACCGCCGGGCCGGCCCCCGCGACCATCGTCGCCCCCGCCCCGGGCGAGGGCGACGACCGTCCGCGCCGCCTCGTGCGGCACCCCGTGACGGTCGCGACGGTCGCCGCCGCGGTCGTCCACGTCGTGTGGTTCTTCTTCTTCGCGAACAGTGGCGGCGACCTCGCCGCACAGGACGCCTGGGCCGAGTTCGTCGGCCGCCACCCCGACTCCGCGTACAACCTCGCCTGGTACGGCGGGATGCACCCGGTGTCGTACAGCGTCGTCTCGCCGTACCTGATGTCGGTCCTCGGGGTCCGTACGACGATGATGATCGCCGGCACCGTCTCGGCCGCCCTGACCGCGCTGATCCTGGTGCGCGTCAAGACGGTCCGCAACCCGATGTGGTGCGCGCTCGCCGGGGTCTTCGCCTTCCTCTGCAACGCCTTGTCGGGCCGCGTCACCTTCGGCCTCGGCACGATGTTCGCGCTCGGCGCGGTCGCCGCGGTGTTCTGCTGGCCGCGCCGCTGGGCGGCCAACCGGTGGGCGAAGGCGGCCGTCGCCGCGCCGCTGGCCGGGCTGGCCACGGCGAGCAGCCCGGTCGCGGGCCTGTTCCTCGGCGTCGTCGCGGCGGCACTTTTCCTCAACAAGCGCCGCCCCGGGGCGTACGCGCTCGGCGTCGCCCCGGTCGTCGTCGTCGCCCTGTCGTCCTGGCTGTTCCCGTTCTCCGGTACGCAGCCGATGTCGGTCGCCACCGCCTCGCTGCCGTTCCTGTACGGCGTCCTGGTGTTCGTGCTCGTACCCGCCGACTGGAAGACGGTCCGCGCGGGAGCCGCCGTGTACGCCGTCGGGGTGCTGCTGACCTGGCTGATCGACTCGCAGATCGGCAGCAACGTCTCCCGCCTGCCGATGGTGTTCGCCGGCGTCGTGCTGCTGGCGGCGCTGCCGTTCACCGCGCCCCGGACGTTTCGGTGGTACGCCCTCGTCGTGGCCTTCGCCGGCCTCAACGTGTGGATCGGCTTCAAGAGCGTCGACGACATCATCCGTACGGCGCCCACGGCGTCCTGGACGCGCGAGCTGGCGCCGCTGGTCAACCAGTTGCAGGAGGTGGGTGCGGAGAGGGGCCGGGTCGAGGTGGTCCCGGCCAGCAGCCACCGGGAGGCGTCGGCGCTCGCTCCGTACGTCAATCTCGCGCGCGGCTGGAACCGGCAGGCCGACATGGAGCGCAACCCGGTCTTCTACGACGACACGCTGCACCCCGACACGTACCGCGAGTGGCTGGACCGCTGGGCCGTGCACTACGTCGTCCTGCCCACGGGCGCCCCCGACAAGAGCGGCGCCACGCAGGAGTACGAGCTCGTGCGCGACGGCCAGCCCTACCTGGAGCGGGTCTGGTCCGACGACAACTGGCAGCTCTTCCGCGTCGACGACCCGACGCCGCTGGCCGACCCGCCCGCGACGGTCGACCGCGCGGGCGCGGGTGAGCTGACGATCCGGGTGAAGAGCGCGGGCCGGGTGTTGATCCGCATCCCGTACTCGCCGTGGCTGGGCCTGGTCGACGCCGAGGGCGAGCGCGTCGAACCGCCGAGCGAGACGCCGGAGTCGAAGCTGCGGGGCCGGGAGCCCCGCACGTACACCAATCCGAACGGCTGCCTGATGAAGGCCGACGAGGACGCGGCCGGCGACGAGTGGACGCAACTGCTCGCGCCGAGGCCCGGCGTGTACCGCCTGGCGGCCCCCTACGGCCTGACCCGCGGCACCGCCTGCCCGGAGGAACTGCGCACCCAGCAGCGGTAGCGGTAGCGGGGTCCGGCCGCCGCCAGGTCGGAGAACGCCCGGTCAGCCGCTCGTCTGGGGCCCCGTCAAGGGCCGGTCGGGGCCCGTCTGCGGCCCGTCCGGCGCCCGTCATGGGCCCGTCGGCTGCCCGGCGAGGGACGGCCCGCCCGGCGGCGCCGCGCAGACCGACGGAATCCGGGGCGGGCCCAGTTCCTGCTGCCGCCGCGTCTCGTCGTCGAGCTGCTGGAGCAGGCCGTCCAGCAGCTCCTCGTCATCCGGAGCCGCGAGGAACTCCAGTACGGCGCGGTAGAAGGCTCCCCGTACCCCCGGCGGCATCGCGTCCGACGCGTCGGCGCACAGCCGCTGGGCCCCGGTCAGCGTCTCGTTCACCGAACGGTTCGCCCAGGCGTCGCCGTACGTTCCGGCGGAGACCGGGAAGAACGGCCGGTTTCGTTCCGGCACGGCCCGCGCCCAGGTGGCCCGCGCCTGGTCGCCGGTGAGGAAGGTGAGGAGCGTCCGCGCGCCCTGCGAGTCGCTGAACAGCGCCGCCATGTCGCCCGCCACCTCGTACGCGCCCCGGTCGTTGTCGAGCTCGGCGATCGCCTCGGTCGTCGGGACGTACGTGATGTCCTCGCCGTACAGCCGCCGGATGAAGCTGCCCTGGTGCTCGCGCCGGCAGCCGTCACCGGACCGCTTCAGCAGCCCCTTGCCGTCGTTGCCGTCGAAGTCGTTGCCGAAGGCGGCGTCGGCCCGGGACCCGATCAGCCGGCCCCAGGTCTCCCACGCCGCGCGGACCTCGTCGCTGGTCCAGGACCGCTGGCCCGTCGCCCACTCCTCGTAGACGGCCGGGCCGGACTTCTGGAGCAGGATGTCCTCGATCCAGTCGCTGCCGGGCCACCCCGTCGTCGCTTCGGAACCCACCCCGACGCACCAGTCGCCGCGCTGCGGCGCACGTCCCGGGTAGTGCCAGACCACGCTCTTGAGGTCGACCTTGACGGGGGTCCAGTACGTGTTCTTGCGTCCCTGGACGGTGAGTTCGGGAGCCCACGGTTCCGGGGAACGTTCGCGGACGTTCTCGGGAAGCGGTTTGAGCACGCCCCCGTGCGCGTATTCGGTGAGTTCGCCGAGGCTGTTCAGGATGGCGATGTCGGGCGGCGATCCGGCCTGCACCTGGGCGAGCAGCGTCTCGCGCAACGACGTCGTGCCCTGGTAGTCGTACGCGACCCCGTACTTCTTCTCGAACTGGTCGAGCACCGTCTTGAAGCTCTCCTCCTCGTCACCGGTCCAGGGGCCGAGGACGCTCACGGCCGGCGGTGGCGGCTCGGCGCAGGCGGCGGAGGTCAGGGCGAGCCCGGCGAAGAGACAGAGGGCGATGAGCGACCGGAGCGGGCGAAGGGGACGGTTCACCGGTTGCCTCCCGTACGGCGCCGGGGAACGGCGTACTCCAGGAGGTGCGACTGGAGTGTCCACAGGATGACCCCCGCCATCAGTACGGCCGCGAGCGGAATGAACGCGGTCCCCCGGGCCCAGGTCGCGGTGTTCCCCTGCCGCACGGCCCGGTCCATGCGGGACTCGGCGGCGGCGATGGCCGTCACCTGCGTGGTCGGCGGGTCCGCCGGTTCCAGCGTGGCCGCCTCGTGCTGCACCGTGGTCTGGCTCGCGTGCGCCTGCCAGGTGCCGAACGCCAGGACGGGAACGGCGGCCAGCAGCAGCGTCACCGCCGCCAGCGGGATGCTCAGCCGCATCCGGAAACGCCGCCGCAGGAACACCTGCGTTCCCACCAGACGTATGCCGAGCAGCACACAGGCCGCGACCGCAACCGGCCAGGCCAGCAGCGGGGCCGCGCCCCAGTCCTCCTGGTGGTCCAGCGCCTTGTTCTGCCGGGATTGGAGTGCGGCGATCCGGTCGAGGATGCCGGAGTCGGCGACGTACATCATCCTCCGTGCGTACGAGAGATTGGCGCTGCTCAGCTCCGGCCGGCTCGACTGCGTCCAGGCCCCGTCGATGCGCAGGGCGTAGCTGTCGACGAGGCCGGACACGATGCGCAGGGTCTGCCGGTCCTCGCGGTTCAGCGCGCCCGTGGCCGCGGCCCGCCCGAGGCTGCTCTTCGCCTCGGCCACCTGCGTCCGGTACTCCTCGCCGCGGGCCAGGATGTCCGGCCATTCGGGGTGGAGGGCCCGGTAGTACAGGTGGTCGACGGCCGTGTTGTGGGCCTGCTGGAGCGAGGTGTGGGCCTTGGCCAGTTCGACGACCGCGGGGGCGGTGCGGTCGCGGATCGCCACCGAGTCGCTGTGCACCTCGTCGTACGCGCCGAAGAGCGCCGCACCGCCCACAACGGTCAGCGCGAGCAGCCAGACGAGCTGGCGGCGCAGGTATCCGACGGTGCTGACGCCGTCGGCCCCGGTCGCCGAACGCCAGAACCGGCGTGTCAGGTCTGTCATTCCCCGTCCTGCGGCTCTCGCCCGGGAAGCGGCCCGGACGTTGGTTCCGGCTGTGCTTCCGGTTGTGCTGCCGGCTTCGCCGGCCTCGGCAGCATCGTGCTCTGGGAGCGCAGGACCATCGCCGACTTGATGTCGAGCGGCCGGATGTCGGGGCGGATCTCCACGTGGCCGGCCGCCGCGTCGATGATCCGTACGACGTCCCCGAGGCGTTGCAGCATGGGCTCGTTGCCCATCGCGTGGGCACGGCGCACGGCCTCGCCCCAGGCGGCGCGGGCCCCCGCCGCGTCGCCGGCGCGCTGGGCGGCGCGGCCCTCTTCGAGACCGCGGACGAGGGCGTCGTGGTGGGCGTAGTGCGCGACCTTGGGGTCGTACGTGCTGTAGAGGTCGCGGTGGTGCGTCCAGTGGACCAGCAGCGTCCGTGCCGGGGGGAGCAGCGGCTCCGGCGTGGCATCGTCCTGCGACGGCTCCCGGACCACCTTCAGGTCGGCCAGCCACAGCGCCCGGTCGACGGGTTCCCGCGGCGTACGGGCAGCGGCGACGCACACCAGGTACTCGCGGGTCTCGTCGCCCCAAGGCGGCGTACGGAACTCCAGGCACCGCTCGCCGGCCCTCATCCGCTCGGGGAGCAGGTCACGGCGCGTGGGGTGGACCTGCTGCACGGTGAGCGGGTCGCTGCCCGGGCGGTGGGTGAGGCGCAGCCGCAGGCCCGTGAGGTGCCGGCCCGTCGACTCGGCGGTTACGGCGCGGAACTCGCCGGGCAGTGCGTCGAGATCGCGTACGGCGTCGGCCCTGCCGTCGAGGCCGTCGGCGACGAGCTGGAGCTCGTCGGGGTCCCAGTCCTCGCCGACGCCGATGGTGTCGCAGGTGAACAGGCCGGAGCAGGCGGCGAGTTCACCGGCGAGCGCGGCCGGCTGTTCGTGCTCGTTACGGCCGTCGCTGAGCAGCAGGGCGTGCCGGACGGCGGGTCCGGGCCTGCTCACGAACAGCCGGCGGGCGAGAGCGAGCCAGCTGCCGATGGCCGTGCCGCCGCTCGGCACGAGACGGGCCACGACGTCCTGGGCTTCCTTGCGGGTGGTGGCGTCGGCGCGTACGAGAGCCGGCGCGTCGGGGCGGGACGGCGGGGGATAGAGCAGTTCGGCGGTGTGGCGTCCGGCGACGATCGCGAAGTACGTGCCGTCGGGCAGCGCGCCCACCGCCTCCGCCGCCGCGTCCTGGGCGGCCCACAGCTTCTCGCGCGGGTGGCCCATGGAGGCGGAACAGTCGAGGAGCAGTACCTCGGCCCTGACGGGCGACGCGGGGGCCGCCGCCCCTTCACCGGCCGTCGGCAGCTTCACCGTCACGCTCACCACGCCGCACATGCGCGTCCCGCCCTCGGCCCCGCGCTCCACGGAGACGTAGGGCTGCTGGCTCACTTCGAGGGAGACGACTCCGGCTGCTGGAGCTCCTGCGCCGCCTTCCACGCCTCTCGCATCGTCCGCACCTGCTGTGCCGTCCTGAGCCATGCGTGCTCCTTGTGTGTCCAGCGCAGTGGCCGAATTCCGTTGGCCAGGTCGAGCAGTGCGTGCGCCCGCACGTCCCCGGCCTGGTGGGCCAGTCCCCTGTACGCCTCTTCCAGGCGTCTGCGCAGCCTGTTCTCGGTCAGCTCCCCGTCCTGGACGCGCTCGCGCAGTTCCGCCAGGCGCCGGGCTCCGCCGTGCGCCCTGGCCGTACCGCCCGGCGCCCCGCCCCCCGAGCCCTCCACGCCGTCGGGCGCCCCGCTCTCCGAGCCCTGCACGCCGTCGGGCGCTCCGCTCTCCGAGCGCTTCAGGCCGTCCGGCGCCCCGCACAGCCAGTCGAGGACGACCTCCCTGATGTGCGTCTCCAGCCGCAGCACCGCGTGCCGGTCCGTCAGCCCCTCCTCCTCCTGCAACTGCGTGACGCGGGCCAGCGCGGTGATGACGGACTCCAGGGGTGGCGGCGCGCCGTCCGGGGGCCGCCGGCCGGCCAGGATCCGTACGACCGCCGTCCGCGCGGCCGTGCGGTGCCGGGAGTCCTTCGGCACGTGCTCCAGGATGTCCAGGGCCTTCTCCCGTTCCTCCCGGGCCAGGTGGATCCGCGCGAGGCCGAAGGCCGCGCTGCCCAGGGAGTGGTTGCGCAGCCACACCGCCTCGTAGTAGTCCCTGGCGCGGTCCGGTTCGCCGAGCCGTTCGTGGCAGTACCCCAGGGCGAGCTTGGGGGCGTACTCACCGGGGAGCGAGTCGTAGACGAGGTCGAACTCCTCGCGGGCCTCCGCGATCCGGTCCTCGCTGAGGTGGAGCAGCCCGGCGTGCCAGCGCAGCCGCCAGTCGTGCGGGGCCATGTCGCCGACCCGGGCCACGGCCAGGTCGAGTTCGGCGCGTGCCCGCTTGTGGTGGTGGCCGCGCTGCCCGGTGCGGCGGACGGAAGCGCGGCGGGCCTGGTCGAGATGCAGACGGCAGCGCAGAAGGTGCAGTTCCGTCGACGGCCGCCAGTCGGCGAGCAGTTGCAGCAGGCCCGGCGCGTCGTACGAGATGCGGGCGAGGGACGCCGCCTGCGGGTCGTCGGGGTCGGTCTTGGGCACGGGCAGGCCCGCCGCGACCTCGTCGGCGGAGGGACGTGCCGCGTTCAGGGGCAGGCGGTGGGTGCCGTACGCCCAGCTGTCCAGGGCGGGAGCCGCGCCGAGACCGCCGTCGAGCGCGGCCGACGCCGGTTCGAAGAGCCGGGAGGGTTCGAAGGTCTCCGTACCGAGCCGCAGGGAACGCAGTTCCCGGATGACGCCGCGCAGCTGGAGCGACATCTCGGCGGCCGTGGCGAAGCGTTTGCGCGGCTCCTCGTCGGTGGCGCGGGCGAGCGCGCGGTGCAGGGACTCGGCCCCGAGGCCCCGGGCCGGATGGTGCGCGGAGTCGGCGAGCTCCCGCAGGGTGACACCGACGCTGTAGAGATCGGAGTACGGGTACGCACCGCCGTCCTCCCCGACCTCCGGGCCCTTGTAGTGGTCGGTGTACGGCCCCGCCGCCCCGAACTCCCGCACCCCGCCCACGTCGATGACCTTGATGCCGTCGCCGCAGTGCATGACGTTGTCCGGCTTCATGTCGCCGTAGACCTTGCGCTCGTGCGTGTGCAGATAGCCGAGCGCGTCGAGGATCCGGATTCCGTAACTCACGATGAACTCGTGCACGCGCGGGCCGGCGAACGGCTCCTCGTCGCGCGCGATCCGCTCGGCGATCTGGTGCAGCGCCATGCCGCCCGCGAACTCCATCACGATGTAGTCGGTGCCGGTGGGGCGGTGCGTCGCGTAGTTGATGACGCGGATGATGTCCTTGTGGTTGAGGTCGGTCAGATGCCGGCGCTCGCGCAGCGCGACCTCACGGGCCAGCGAACTGTGCGGATTGCGCAGGCCCTTGAGGGCGACGGGCCGGTTGTAGAGCTGCGCGTCCTCGGCGAGATAGACCCAGCCGAGACCGCCGTGGGCGATGGGCCCGACGACGTGGTACTGGTCGGCGAGTACGTCGTCGCAGGACAGCTGGGGCTGGAGCGCGTACGGCGTGCCGCAACTGCACCGGCCCTCGGCCGTCACGACCCCGATCAGCTCCGTGCAGTCCGGGTTGCCGCACCGCATGACGTGCGAGGACGGCTGGTCCACGACGGGTTCGACGAGCAGGGCGGGGTCGGGGACCTTGACGACCGGCAGGTCCATGAGGCCGTCGCCCGCGCTGGAGAGCACGAAGCGGGCGGCGTCGGCGGCGCGCTCGGCCGCCGCGTCCGCTGCCGCCTTCCGTGCCGCTGCCCCGGTGTTCCGCGTCGCACCTACCCTGGCTGGGCCTTCCCCGACCGGTGCTTCCGCTTCCGCTTGCGCTTGCGCCTCCGGCTCTTCGTCGACGGGAAGGCCGGTGAGATCGC